>JAHZCM010000072.1:0-8279 GCA_019422905.1 Oscillospiraceae bacterium
CGCTTATATGGACAAGTACACCAACATCCGTGATTACTACAACAAGATGGATGAAAAGACCCTGTTCTACGCTTCCGAAGCGGACGGCTCCATCTACAGAATCCCGGGCGACGTTGCAGAGCCCTCTTGCGAGTGCCTCTGGATCCGCCAGGATTGGCTCGATAATCTCGGCCTTGAGGTTCCGACCACAATTGACGAGCTTGAGGAAGTAATGCGCGCGTTCACAGAGGACGATCCGGACGGCAATGGCCAGAACGATACCTACGGCCTCGGCGGCGACGGTTATGACTTCCGCTCCTTCTGGCCGTGGATCCAGTCCTATGACCAGACGCATTACAGCCGCTTCTGTGTGGACGATGACGGTGTCGTAACATACGGCCCGGCAAACGAAGGCACAAAGAACTGGGTCAATGATGTTGCCGAGCTTTATAAGAAGGGCTACATTACCCCGAACATCACGCAGGATACAGACCGTGATCAGGAAATGGCAAACGGCGGCTTCGGCGTTACCTATAGCTGGTGCGCATGGAACAACCCGGACGCGGCTGCCATGATGTCCTTCTATTCCTCGAACCCGGATGCAGAGTGGGTTCCGATCGATATGGTCGTTGGTGAGAACGGCGTCCCGCAGGAAGACCCGGCTACCTCCGCCGCTTGGGCATACTTTGGAATCACAAAGTCTGCGCAGGATCCGGAAAGACTCTTCGCGACCTATGACGACATGTGCTCTCTCGAGAACTATGTTGAGAGACGCTTCGGTATCGAAGGCGAGCACTATGAGTACGATGAGAACGGCACATATGTTGCGATCATTGGCCCGGATTCCGAGGAGAACACCTCCCAGAACATCGGCCTGAAGATCTTCGATAACCCCTTCAACCGTAAGGACGAGGGCAACATTTCGAACACACCGGAAACAACGGCTCTCTTCAACAAGTCCGGCGAGAACAGCCGCTATGCTGCTGAGCACCTCGTTGAGTGGAAGGATCCGGCGTCTTTCGAGACATGGACCGAGTACAGCGCCGACATCGAGTCGCAGAAGGATCAGTACCTCTGGGGCGTTATCGCTGGTCAGGATTCCATTGAAAATTGGGATAACTATATTGCTACGCTGAACGGCCTCGGCCTTGAGGAAGTTCTTGCTGAAGCAAATGAGGATTATGCTGCGCTGCAGGCAGAGATGGAAGCATATCTCGCTGAGCACTAATCATTCGATTTAGTTTATCCGCATAACCGAATAATGGATGGGGAAGGGCGTACTGCCTTTCCCCATTCTTCATTTCCGACCTTTCTTTTAGTGATTGTCGCCAAGTTTTTTGCACTTTTTCTGGATAGAAAATCATTGAAAAGGGCTTGCTTTTTGCTGAATCCTTCGATAGAATGCAGGTAGCAAGGAGACAGGCCAAAAGGGCCCGTGTTCCGAAATTCATTCCCAAAGGAGTTTGTGTTTTATGCATACGATTTCACTTGCCGGTGCATGGAAGCTGCGCGGCGAATTCATCGATGTCACGGCCGACCGCTTTACGGAGGTTCTGCGTAAGCTGGATGCCGAGCCGGTTCGCCCCACGCTGCCGGGATTTTTGTCTTTGGAAGATCTGCCGCCGGAGATGCAGGCAAAATTTTTTGCCGAACCTGAAACCGCTTTCACAGTCATGAAAGATAAGGCGCCGAATGCGTTTCCGTCCAAAACCGGGTATATTCCCGCCACGGTTCCGGGCGACGTGACCACGGCGCTCATAGACAGCGGCATCATTGAGGAGCCGTTCCTCAAAACCAATACGAAGGACAATCTTTGGATTAAGGATCTGTCCTGGTGGTTTGTCAAGGAATTTGAAGTAACAGAGGATGTGCTGAACGAGGATATTGTCCGGCTGAATATCGAGATGCTGGATTTCAACGCCGATATTATCCTGAACGGCATGCGCGTTGCGCACCATGAAAATGCTTTCTGCGCGTTTTCCGAGGATATCAAGCGCTTTTTGCAGGTTGGCACGAACCAGCTTGTGATCCGTCTGACCTCCGGCATGGAGCTTCACTATCCGCATGACAGCGTTTCTTTCTACTGCGGCAGCGACAATGCGATCTGCGACCAGCGCGTATATACCCGCAAGCCGCAGTTTACCTATGGCTGGGACTGGTGCCAGCCGGTTCCGACCTGCGGCATCGGCCGCTCCATCGGAATCGAGGCGTTCAGCGGCGCAAAGGTTACGGCGGCCCGCGTGGATACGCTGAAGCTCTGCGGCAGCGACGCGGAGATCGAGTTCCACTTTGAGATCGAGAAATCCAACATGGTGCAGAGCGCGGAAACCGTGCTCGAATATGCGCTGGAGATAGACGGCGAGACCGCCTATACGGGCTGTCAGGAGCTGATGCTCGTCGGCGGCATCAACTATGCCTCGGAGCGTGTCACGCTTAAGGGCGCGAAGCTCTGGTGGCCGAACGGCTACGGCGAGCAGAAGCTGTATACCTTTACGGCCCGCTGCACGGCGAAGGGTGTTACAAACGAAATGAAGCCGAAGAAAATTGGCGTCCGCACGGTTGAGCTTGACCTTTCAAAGCTCGAGGACGGCACGCGCAATTTCTTCTTCAAGGTCAACGGCGCGCGCATCTTCTGCAAGGGCGGCAACTGGGTGCCGACCGATTCCGTTTACCTGCGCACGCCGGACGAAAGCTACAAAACGCTTGTCAGCGAGGGCGCGGCGGCAAACTTCACGATGTTCCGCATGTGGGGCGGCGGCACGTATGAGCCGGATTGCTTCTATGAATACTGCTCGGAGTACGGCATCCTGCTGATGCACGATTTCATGTATGCCTGCGGCTTTTACCCGGATCACATCGACAGCTTCCTTCAGGAGGCGGAGCGGGAGGCCGAGTATCAGACAAAGCGCCTCGCGCATTATCCCTGCATGGCGGTCTGGACCGGCAACAACGAGATTGCCGAATCCTATACGGACTGGTTCCCGGCGCCGATCAAGCCGGAGCGCTTCTACGGCGAGAAGATTTTCAACTACATTCAGCCGCGCGCCGTACACCGGAACAGCCCGCTGATCCCGTATATGCCGTCCTCCCCGTATTTCGGGGAGCGCGCCAATCTGACGGAGGAAGGCGACGTACACGCGTGGTCGTATTTCGGACGCGACCCGAAAACAAAGTTTAAGTTCGTCTATGAGCTGGAGGCTTTTGACCGCATTCCGGCGCGTTTCTCAAGCGAATACGGCTTCTTCGGCGCGCAGATGGAAAGCACGGTCCGCCGCTACCACGACGGCGAGGAAATGTCCTTTGACGGTGCGATCTGGAAGCATCACGGCGAATTTGAGCGCAAGCGCGGCAACATTGACGGCGCAATCAACCGCCATATCACCGATTTCTCCACACTCGACGTACACAGCTACCTGATTTACAGCGGCATCATGCAGGGCCTGCTCTATGCGGAGCTTGCCGAGGCAATGCGCCAGAAGCCGTACGGCGCGGGCGACCTGATCTGGATGTATAACGACTGCTGGCCGGAGACGGGCTGGACGATCATCGACTACTACCTGACGAGAAAGGTCTCGTTCTACTTCTTAAAGCGCGCTTTCCAGCCGAAGAAGCTGATCATCCGCAAGGCGTAGGCCGGCGCGCGCGTGACTGTCATCACCGAGACGTCAGAGCCTCTCACCCCGGAAATCACCTGCGGCTACATGACCTTTGACGGAAAGACGGACAGCGTCTGCACAAAGACGGTCGAGGCCGCGCCGCATTCGTGGCAGCAGTTTGACCTTGCCGTCTGCAATGACCTGAAGGCCGGCTTCTACTTTGCGAAGGCGGAAGGCTTCGATACGGCGGACAGCCTGCGTGCCTATTACCGTGATTATGTATTCCCGGAAAGCGATGCAAAGATCGAGCGGGTCGAGCAGGACGGCAAGGATCTGCTGGTCACCGTTTCCGCTGATCTGTACACGCCGTTTGTCTACCTGATGACGAGTCACGACCGCGTGCATTACAGCGATAATTTCTTCACCCTTTATCCGGACGAGAAAAAGACGGTTCGCGTGGAAAACTGCACCGAAACGCCCGTGCTGCACGTGGCGAAGACTATGCCGAGCGAAGAGGCGCAGAAAGCAAGCTACACCGATTCTTGGTTCTGATCTTTGGTCGGCGCCGCGACGTACAGATCCTTACGGCGATGTGCGCACGGGGTGTACCACTTTAATTGTTAATTGCGCGAATATCCGGCTTGACCCTAGGACTGAGCCGATGAGTGCGCTGTTTGTCCTTTTGAACGGGACGGCGTACACGTGGATTCCAAATTTGAAAAGAGCGGCTCGCCGATGTGCCCGAATCAGCCGCGCGTATCGTTTTATTGGGAGGAAAAAGTTATGGAGTCGTTTGAAAAGAAATGGTATACGGTGCCGTGGAAGCTGGTGCCGAACAAAATCGCGCGCTATCCCGGCGGCCGGGAGATCGACCGCTTCCGCGGCATTTTTCCGGGCGAGGATGACGGCCGCCCGGAAGCGTGGGTCGGTTCCGACACCCGCACGGTAAACGCCGCCGAAAAGGGCGACCCGAACGACGGGTGTGCGCAGGTCATTCTGCCGGACGGGACAAAATGCTACCTGTTTGAGGCCATCGGGGCGAACCCGGAGGCGGCGCTCGGCGCGGCGCACATTGCGCGAAACGGCGTGCTGGTCAAGCTTCTCGACGCGGAAAAGCAGCTCGGCCTGCAGACGCATCCGACGCGCGCTTATGCGAAGGCGTGGTTCCAGAGCGATTACGGCAAGGAAGAGAGCTGGTATGTGATCGGAAAGCGCGAGGACAGCCCGGAAACACCGTATGTCTATATGGGCTTTAAGGAGGGCGTCACGCGCGAGATGTTTGAGGAAGCGTTTGACCGCGGCGATATCCGCGCAATGGAGGATTGCTGCCATAAGATCCCGGTAGAGGTCGGCGATGCGTTCTTCATTCAGGCGGGCCTGCCGCATGCGATCGGCTGCGGGTGCTTTGTCGCGGAGGTGCAGGAGCCGAGCGACATCACGGTCGGCGCGCATAGGCTCGAAAGCGGCACGCCGGAGGAGCAGGCCTTTCACAAGGAGCGGCTGCTGGGCTGCTATATCTATAACGGAGCGGATTACGAGGAGAATCTGCGCCGCTACTGCATTGCGCCGAAGGTGCTCCGCACAGGCGAGTGGGGAACGGAAAGCGTCGTTATCGGAGAGGCGCAGACACCCTATTTCTCGTTTACCCGGCTTGAAGCGGGGCTGCCCGTCGCGCTGAAGCGCACCGGTACGCCGCAGATCGCGATCGTTCTGGAGGGAAGCGGCGCGCTCCGATGCGGGGAGACGGTCCTGCCGATTCGGAAAGCGGACGAGCTTTTCATTCCCTGCGGTGCCGGGGAGATCACGCTCACGCCGGAGGAAAAGACCGTCCTGCTGCTCTGCAATCCCGCAGGCGCAGATTACGGCGAGCGCAAATAAGAGCACACGACAGACAAAACACGGCGCCGGCTGCTTGCCAAGCAGCCGGCGCCGTGTTTTACGGACCGAAAGGAAGGAAAAGATTCAATGGCCGGATTGGATTATTCTTCATCTGAAGGTGGTTCGATTCTGGAAAACAGAATCGAGATTTCGGGAAGCGGCTTTCCGGGTGTTGCCGCCTGCACCGCCCAGTGCGTGCTTAGGCCGAGCCAGCGAATCAGCTTTTCCGAAGAAAATGGGAGGAACGGGGAGAGCAGAACCGCCAGATTGGCGATCAGGCAGGTGCAGTTATAGAGCGTATCGGCGCAGGCCTCCGGCGCGCTGGTCCTGGTTTTCCACGGCTCGTTTCGGTCGTAGTATTTGTTGCCGAAGCGCACAAGCTCAAAAGCGGTGTCGAGCGCATCCCGAATACGCGCCTTTTCAATCTTATCGCTCACTTCGGAGAAGGCGCGGGCGGTTTCCCGCACGACTGCCGGATCCGGCGTACCGTCCGGAACGGCATTTCCAAGATATTTGCGGATAAACGCAAGCGTGCGGTTTACGAAATTTCCCCATGCGCCGACCAGCTCCGTGTTGTTCTGCTCGGCAAAGGCGCGGAAGGTGAAATCCATATCGCGCCTTTCCGGACCGTTTGCGAGGAAAAAGTATCGGATGGCGTCCGGGTCATACTGCGCCACGAGATCCCGAACCCAAACCGCATGGTTCCGGCTTGTGGAGATTTTACGGCCCTCCAGCGTGGCGTACTCGCTCGATACGATAACATCCGGCAGGTGCAGCCCGCTGCCCTCCGCCAGTAAAAGCGCGGGCAAAATGATCGTGTGGAATGGGATGTTATCCTTGCCGTGTACATAGTAATGCAGGGCGCTTTCGCCGAATACCGCTTCGAAGGGGATGCCGCGCTCCTCACAGAGCGCAGCGCTTGCGGAGAGATAGCCGAGCACGTTTTCGGCCCAGATATAGATTTTCTTCTGCTCAAAGCCCGGCTTCGGCACGGGGATGCCCCAGTCGAGATCGCGGGTGATGGCGCGGTCGCGTAGGCCCTCGTCCAGATATCGCTTTGTGAAGGCGACGGCGTTTTTCCGCCAGTGTGGGTGGCTCTCAAGCAGCGCTGTCAGCTCCTGCCTCAGCTCGGTCAGAAGCAGGAAAAGCTGCGTCGTCTCCCGAAAGACGACCGGCGAACCGCATTCGGCGCATTTGGCGTCGAGGAGTGTGTCGGCGTCCAGAATTTCGCCGCAGGCGTCGCACTGGTCGCCGCGCGCCGCCGCGCCGCAAACCGGGCAGAGCCCGATGACAAGGCGGTCCGTGAGGGGCTTTCGGCAGGCGGGGCAGCAGGCCTGCCGCTCGGCGCGCTCCGCGACGTACCGGCCGGCGTAGAGCCTTTTGTGAAACGCCTGTACGAATGCGATGTGGCACGGATCGGATGTTTTGGTGTACAGATCGTAGGAAAAGCCGAGCTTTTCGAAGGCATCGCAGAACTCCGCGTGGAACCGGTCGCTGATTTCCTCCGGGGTGCGTCCCTCCTGCCTGGCGCGAACCGTAATGGGTGTGCCATAGCAGTCGCTTCCGGAAACATAGAATACGGTTTCTCCTTTTAAGCGCCAGTACCGGGCGAGAACGTCGCCGGGCAGGAGCGCGGCAAGGTGGCCGATGTGCAGGGAGCCGTTTGCATACGGCCATGCGCCGCCGATCAGGATATTCATTGTGTATCAAACCTCATTTCTAAAATTTAAGCTGGTAACAATTTTCTTTCGGGCATAAAAAAACGCGCTCACCTCCCCGTAAAATACTGAGGGACGAGAGCGACGCTCACGTGTTACCACCCTGATTCACCTGTCTCTCGCGATGACAGGCCTTATCAAGTTCGGAGAGGAAATGATCTCTCGAAACTCTATCGCTGTCACGGGCGATCCCGGCGCAGCCTTGCCCGGATACGGGTTCGGTGCGCAGCTCGGAGGCCATGTTCGGCAGGGTCTGCCTTTCCCATTCTCAGCACATCCGCGGGATGATGGGATTCTCTGTGAAAGTTTGCCTGCGTACTCTTCCTCGTCATGGCTTTTACTTTATTGTAACATGGGATAAAGGCCGCGTCAATCGGCGGAATCTGCGAAAATGGATGTGAAAAAGCGTGCATTTTCCGCCCTGACCTTGACATTTTGCGCCGAAATGCGTATGCTTATACATGCGGTGTGCCCTGTGCCGCCGCGGTCAGTCGCGACATCCTGACCTTAAAAAATACTAGCGCGGCCAGGCTGTGTCCGGACCGCGGACCGAAAGGAATGTTTCCAATTGAAAAACACAAACAAAGCCCGCTTTCTGGCGCTCAGCGCCGTGATTGCGGCGCTGTACGCTGTGCTCACGTATGCAGCGGCGGCGGTCAACCTCGCCTACGGGCCGTTTCAGTTCCGCTTTTCCGAGGCGCTCACCGTGCTTCCGGCGTTCACGCCTGCGGCGATCCCGGGGCTTGCGGTCGGCTGCCTGATCTCCAACCTCGCAAGCCCGCTCGGCATTGTGGACTGGGTGTTCGGCACGCTGGCGACGCTGCTTGCGGGCATCTGCACCTATCTGCTGCGGAACGTCCGCTGGAAGGGGATTCCCATCCTCGCGCCTCTGCCGCCGGTGCTGTTTAACGCGCTGATCGTCGGGCTGGAGGTTTCCTGCCTCTCGGATGCGGGCGTTTTCGGCTTTGGCAACGCTTCGCTCGCCGGCTTCATTTCCGGCGCCGTTTCGGTGGGTGTGGGCGAGCTTGTCGTTTGCTTTGCGCTGGGGATTCCGCTGATGATTGCTATCCGGCGCACGAAGCTCAGCCAGTATGTGTTGTGCTGACTG
>JAHZCM010000072.1:8387-10391 GCA_019422905.1 Oscillospiraceae bacterium
TGTGGTGTGCTGACTGAGCCTTTGGGCGGAATGAAGGAGAATCTATGAACTTGCAGGAAAACAGATTTCTGAAATTCGTAAAGGGCAGCTCACCGACGCGGATCATCGTCGTCAGCTTTGTCTGCCTGATCGCAATCGGCACGGTGCTGCTGACGCTTCCTTTTTCTTCAAAAAGCGGGCGGTTTACCGGCCCGGTGGATGCGCTGTTCACGGCGACCTCCGCCACGTGTGTGACGGGGCTTGCCGTTTATGACACGTATTCGTACTGGTCGTATTTCGGACAGGCCGTTCTGCTCGTGCTGATTCAGTGCGGCGGCCTTGGCCTTGCGACGTTTGCGACGAGCTTTACGCTGCTGCTCAGGCACAGGCTGGGTATTCGGGAATTGATTCTTGTGCGGGAAAGCGCAGGCGGCAGCAGTCTCGATGTCGTCACGCTGCTGCGTATCGTGGTTTCCGTCACTTTTTCCTGCGAGCTGCTCGGCGCGGGTCTGCTGATGATCCGCTTCGTCCCGCTGTACGGCGGGCTGGGCGCGTGGGCGTCCGTCTTTGTCTCCGTTTCCGCCTTTTGCAATGCGGGTTTTGATATTCTCAGCTTTATCCCGGGCAATACAAGCCTGTCGGCGTTCAACGGCGATCCGCTCGTCACGCTGACGATCTGCGGCTTGATTATCGCGGGGTCCATGGGCTTTGTGGTTTTCCACGAGCTGTACCGAAAAAAAATTCTTTCCCGGCTGCATAAGCAGCATGTGGAGCGGCTGAGCTTTCATGCGCAGGTCTGCCTGCGTGCGTCTCTGGGGCTGCTTCTTTTGGGCACGCTGCTGATTCTGATTTTCGAGTACGACAATACCCTGCGCGATATGAACTTTTTTGAAAAGCTGAACGCGGCGTTTTTCCAGTCGACCAATACGCGCACGGCGGGCTTTGCCTCCGTCAACATCGCGGAGGAGACGGACGCCACAAAGCTGGTCACGATTATCCTGATGTTCATCGGCGGCTGTCCCGGCTCCACGGCGGGCGGTATCAAGGTCACCACATTGGTCGTCCTGATCGCGACCGTCAAATCGACGTTGCGCGGCGATGAGGAGACCGTCATGCTGCGGCACCACTTCGACAAATCGATGGTCTATAAGTCGCTGACGGTCGTGGCGTTTGGCCTGCTGATTTCGGCGCTCAATACGGCGCTGATTACCGCGCTGCAGGAAGACGCGAGCGGTATCGATGCGATGCTGGAGGCGGTCTCGGCCTTCGGGACGGTCGGCCTGAGCGCCGGCCTGACGCCGCAGCTTCGCGTTCCGGTAAAGCTCGCCGTTTCGCTGACGATGTTTATCGGCCGCGTGGGCCCGGTTTCCCTCGGCCTCGCCATCCTGATGCGCAAAAAGAAAAAAGGCGGTTCCGTTCTGCCGGAAGGCCGCATGCTGATTGGCTGATATGAAAAAGCTCTCCGCCCAAAATGGGGCGTTGCTTTAAGAATTCCTGTGGGGCGGTTGTCAGCCGCCCGCAGGCGCATACTATGTGCCCCTACAGATGTTTTCTTATCTCAACGCCCCTGAAAGGGCGGAGATTTTTTTGCGCAATCAGGACGGAAAAGACGTTTTGTTTGTGTTTGGGCGGTTCGGGGAAATTAGCGACTTGTTTTTTATAAGCGTTAGGTCGAGATTGTCAAAATAAAATCTCTTTTATCCATTTACACTATACGAACTGCATGATATATTGTAAACAACAGGAGAGGCGCGCGAATTTGGATGGAAGATTTCGTGCCATAGCCCGTTAGACGCAGTTCGACTGACAGAATACATACGCATGGACATAAGCGGCTTTTTGTGCCGGTTGGGGAACCGGTATAATGACGATTTGGATTTTGGCGACTTATTGCACATGGGCGTGTTCTGCTGCGCAGGGCGCTCGGGGCCGGGTTTCATCCCTTGGGGAGGGCGCGCTTCCTGAATTTAAGAAAAGGGGCTGTAAAAAATGGCACTCATGAAAGTCAAGGACATCCTGCAGCAT
>JAHZCM010000073.1:0-6967 GCA_019422905.1 Oscillospiraceae bacterium
TTCAGCTTCATACTGCTCCTTCTTTCCCTGTAAAATGATTGGCCTGCACGCCGGCCTTCAAAAGCAGGTATTCCACGGAATCCTGCAGCGCCTGAAAGCTGGCGTCCACAACGTCCCCGGAGACGCCCACCGTCGTGAACGTGCTCTGTCCGTCCGTCGAGGTAATGAGAACGCGCACGCGCGAGGCTGTCGCGCTGCCGCCATCCAACACGCGGACCTTATAATCCGTCAGCTTGATGCGGTTCAAAACCGGATAAAATATGCCCAGCGCCTTTCGAAGCGCCGTGTCCAGCGCGTTGACCGGACCATTGCCCTCCGCCGCCATCAACTGCACCGCTTCGCCGACGCGAACCTTGACCATGGCGCTGGCGCCGGGCGTCTCGCCCGCTCCCGCGCCGGAATAGATCTTATAGTATAGCAATTTAAAATACGGTTTATACAGGCCCATCTGCCGGCGCACCAGCAGTTCAAAGCTCGCGTCCGCGCCTTCGAACTGATAGCCCGCCAATTCGAGCTGCTTGATTTCATCGAGAATGCGCTGCGTCTCCGCGGAATGCACCGTAAGCTCCGGCAAAATCTGCTTCACACGGGCAAACACCACCGCGCGCCCGCTGATCTCCGAGGTGGGAAACCGCCGCTTGTTGCCGACGAGAAAGGGATCCACATGCTCAAAGGAGCGCGCCGTTTTGATTACGCCGTCCGCGTGCATGCCCGCCTTATGCGCAAAGGCGTGGCTGCCCACATACGGCAGGCCGGCGGGAACCTCCATGTTGGCGATCGCCGCCAGCTCGTGCGCGTAACGGGTCAGCAGGCAGAGATTCTCCTGCGGAATACACGAAATACCGCGCTTGAGCTGCAGATCCGGGATAATCGCCGAGAGATTGGCGTTGCCGCACCGCTCCCCAAAGCCGAGGAACGTACCCTGCACCTGCTTTGCGCCCATGAGCACCGCTATGATGCTGTTTGCAACCGCCATACCGCAGTCGTCGTGAAAGTGTACCGAAACGGGCACCGGCAAATGCGCCACAACGTCCTGCACAATGCGCTGTACGTCCAGCGGGAACACGCCGCCGTTCGTATCGCACAGGCAGATCATCTCCGCCCCGCCCTCCACCGCCGCCTCCACGGCGCTGAGGGCAAAGCTGCGGTCATCCAAATAGCCGTCAAAAAAATGCTCCGCGTCAAAGATTACCCGCCGCCCGTGCGTACAGAGGAACCGCACGCTCTCCCGGATCATCCTGAGGTTCTCTGCCTCCGTCGTCTCCAGCACATGATCGACATGAAACCGCCAGCATTTGCCGAACACCGCGCAGATTTCCGTACCGCTTTCGAGCAGCGCCTGCAAATTGCGGTCCTCTTCAGGGCTACAGCCCTTGCGGCAGGTGCTTCCAAAAGAAACCAGCTTCGCATGCCGAAGCCGCAGCGATGAAGCACGCTCAAAAAATGCCAGCTCCTTTGGATTCGAACCGGGATTCCCCGCCTCAATCCGGTCTATACCGAGGCGGTCCAAAAGCTGCACGATCTGGAGCTTATCTTCAACGGAAAAGGAAATGCCCTTGCCCTGCGCACCGTCCCGCAGCGTAGAATCAAAAATCGAGATGCTCTCCGTGTTCATGATCCATACATCCCCAAAGCAATAATATGGCTCTATTATAACTCCAATGCGCGGCGCTGTCAAAGAAAAAAGCGGACGGCACGCAGAATCTGCACGCCGTCCGCTTTATATCTTATTGCTCCGCCGTATTCACGGGCACGTCGTCCCTCAGGCGCTTGTACATTTCGATGCAATCCTCGCGGTATTCGACCTTTTCTTCCTTGTCAAACGCCGTCCCCTCTTCCGTGCGAACGGAGACCTTGAGGTTACCGATCACGTTCATCACCGTTTCGATATTGCCGTCCTCCGCGTAGTGGTTGAGCGTCAGGTTATTGAGGCCGGCCATATCCTTCAGGAGAATGTAATCCTCGCCGCCTTCCTCAATCGGGCCGAAAAAGTCGCTCATATCATTGTTGTCAAGATAGCGATAGCTCTCGTCGTCATAGATAAAAATTATACTGTCTCCGCTGCTGGCATCCGCGGCAAATTTCACGAAGGAAGCCTGCAGCTCCGCCGCCTCGTAATCCGACGTCGTATTGCTGGAAAAGTGATAGTACTGCAGGGAAACAACGGTTTCCCCATCGCCGTTACGGTCGTCCGCATACCGCTCGAGATGCTCCTCGATGTCCTGAAGCAGGTCGTTCGGCAGCGAATACTCCGTCATAATTGCAATCGTATAATCCGGCGTCTCTCTCGTAACGAAGGAATGCACGATCACGACGACAAACACAACCACAATCAGCGCGACAATCGTATGCGTTTTATGGTAGAACCACCAGTTTTTCCGTTTGTCGCTCGCCGTCGTCGGCACAATCTGATTCTGATGAATGGTGTCTTCCGTTTCATCCAGCAGGTAGCGTTCTCTCGCCATGTCGATAACCCCAATTCCGATTACACGTTAAGATTTTTGTAAGATTTAACGTCCCTTATTATAAGAACCGATTCTTACCGGAAAAATAATCCCATATGAACAATTTGTAAAAAGAGGCGCATTGCGCCTGTCGCCCGCTGCACTTGCGGCACAGCGGGCGGGGCAACACTTAAAAACAACAGTTTACAATTATTTTACCATAGATTCCGGCACTGTCAACCGATTTCTGCGATTATCCGACGACCGTGTATCCCTGGTCCTCCACGGCCTTTTTGAGCACACCGTCCTCAATTTCCGTGTTCAGCGTCAGGACGGCCGTTCCCTTTTCATGGCTGACGACGGCCTCTGCAACCTGCGGCAGCGCCTCCAGGCATTTCTTCACCCTGGCCTCGCAGTGCGGGCACATCATACCTTCAATTCTCAATGTTTTTTCCATGGTCGTTTTCTCCTTTACCTTTACCTCAACGGTTTTAATTTTTCTATCGCGCTTCGCACTGCGGATGTTAAAAAGATTCAGGCGAAGCGCGTTTGTCACAACGCAAAAGCTGGAAAGGCTCATCGCCGCCGCGCCGAACATCGGGTTCAACTGCCAGCCGAAGAGCGGGATCCACACGCCCGCAGCCAGCGGAATACCGATCACATTGTAGATAAACGCCCAGAACAGATTTTCATGGATATTCCGAAGCGTTGCGCGGCTCAGGCGGATCGCTGCCGGGACATCCAGAAGGCGGCTCTTCATCAGCACCACGTCCGCCGCATCGATCGCGATATCCGTGCCCGCGCCGATCGCTGCGCCGATATCCGCGCGCGTGAGCGCCGGCGCGTCGTTGATGCCGTCGCCGACCATCATGACCTTGCCCTGCTCCTTCAGCTCCCGAATCACGCTCTCCTTACCCTCCGGCAGCACGCCGGCAATCACCTCGTCCACACCGGCTTCGCGCCCGATGGCCTTCGCGGTGCGCACATTGTCGCCGGTCAGCATGACGACACGGATGCCCATGTTCTGCAGCTCACGGATCGCCTGCGGGCTGTCCGGCTTGATTACATCCGCCACGGCGATGATGCCGATCAGCCTGCCGCCGCGGCTGAAAAACAGCGGCGTTTTTCCCGCCTCTGCCAGACGCTCCGCCGCTTCCCGCATAGCCTGCGGCACCGCGGTCTGCGCGGTGATAAAATTCAGGTTACCGCCCGCCAGTACATCGCCGGAAAGCGATGCGGTCAAGCCGTTGCCCGGCAAAGCCTTGAATTCCGAGACCTCCGCAACCGTCGTGCCGCGCTCCTGCGCAAGCTCCAAAACCGCCTTGGCAAGCGGGTGCTCGCTCTTTTTCTCCAGCGCGGCAGCAGTTTCCAGAAGCGCCTGCTCCGAGACGCCCTCCGCCGGAAGAATATCCGTCACACGCGGCTTGCCGCTCGTGATCGTACCGGTTTTATCGAGCGCGACGATCTGCACCTTGCCCGTCTCCTCCAGCGAAACGGCGGTCTTGAACAGAATGCCGTTCTTCGCGCCCATACCGCTGCCGACCATAATGGCGACCGGCGTCGCAAGACCGAGCGCGCACGGGCAGCTAATGACAAGCACGGAAATGCCGCGCGCCAGCGCATAGCCGAAGGTCTGCCCGGCAAGCATCCAGACAACCCATGCAACAACCGCTATGGCGATGACCACCGGGACGAACACGCCCGAAACCTTGTCAGCCACCTTCGCAATGGGGGCCTTGGTCGCCGCCGCGTCGCTGACCATGCGGATAATCTGCGAAAGCGTCGTGTCCTCGCCGACGCGCGTCGCTTCGCACCGCAGGAAGCCGGACTGGTTCACCGTAGCCGCCGAGACAGCGTCCCCCGCCGCCTTATCCACCGGGATGCTCTCGCCGGTCAGGGCGGATTCATTCACCGCGCTGCTGCCCTCGAGCACCACACCGTCCACGGGGATATTCTCACCGGGGCGGACGACAAAAACATCGCCCTTCTGCACCTCGGCAATCGGCACGGTAACCTCCTCGCCGCCGCGCAGCAGCACCGCGATCTTCGGCGCGAGCTTCATCAGGCTCTTGAGCGCGTCCGTCGTTCGGCCCTTCGAGCGCGCCTCCAGCATCTTGCCGACCGTGATCAGCGTCAGGATCATCGCCGCCGATTCAAAGTAGAATTCATGCATATAGCCCATGACTGCGCTCATGTCGCCGCGCATCTGCGCTTCGGTCATGGCGAACAGCGCATAGGTGCTGTAGATAAACGACGCGCCGGACCCCAGCGCCACAAGCGTATCCATATTCGGCGCGCCGTGCAGCAGCCCCTTGAAGCCGCTGATGAAAAACTTCTGGTTGATGACCATGATGATCGCCGTAAGCAGGAGCTGCACAAGGCCCATCGCCACGTGATTATCCGCCAGGAAGCCCGGCAGCGGCCAGTTCCACATCATGTGGCCCATCGAAATGTACATCAGCACGATCAAAAAGCCCAGCGATGCGATCAGCCGCCGCTTTAAGGCCGGCGTTTCACGGTCTTTGAGTGCGTCCTCCGCATCGGCTGCTGCGGGCGACGATTTTTCCGCGCCTTTTTTAGAGGCGCCGTAGCCGGCGTCCTCAACGGCCTTCACAATCGCATCCGCCGTCGCCGTGCCCTCGACGCCCATGGAATTCGTGAGCAGGCTCACCGAGCAGGACGTAACGCCCGGCACCTTGGAAACCGCTTTTTCCACCCGGGCGCTGCACGCCGCGCAGCTCATCCCGGTAACTGTATATTGTTCCATCCAAAACCACCCTTCTTCCGTATTATTTTGCCCGGTTTTGCTCTGTTATTTCATCAATTTCTGCAGCGTCACGACAAGCTCATCGATCGTCTCGTCTTTGCCCTCACGGATATCGCGCGCAACACAGGTTTTGATGTGATTTGCAAGCAGCTCCTTCGTGAAGGCGTTCAAAGCGGCATTCGCCGCGGCAACCTGCACGAGAATGTCGGGACAGTACGCGCTCTTCTCCACCATGCCGCGGATGCCGCGGATCTGCCCTTCAATGCGGTTCAGGCGGTGGATCAGCTTTTTATATTCCTCTTCGGAACGTTCCTTTGTCTTGTGGCAGCACGCCATTTCTGTATTTTCCATAAGAGTTCTCCTTCCGCAAACATTTAATACCCGTCCGGGGTATTTTTAGTATATACCCCTACACGGTATTTGTCAAGACAGTAATGCAAAAAAATTTTTTTTGATTTGTATGGAAAATGTAGGAAATACCGTTCAAATATTTTCCTGCATTTTTGCTGTATATTTTCCGTTTTTCACTGCATATCCGGCATTTTCTGTATTATAACACGCCAGAACGTGAAAGTCTGCTTTATCGTTCCCCTATGACATTTTTCCGCATTTATCCGCTGCAAATTCGTCAAAATAGTGAAAGGATTTGAGGATTGAGATGAAAATGCGGAAAATTTCAAAAGCGCTCGCAACCCTTTTGGCCGTACTCCTCCTGTTTTCTCTCGGAACAACGGCTTTTGCCGATGAGGCCTCCGGTACTTCGGAAGCGCCACCCGCTTCCGAAGCGGAAAACACGGACAGTGAAGAGATTGCCGACGAGTTGTTACCCGAAACACTTCCCAGTGAAGCGCCAGCGGAAGAGCCTCCCGAGGAAACACCCACAGCGGAAGATCTTGCCACGGACACACCGGTGAGGGACGAGCCCACGCCGCTGGCCGACAAGCCGGCAGTAGCTCAGATTGGCAACAATGACTATGAAACTCTGGCGGCAGCGATTGCAGCCGCGCAGGACGGCGATACGGCCACCCTGCTCTCCAACACACAGGAGGACATCACCATTGAGAAATCCCTCACCCTAGATTTGGGCGAGTGCGTATTGACCGGCAGCGCAACGAAGAGCGTCATTTCTGTTTTATCAGATAAAGAAATCGAAGTGACCATACAAAACGGTACCATTACGGGCGGCAGCACCACGCAAGGCGGCGGCATCTCTATTGGCACTGCTGGAACTGTCACACTTGAGAACTGTACGATTTCCGGAAACACAGCCAGCAACAGCGGCGGCGGCATTTACATGAACGGCGGCACCGTCCGGCTGACAGGCTGCCAAATCACGGGCAACCATGCCGGCAACAGCGGCGGCGGTATTTATGCCACGACTTCCGGTAAGGCTTACGGATGCACGTGCGAATTGGAAAGTACAGATATAACCGGCAACGATGCTGTGATTGGCGGCGGTGTCGGCATGGGCGCTTCAAATTATCTCTACAATGAGACAACGGCTGAATTTGTGCTGCAAAGCGGCTCGATTTTCGGTAATACCGCGTCGAAATCCGGCGGTGGCGCATACCTTGTCGGCAATGGCTCCCGGTTTACCGCAAACGGCGGTTCAATCTCCGGCAACAGCGCAGGTGAAAACGGCGGTGCAATCTACAGTAACAACTGGCGCGGCATAACGCTGAACGCCGGCACCGTTACGAACAACACAGCGACGGGACACGGCGGCGCTGTTTACATTCAAAATGTCAACAAGACA
>JAHZCM010000073.1:6977-10289 GCA_019422905.1 Oscillospiraceae bacterium
TTGAGCTCGAAGTGCTCTACATTGGCAACAGTGTAGTTATGACCGGCAACAGCGCCGGTGCAACCGGTGGTGCTATTTCTGTCAACGATGGTGTTACCGTGCGGGTCGAGACAGGCGCCGCGCTGTATAACAACACGGCAAAGACGATGGGCGACGACATCTACGCCTCCTCTGGCAACGCGCTAAATCTTCCCGCCGCAAATACAATGTCCGGAAACAGAATTCTCGCCTCAACGGGCAAAGCGATCACCGGCTGGTATTACGATGGATATGAAAGCGCGAGTATCCGAAATCGTTGGAGCGAGCAGAAAGACAAAATCGTATTTATCTACGATGAAAACGGCAAGGTAACAAGCTATACAAAGGAAAAGACTGTCTACTACAGCGAATTTGATACAGCAAATTGCCCCTACAGTACAACCGTCGCCTTGAAAGCCGCACATGAAGCGCCGGATTATACAATTACCTACGAGGTTACAGGCGACATACCGGCCAATTATATCGTACCGGACAGCGTCACGGTAAAAGAAGGCGAAGATTACGAAGTGGCGGCCGTACCGCAGACTATTACCGGTATACGGAACGGCATTTCCGGCACCTTCACCTTCACGGGCTGGGTGTACGACGAGGAAACTGTGACCAAACTGGAGTTTATCACCGAGGATAAAACTCTGAACGGCGTATGGGAGTTCACCGCTACGACTGCGCCGGTGGAGCCTGCGCCCGGAACGGATTGGGACGTTTCCAAGTCCAAGACGGCGACGAACCTGGACGAAAACTTCGAGTCTAAGGTCACGCTTTCCCTGCCTGCGGCCGAGCAGCAGTTGACTTCAGACATTGTGCTGGTTTTGGATAAATCCACCAGCGCAACGCTTGAGGAACAGGCACTGGCAATGCTGAGCAATCTGAAAGCGCAGACGGAAAACACCGGTGCAAAGGTCAACGTCGGCGTTGTAATCTTCAACAAGGAAGCGCATGCCACCGAGGGGCTTCTTGACCTCGCGACCGAGTACGATGCGATCGAGGCCGCGATCAAGCAGGAGATCAAGAGCGGTACAAATACGCATGCCGGACTTCTTGCCGGCATCCAGATGCTGGATGCGGATACAAGCGTTTCCGCAGACCGCAAATACCTGATCTTTGTAAGCGACGGCATTACCTATATGTACAATGAGAGCCCCACGGCAACGGCATGGTCATTCGAAAACGATGGTTCCATATTAAGCTGGGCGGGCCCGGACAACTGGAAGTCCAAGTACGGCAGCAACGACGCCCCGGAGGATTGGGCGGTATGGCTCGGCCAGATCGGCGATCTTGTCGAGAAGGACGGCACAACATACGATTACCCGTACGGCGGCACACAGGGCGAAGTTATTCCGGTTGAAGAGAACCAGAATCATGCCATGTCCATCGATAAGGCATTGTATCTCACTTACACGACATACCGTGAGACGGCGAGCAAATATCACTGCTATGCCATGACAGCGGGAACAAACGGAAACTATCCGTGGGCTTCCTCGTTCATGAAGTTCCTTGCAAACGGCGAGGAAGTTACATTTAGCGGCATCCAGAACGATATTTACTATCTGCTCGATGCAGGCTCCAAGGTTGTAGATGTCATCGGATACGGCGAAGATTACGATTTCGACTTTGTTTCCGATGCTTCCAAGCTCACGCTTACGGTGAACGGAGAGGCTTTGGCGGTTCAGGATCTCGGCGACGGCGAATACGCTTTTGGCGAGGCTGTGGACGGTGAGTACCCCTACACCCTGACCTATTACGCCAACGGCTATAACGGCGACACGAAAGAGTGCTTCGTCTGGAACATCAATGTCCCGGTCACGAACTTTGCTCCTGTTCAGCTCACCTATACCGTCCGGCTTACAAACCCGAAAACCGAGGCCGGTACATACGGCCAGTATGACGGCGACGGCAGCAAGAGCTACGACGGGCTCTATACAAATGACAGCGCCACGCTGTACCCGGTAGATTCCAACAACACGCCGGGCGAGCCTGAGACGTTCCCGAAGCCGACCGTTTCCTATACGGTAGAGGCAGAACCGACACAGGAACCCACAGCCACACCAACACCGACAGTCACACCGACACAGGCACCTACGCCAACGCCTGCGCCGACGCAGGAGCCCACACCTGAACCGACGCCCGCGCCCACACAGGAGCCTACGCCTGTACCGACGGCTACGCCGGAAGCGCCTGCGCAGAATACGCCGCAGACCGGAGATTCGACGGATTATTTCCTTTGGATTGCACTCTTGTCCATCGGTGTGCTCGGTTTGACGGCCGCGTCTGTTTGCTTCAAGTTCTCCAAGAAGTAAAATCGTTTAGCGTTCACCTCATTTTTGGTCCACCATAAAAGGAGAGGCCAAGTATCCAGCCGGATACTTGGCCTCTCCTCTTTATACATCCATCGATTCCACCGACAGACGCCGGCCCGCTCATAGGGGCAAACATTTCAAGGTATGCACAAAGTTCCTGAAAGAAGGCCCATGGAAAGAATACGCGCGGCAAGCGTTCCGGGCCCCTCCAGAGGCTATTTATATCCTGCCTTTCCGGAGTCCATACCGGTCTCCGGTGCGGTGCTCACGCCTCGTATTCCATCCTTTCCGGCGTCCAGTCCCGCAGCACACGCAGCATATCGGCCGCGCATGCCTTCGCACCCGGCAGATCATGCTCCCGATAATTGCCGCATTCCTCGCGGCGGCTGCCCGGGATTTCGCCCTCAAACCGCTCGATAAAGGCAAAGGCTTCCCGAACGAGCGCCAGCGCATCCACACGGCTCACCGCGTCGCGCAGCAGGAAATAAAATCCGGTGCGGCAGCCCATGGGGCCGACATAGATGACCTGCTCCGAAAGCGCGCTGTTGCGGGCGTACGTCGCAAACAGGTGCTCGAATGTATGGAGCGCGCCGTTTGAGAGATAATCGCCTGCATTCGGCGTTTTCATGCGGATATCGTAGGTGACGACATCGCCGTCTATCCGGGAAACATACATACCCTTTTTGAGTTTATCGTGGTTGACCGTAAAGCTCGCTATCTTTTTCATGGGGATCACATTCCTTTCCCCTTTATAGTAGCAGGTTTTCCCGGCTTTTACCAGCTTTATTTTGCGTCCTCCACGGCCGTCGCCTGATAGCCCGCATGCCAGATTGTCTGCTTGACGGCATCGTCCTCAAGCAGCGTTTTGGACCGCACAATTGCGTACTTGCCGCTGAGGTTTACGGTCGCCATGCAGCCCGCCTGCCCGTTAAACGCATTCTCGATGCGCTGGGCGCAGTTTTTGCAGTGCATTCCC
>JAHZCM010000074.1 GCA_019422905.1 Oscillospiraceae bacterium
ATAACCCCAGCGAGGACTTCGACAGCATCCTCGTCCAGTATGGCGACATGGTCTACCGGCTGGCCTGGGCTTATGTCCGCAATCCATCCGATGCAGACGATATCTTTCAGGAGGTTTTTCTGCGTTATATCCGGCGCGCACCGGCTTTCGAGAACGAGGAGCACCGCAAGGCATGGCTGCTGCGCGTGACAATCAACCGCGCCAAAACCCACCTTTCCAAAAAACTCCTGCGCAAGGCGGAGGAGCCGGACAGCGCCGTGCCGTTTGCCGCACCGGAAATGCTGGAGCTGCACGAGGCGCTGAAAAGCCTGCCGCCGAAGTACCGCACCGTGATCCACCTTTTTTACTACGAAGGCTATACGGCGGAGGAAATCGGCGCGCTGCTTCAAAAAAAGCCCTCCACCATCCGCACACAGCTCACGCGCGCAAGGCAGCAGCTCGCCGGCCTTTTGAAAGATGAACTCTGATACCGTTACAGAAAGGGTGTACCGCATGACCTTCCAGCAAAAATACAATCAAATGAACGCACAGCTCGTCCCCGATGCAGAACTGGTGCGCCAAACCGCAGCGGCCTGCGCGCGCCGCCCGAAAGGTACCGCGCGGCTGCGGCCGATTCTCGTCTTTGCCGCGCTTTTGCTCTGCTTCTCTCTCGCTTTCCCGGCGTTTGCGGCGTCGCCATCCGGATATGAGCTGCTGTACAAAATCTCGCCGGCCGCAGCGCAGTACTTCAAGCCGGTCAACAGGAGCACAGAGGATAACGGCATCCGTATGGAGGTGGAATCGGTCTACATCCATGAAGATACGGCTGAAATCTACATCTCCCTCACCGACCTGACCGGCGACCGCATCGACGAGACGACCGACCTCTTTGACAGCTACCGCATCCACCGTCCGTTTGACTGCGCGGCGACCTGTTCGCTCGCGGACTATGATGCGCAAACGCATACGGCGCGATTTCTGATCTCCATTCGGGAATTCGGCGGGCAGAAAATAGAGGGCGATAAATTGACCTTTTCCGTCCGCAGGTTCCTGAGCGGCAAGCGGGAATTTGAAGGTCTGCTGCCGGAGCTTGATCTGACCGCCGCCAACACGGCTCCGGATATCAAAGCCGTAGAGCCCCGCGGCTTTGCCGGCAGTCAGGAAGCCGAAACCGCGCCGCCGGCCATGGTGCCCGGCGAAGCCATATACAGTCCGGTTTCCGGCGTCGATGTCACCGGTATCGGCTATGTAAACGGTCAACTGCACATCCAGCTCCGGTATGCAGATATAGCCAATACGGATAATCACGGCTACATTTGGCTGCAAACGGCCGACGGTGAAATGCTGGACGCCGACAGGCATATTTCCTTTTGGGGTGCAGAGCAAAGGGACAGCTACGAGGAATATATCTATGATATCTCTTCCGAAGCACTGGAAAGCTGCTCGGTGTACGGTTATTTCGTCACCTGCGCATCCCTGACCGAGGGCAATTGGGAGATCACTTTCCCGCTGACGGAAACCGAATAAACGCGTACAAAAAATGAGAACGGGAGGCAGCTTCTCGACCGGCTGTTTCCCGTTCTCTCTTTGCGTTTATTCCGCATGCAGCTTCTGCGCGGCAAGCCATTCCATAATGCGCACCGGCTGACCGCTTACCGTGACAGGCGCGCCGTCGTAGTCGAGCGCGCAGTCATTGTTCAGCGTGTAGATCCAGCTCCAATGCCCGTAATACTCGAAAGCCGCGCCGTCCGGCGTGTTGTACCTGCCGCTCAGGTCGGCAACTTTATCCCAGAATGTGAAGTGAATATTTTTGCCGCCCACGGCGAGCAGCCGCTTGTAGGTGGGCACCACGGTTTCCTCCGGCGGTACTGTGGTATCCGTTTTGGCGTGCGTGAACCAGATGGGCTTCTGCGCAATCGATGCGATCTGCGCATCCGTAATGTCTGTGTCCATCAGCGCCTCACAGACCGGAAACGCCGCGGCGTAGCGCCACGGGGTGTGAACCAGCATTTTCATCGTCATAAAGCCGCCGTTTGAGCAGCCGCCGATATATACGCGGTCCCGGTCAATCCACGGGCGCGCTTCGATATATGCGTCGATCAATGCGTCGAGCGCTTCAACATACATGGAGCTGCCGTCCTTCGTATATTGTCCGGTGCCGTCGTCCATCCACATCGTCGGCGCTTGCGGAACGAGCAGCGCAGCACGCCCGCCGAAATACGCCTGCAGTTCGGGGGAAATCAGGTTGACTACCTTATTGCCGACGGCAGCGATCAGCGGGGACTGGCCGCCCTCGCCCGCGCCGTGCAGCCAGATGATCAGCGGCAGATGCTCGCCCGGAGCATGCGCAGGTTCGTAATGCGCATAAAGCAAATCCGAATCGGGATGGGAAAAAGATCCGGTCTGAAGCTGTTCGCCGTAGACAATGCGGTTGCCGCCGTCCACGTCAAATACGAGACCGGAAAGCCGGCCGGCCGCCGTTTCGATCGGCGCATTCTGCGTGATCACATGACGCACGTCCACAAACACGTTGAACACGCCGTCAAAGCGGATAATCGATCCGATGCCCGCCATCGGCGAGCACGCCATACGGAGCGTGATGCAATCCCCGTCCGCTGCGGGCACGCCGTTTTCGTCCGAGACGTACAGCGCTTCAATTTCCCGTGTACCCGCCATGGAGTCATCCGGCTTCGCGCCCATGAATTTCGGCCATTCAAAATCTGCGCCCAGCTTGGAAACGCGCTCCACCGCCACGGTGAACTGCGCCGGGTCGAGCTTCGCACCGCGCAGCGAGCGGTCCGCTTTTAAAATAATTTTCGTGATGTACGGTCCAAAATCGAGAACTTCCGTAATTGTCCTGTATGTAAGCGCCATAATTTTTCTCCTTTTCGGGAAATTTTAAGATCAGTATCGCATATTTCGGCAGAAATTGCAATCCTTTTCCGCTGTTCTCCGCATTTTAATCTTGTCTTTGTAGCTGTAGGCAGGTATAATGGAGACAGTAAAAGGAGGCCATCGTTATGAAAGAAAATCCGTACGACAATCCCGAATTTTTCAACAGCTACAGCCGGATGCTGCGCTCGGAAAAGGGGCTTTCCGGCGCGGGCGAATGGGAGGCGCTGCGCGAAGTGCTGCCGCCGGTAAAGGGCCGCCGCGTACTCGATCTCGGCTGCGGTTACGGCTGGCATTGTATCTGGGCCGCGGAGCAGGGCGCCGCCTCCGTGCTCGGCACCGATCTCTCCGAAAAAATGCTCGCTGTGGCAAGGGAGAAAATTCAGGGCCATGCAGACCTCTCCGGCCGAATTCAGTACCGCCGCGCTGCAATCGAGGATCTCGATCTGCCTGAAAACAGCTTTGATCTCGTTCTCAGCTCGCTTGCCCTGCACTATGTCGAGGACTATAACGGCGTCGTCGAGCGGGTACGGCGGTGGCTGCGCCCGAGCGGCATGTTCGTCTTTACGGTGGAGCATCCCGTTTTCACCGCCGAAGGCTCACAGGACTGGGTGTACGGCGAGAATGGAGAAATCGACCACTTTCCCGTGGACAACTACTATTGGGAGGGCAAGCGCACTGCGCATTTTCTCGGCGCGTCTGTGACGAAATACCATCGTACCGTAACGACCTACGTCGAGACCCTGCTGCGCGCGGGCTTTACGTTGCGCCACCTTTGCGAGCCCATGCCGCCCGAATCCATGCGCGGCCTTCCCGGCATGGCGGATGAAATGCGCCGCCCGATGATGCTGATTGTCGCAGCGGAGCTGCCCGATCTGCCTGAAGCCGTCTTTGACGTGCTGCACGCTCTGTACAATACCTGCTTTCCGGCCCTGCGCACCGATCGCGCTTCGCTCAGAAACCGCCTCGGCATCGGCAGCGGCTCACAGGTTTTCACCCATTACAGCGCGGGCGGTCTGCCCGTAGGCTTTGCCGTCGTCCGGCAGAACGCTTTGCTCCTGCTTTGCGTCCGGCCCGAATACCGGAATCAGGGCATTGGCAGCGCGCTTTTGAGCCGGGCGGAAGCGGCAATCCGTCCATATGGCCGCGCCGTGCTTGGCCACGCGCAGGATACCTACATTTTCCCCGGCGTACCGATGGACGGAAGCTCGGACGCCTATGCGTTCTTTGAAAAGCGCGGCTACCGCTATATCTGGACAGCCTATGATATGACGCTTGATCTCGCCGCTTATGCGCATCGTCCGGAGCTCGACTGCAAGGACCCGGCGCTTACGACCAGAATGCGGCTCAGCACGCCGGAGGACCGCGCGGAGGCCGGCGCCTGCAGCGCACAGATTGAAGGCTTTGGCGATTACTTCGCCCGCTTACCGGATATTCTGCTCGCCGAATGGAACGGGGAAATCGTCGGCGGCTGCGGCGCTCATCCCAAAAACTGCTTTCTGACGGAAGCCTATCCGGGAACCAGTACATTCGGGCCCCTCGGCGTACTGGAATCCTATCAAAACCGCGGCGTCGGCATGCGCCTCTGTCAGGATGCGCTCGACATCCTCAAAGCCCGCGGCTGCCGGTCGGTTTTCATCGGCTACACATGGCTTGAGGACTGGTACGGCAAGCTCGGCGCCAAGCGCTGCATGGACTACTGGATGGGCGAGAAGGACCTTTAAAGCGATCCTCCAAAGAGCGCTGCATTTTCGCGAAATGCAGTGCTCTTTTGTGTAGAAAAAAACTTTGCGAAGCCAATTCAAGCCACTGGTAAGCCACTGGTTTGCGCAGGCTCCGGAGAGATCAGTACCTGCTGACCCCCTGAAAAATATCATCGTATCGCCCGCTCTGCAACCGGTAAGCCAGTCCATATTCGGCGGTTTTGAGGTTTACCGTAATTCTCCGGTTTTCACGTATTTCCTCTTGGAAGCTTGTGCCCTCGGGAGAACAGATCTATTTTTCACGTAACTATTTGTTATTTATTGCTGCTTTGCGTCTTCATTACTGTTTTACACCGATTATTTCCCAAGGCTTTTTTTATTCTTCCCTGGCAAAGCCGGGGGTTCGTTATGCTCTGCACGACACAAAAAACGCCGCCCTGCGGGAGCAAATCCCACAGGGCGGCGCGCTTTTAATTTGAAATCTGAAACTATAAAACCGGAATCAAGCCGTTACGCCTGAACACGGCTCTTAAGACCGTCAAGCTCTGCTCTGAGCTCAGCCGGGAGCTTGTCGCCGAACTTCTTATAGAACTCTTCGACGCCTTCCGCCTCTTTCGCCCACTTGGCATTGTCAACTTCCAGGATGCCCTGCAGCTTCTCAACGGGGAAGTCCAGACCCTCAAGGTTGATATCCTCTGCCTTCGGCACGTAGCCGATCGCCGTCTCCGTTGCGTCGACCTCGCCGTCGCAGCGCTTGAGGATCCACTCGAGCACGCGGAGGTTGTCGCCGAAGCCCGGCCAAATGAAGTGGCCGTCTTCATCGACACGGAACCAGTTGACGTTGAAGATCTTCGGCGCCTTGTCGCCGAGGAGCTCGCCCATCTCGATCCAGTGCTTGAAGTAGTCGCCCATATGATAGCCGCAGAACGGGAGCATCGCCATCGGATCGCGGCGGACAACGCCGACTGCACCGGCAGCCGCAGCGGTCGTCTCAGAGCCTGTGATGGAGCCAATGAACACACCGTTGTTCCAGCTTCTGGACTGATAAACCAGCGGAACCGTATCCGGACGACGGCCGCCGAAGATGATCGCGGAAACCGGAACACCCTTCGGGTTCTCAAACTCGCTCGAGAGGCACGGGCAGTTCTCGGTCGGCGCCGTGAAGCGGCTGTTCGGATGCGCGAGCTTGTTGCCCTCCGCAATATATTCCGGACCATTTACATGAGCGCCCTTCCACTCTTCCGCATTGACCGGCGGATTCTTGTCGAGGCTCTCCCACCAAACGGTGTTGTCGTCGAGATTGCGGGCAACGTTCGTAAAGATGGTGCCCTTCTGTGTGGAAATCAGAGCGTTCGGGTTGGACTTCATGTTCGTGCCCGGTGCGACGCCGAAGAAGCCGTTCTCCGGGTTGATCGCATACAGTCTGCCGTCCTCGCCCGGACGCATCCAAGCGATATCGTCGCCGACTGTCCAAACCTTGTAGCCCTTCGCCTTATAGCCTTCCGGCGGGATCATCATTGCGAGGTTGGTCTTGCCGCAGGCAGACGGGAACGCCGCGCAGACATACTTGACTTCGCCCTGCGGATTCTCAACGCCGAGGATAAGCATATGCTCGGCCATCCAGCCCTCGTTCTTCGCCTGGTAGGAAGCGATGCGCAGCGCAAAGCACTTCTTGCCGAGCAGAACGTTGCCGCCGTAAGCGGAGTTGACGGAAATGATGGTGTTGTCCTCCGGGAACTGGCAGATCCAGCGCTTGTCCGGATCGACATCGCACTTGCAGTGCAAGCCGCGGACCCAGTCGTTGCTGTCGCCGAGCACGTCCATAACCTTCTGGCCGACTCTCGTCATGATGGCCATATTCAGAACAACATAGATGGAATCCGTCAGCTCAACGCCGATTTTCGCGAGCGGCGAACCGACCGGGCCCATGGAATACGGGATCACGTACATGGTACGGCCCTTATAGCTGCCGCGGGCAATATCGTAAAGCATCTTGTATGCTTCCTGCGGATCCTTCCAGTGGTTCGTCGGGCCTGCGTCCTCTTCTTTTCTGGAGCAGATGAGGGTTCTGTCCTCAACACGCGCGACATCGTTCGGAGCCGTTCTGTGATAATAGCAGCCCGGGAGCTTCTCCTCGTTCAGCTTGATCATTTCGCCGGTCTCGCAAGCTTCCTTTCTGAGGGCTTCGAGCTGTTCCTCGGAGCCGTCGATCCAAACGACCTGATCCGGGTTGACAAGCGCTTTCATCTCGTCAATCCAGGAAAGGACTGTCTTGTTGTTTGTCATGGTTATTTCTCCTTTCGCCAAAAAGGCAAATATATTGCAAATGGCCGATTCTGGTTTTATTTTACCACAAATCACGTAGGGAATCAATTGCCAATTTATGAATTCACCCCTGTAATTTCGATATGCATTCATATCATCCTGATATGGATGCGGTTCCGCACATGCAGCTATCAGCCGAGCTCCAGCAAAACGATGCGCCCGCTCTCCCGGGTCTTTCGCATATCGATCAGCCGTTGGTTCTCGCTTCCGCGGAACAGCAGATCCAGGTTCTTCTGCGCCTCGATAAACGGCCCGTCCACCAGCACGTCGCAGACGCCGAGCAGCGCATCCACCTCCGGATTGTGCATGGCCTGCAGCGCCTCAAGCGTCCATCCCGTATAGATCGTCACGTCGCGGCCGGCGGCATGCACCCTGTCCGCAAGCGCCTTCAGCGGCGCCGGCTGGCAGAACGGCTCGCCGCCCGAAAAGGTGATGCCGCGCAGCATGGGATTCTCCATAAATTCTTCGAAAATGCGGTCCGTATCGTCCCATGTACCGCCCTCAAAATCATGTGTCTGCGGATTGTGGCAGCCGGGGCAATGATGCGGGCAGCCCTGCACAAACACCGTCAGGCGGATGCCGCGTCCATCTACGATGGAATCCGGAACGATTCCCGCTATTTTAATCTGCATTTTATCCACGCCTCCTCTTTTGCCGCCGGGCAAGGCGGCGCCATGCCCTCCGCGCAAAAAAATCCAAAAGGCGCGGAGCCTCCTGGATTTTCAGCAGTTTACAGGCTGTGCTTCACGCGGTCGCGCTCCTCGGCGCGCTTCGCATTGTTCCAGCGGTCGGTGGTGCCGACAAGATAGCCCGTAATGCGGCGGATGCGCTCGAAATCGCGCCCCTCGCCGATGAGAACGGTATTCTGCTTCACGGTTTTTTCAGTGATCTTCGGTGACATAGTTTCATCCTCCTGATTGTAATTTTACCCGTTAATTTGTGATTTATCAATATGCTTCCACGGAGAACAGACCCCATTTGGAATAATCCTTTGAGCCGAGCTCTCCCAAATGCGCATAATCATTGATCCGCACGGGCTTCCCCGCTTTGCTTTCCGCGTCGTACTCGATTTCCGTAATACCCGTGTTCTCCATCCAGTTTAGCCGGTTCACATCGCGGTCCGGACGGTTCAGCAGAACGTTGGTGAGCACCCGCAGTGTGATTCCGTGTGAAAAGACCAGCACGGTGGCGGAAGCCTCCAGTCCGGCCAGATATTTCTCCGCGAAACACACGCACCTGTCTTTGATATCCCGATAGCATTCCCCCGCCGGAAGAACCGCTTCAGACAGGCCCGCCTCTATACTGATCTCCGGGTATTGGCGGTCCCGCTCCTCCCAGGTCAAGCCCTCGAGTCTGCCGAGATCCATTTCGCGCAGACAATCGGCTTCAACAATGGGTACATCGGCTTTCGGCAGCTGCCGGAGAAACGCTTCCGCCGTCTGCCGTGTGCGGCTTAAGGAGCTGCAGAACGCGTAAAGCACGGCATCGCGGGGAAGCTGCTCCTTCAAATACTGTCCGGCGCGCTCCGCCTGCCGGACGCCCTTCTGCGTCAAAGCCAGATCCGTGGAGGACATGACCTTTCCCTGCGTATTGCTGTAGCTTTCCGCATGCCGGATCAGAAATATTTTCATGCTTACGGTCCCGCCTTTCTGCGCAAAATCCATACGCCGGGCTTCGGCTCAACGCTTCGGCTCAATGGATCAGGTGCGAATAATCCGGCACGTCATGGTACTTCTTCCGAAGCTCCATCAGCCTTTCAACCGGCACGCCTTCGCCCGCATGCCTGCCGCAGCGCGGGCACACATCGCCGATGATGCCGTTATAGCCGCAAACCGGGTCGCGGTCGACCGGATGGTTGACTGAGCCGTAACCGATACCGGCCTCCTTCATGCAGCGGATCACGCTCTCAAACGCATCGATATTTTTGCAGGTATCGCCGTCCAGCTCCACATAGCTGATGTGCCCCGCATTGGTCAGCGCGTGGAACGGCGCTTCCTTCTGAATCTTTTTGTAGGCGCTGATACCGTAATAAACCGGCACATGGAACGAATTCGTATAATAGTCGCGGTCCGTCACGCCCTCGATAACGCCGTATTTTTTCCGGTCAATGCGCAGGAAACGCCCGGAAAGGCCCTCGGCAGGCGTCGCAAGCAGCGTCCAGTTAAGGCCGGTCTCGCGGCTCTTTTTGTCCATGCACGCACGCATGTAGGAGATGATCTCATAGCCGAGCTTCCAGCTCTCCTCGCTCTCGCCGTGGTGCTTTCCGGTGAGGGCTTTGAGCGTTTCGGCAAGGCCGATAAAGCCGATGGAGAGCGTGCCGTGCTTTAAGACCTCCGCCACGGAATCGTCACGGTCGAGGTTTTCGGAGTCGATCCACACGCCCTGCCCCATCAGGAACGGGTAGTTGTAGGCCTTCTTGCTGCACTGGATCTTGAAACGGTGCAGAAGCTGCTCCTCCGCCAGCGCGAGCTTTTTATCCAGCAGCGTGTAAAATCTCTGAATGTCCCCCTTGGCCTCAATGCCCAGACGCGGCAGGTTGATGGAGGTAAAGCTCAGGTTGCCGCGTCCGCAGGTCACCTCGCGGTCCGGGTCGTGAACGTTGCCCATCACGCGGGTACGGCAGCCCATGTACGCCACCTCGCTGTTGTAGTCGCCGGGCTTGTAATACTGCAGGTTGAACGGCGCGTCGAGGAAGCTGAAGTTCGGGAACAGCCGCTTCGCCGAGCAGCGCATCGCATGCTTAAACAGGTCGTAGTTCGGGTCGCCCTCGTTGTAGTTGACGCCCTCCTTGACCTTGAAGATCTGCACCGGGAAAATCGGCGTCTCGCCGTCGCCGAGGCCGGCCTCCGTCGCCTCGAGCAGGTTGCGGATGACCATCCGGCCCTCCGGAGACGTATCGGTGCCGTAGTTCAGCGAGCTGAACGGCACCTGCGCGCCGGCGCGCGAATTCATCGTGTTCAGGTTGTGCACAAGCGCCTCCATCGCCTGGTGCGTGGCATTATCCGTCTCCCGCCACGCCGTCCGCGCGGCATATTCCGCCGCGTCGCGCGCTTCTTCGGCGGAAATCTCCTCGAAGCCGTTTTCGCGCTGGTGCCGCGGCAGGAATTCCTCCACGCGGTCCGCGTACTGTGCGGCCATGCCCATCGTCACGCCGTCGCCGAGCGCCTCCTGCACGGCCTCTGTCAGCCGTGCGGCGTCCTCGTGCGCCATACCGTGCCGCACCTCAAAATACTGGGTAAACGCCGAAGCATACTGCTTGCGGTAGGTCTTTTTGACGCCGAGCGCCATCGCAT
>JAHZCM010000075.1:0-2066 GCA_019422905.1 Oscillospiraceae bacterium
AAGGTCAGATTTTCGAGTTGCAAACAAGCGGAAAACGCGGTATACTGGAAGTCAAGGGAGGCGAGCGCCGATATGACCGAGCTGTACTTTGTCCGCCATGCGGAGCCGAATTGCGACAACCATGACGACGCCACGCGGGAGCTGACGGCCAAAGGCCTGCGGGACCGGGCTTTGGTCACGGCTTTTTTAGCGGACAAGGCTATCACCGCCGTGTTTTCCAGCCCGTATAAGCGGGCCGTGGATACCGTGCGCGATTTTGCCGGGCGCGTCAGCCTGCCCGTACAGCTTGACCCGGATTTCCGCGAACGCTGCGTAGACAGCGTGTGGATCGACGATTTCGAAGTCTTTTGCCGCCGCCAATGGGCGGACTTCGACTATAAATACACGGACGGCGAAACGCTCCGCACCGTACAGACGCGCAATCTCGCCGGTCTGCGCCGTGTTTTGCAGCGCTACCCCGAACAGAACGTTGCAGTCGGCCATCACGGCACGGCACTGAGCACGCTCATACATTATTTTGACCCTTCCTTCGGCTTTGAGGGCTTTCAGTCCATCCGCAGGCTGATGCCGTGGGTTGTGCACTTTGGCTTCGACGGCCTCCGCTGCATCGAAATCACAGGTTACGACCTGTTTACGGGCCGGTCACACAGCTACGCACCGCAAAATATCACGTTGTAAGGGAATGCCGCGTTATAGCCGCAGGATGTGCGGCTTGCAGACGGCCTCTTCGCCGCCGGCCGCGTTCTTTAAAATACAGCGCTACAGAAAGGTATGAATCACAGCAATGGCAAAGGTTAAAGCAGTTATTTTTGATATGGACGGTACAATCGCCGATACGCTCGCGTCGATTGCCGGCTTCGGCAACGCGGCACTCAAGGCGCACGGTTATCCGGAAATTGCCGTGGAGCGCTACCGGCAGCTTGTCGGCAACGGCCGGGACGTTTTGATCCGCCGCATGCTCGCGGAAACCGGAAAGCCGCACACGGAGGCCGACGTACAGGCGATGTGCGCTACATACGACAATTTTTACGAGAGTGATCCGACGCATCTGGTCGTCCCGTATCCGGGCATTTTGGAGCTGTTGCATACGGTGCGCGAAAACGGCGTGAAAACCGCTGTCCTCTCGAACAAGCCGGACAATATGACCCGCTTTATCGCCGACGCGCTCTTTCCCGGCCTGTTCGATGCGGTGCACGGCCAACGGTCCGGCATTCCGAAAAAGCCGGATCCCAGCGCGGTGCGGATGCTCTGTGCGGAGCTGGGCGTACAGCCTGCCGACTGCCTTTATGTCGGCGACAGCGGCGTAGACATGCAGACCGGCGCAAACGCAGGCATCGTCACAGCCGGCGTGACATGGGGCTTCCGCGGCGCGGACGAGCTGCGGGAAAACGGCGCCGTTTATCTGGCTGACAATGCCGACGCGCTTTGCAGCCTGATCCTGTAAATTTCGAATTTTCAAGCCGAGAGCCGGCCCGTTTTTCACGGGCCGGCTCTCGGCTTCCATGGAATCGCTTCACTTTCGCGTCCACGCTTCTGAACTATATCGGTTGATAAAAAACAAGCTGCCGAAGCGCGATGCTTCAGGCAGCTTGAAAATTTGAGCATTAGTTGTACAGGTCGCCGGTGTACCAATCGATCATCCCGGCGGCAAGCGCATCCTCAAACTTTTCGGGCCAGTAGTCCGGCGCGCTGCCGGAGGCATACCAGACGTCCGGAAAAAGCGGATTTTCGCTGGCCTGAATCTTCGAGGTATCCACCGTGGCCTCCTCGCCGTCCCGCACCTTCCGCGCCACGACGACAGTGCGGAACCCGTCGTACTCGTAAGAGCAGGTTGAAGGCATATTTGTCCTGTCGTTCTCGTTGACGCCCACGCCGGTGTCCACCATGCTGCGCTTCATGATCTCATAATAGAACTGCATTTTTTCCTCCGGAGAAGAAAAGCTGCCTTGCAGATAATTGAACACCTTGCCCTGCGAGCCGTATGTATTTGTCTTAAACACCGAAACGATCTTCCAGTCTCCCGCCTCCGCATAAGTATCGTACTGAATCACCGGAGCCTGTTTGAC
>JAHZCM010000075.1:2112-10136 GCA_019422905.1 Oscillospiraceae bacterium
GAGGTAATATTCCGGGTCGCTTTGGGGCGGCTCCAGCACAGGCTGGTTGATGTTCGTATTCTCGATGCGCAGCCAGCCGGAAATATCCGGGTTGATTTCCTGCAGCTTTTCGATCGCCTCCACTCTGCGGGAATACGCGCTTTCCTGTTCCTCCGCACCCATCTCCGCCGGGTTTCCGGCGATACCGCCAGCCTCCACAAACACATCCTGAATCTCCTGCGCATTCTGATCCGCAACCATCGGGTTGATGACCATTTCCCAGATCAAAACGCCCGCCGAAACAAGGAAAATCGCCGCGAATACAATAATCAGGACCGTCAAAACCGTATCGTTTCTTTTTTTAGCCGATGGCGACGGGCCGTCCTCCACCACCTGCACGCGGTTCTGCGTGTTCGGCATTTGCTCATTTTTATATTGCTTCATCCGGATTTCCTTCCTTTCCGTTTGCTGCTGTGCGTTACGTTTCATCCACCGGCAGGCCGGCAAGATAGCGGCGCACCATGTCGAGCGCCTTGGATGCCGCGCAATGGCGGTGCCATGCGCGGGACTTCATGCGCCCCGCCGGCTGGCGCTTTGCAACCCATGTGTTGTTCCCGTCGCTCAGTGCGATGTAGACGAGGCCGACCGGCTTTTCCTCCGTGCCGCCGCCCGGGCCTGCGATGCCGGTAATCCCGACGCCCACATCCGCGCCGCTCACGCGCCGGATACCCTCCGCCATGGCGCGGGCCGTCTCCTCGCTGACCGCTCCATACGCCTCAAGCGTCTCATGCGGCACGCCCAAAAGCGCCTCCTTAACGCGGTTCGCATACGTGACGCAGCCCATCTCGAAAACGTCCGACGAGCCAGGAATATCCGTGATACGCTTCGCGAGCAGGCCGCCGGTGCACGATTCCGCCGTGGCGAGCTTTTTGCCCGACCGGCGCAGCGCATCCACGACAAGCTCCTCCAGAGAATCGACATCCACGCCGTAAACAAAGCTGCCCACGCGGCGGCGGATTTCCTCGACAACCGGCGCGCAAAGTGCATCCGCCTCCGCCTGTGTCGCAGCCTTCGCCGTAATGCGGACAAACATCTCGCCCTCCTTCGCATACGGCGCAGCCGTCGGGTTGCTGTTCTGTGTGAGGTCGTCGATCATCTGGGCGACCGCAGCCTCGCCGCGCCCATAGACGTGTACGCTGTGCGACGCGATCACCGCGTTTTGAAACTGCGCGAGATACGGCACGGCGTAATTTTGGAGCATCGGCTCCAACTCAGACGGCGGCCCCGGCAGCATGATGACGATCTTGCCCCGCTCGGTCTGAAATGCGCAGCCTGGCGCGGTGCCGTTATCGTTCTGCAAAACGGTGCACCCCTCCGGCAGCATAGCCTGCTTCACCTGATTTTCGCTCATGCCGCCCCGTGCGAAGTACTCCATAAGGCGCTGATAGCTCGGCTCGTGCAGCACAAGCTTCTTGCCCGCCGCAGCCGCCACGGTCTCCTTCGTCAGGTCGTCCCCGGTTGGCCCGAGGCCGCCGGTCGTAATCAGTATATCGCTGCGGTCGAGCGCATCGTAAACGGCCTTTTCAAGCCGCTTTACGTTGTCGCCGACAACGGCCGCGTACAGAAGGTCGATGCCGAGCATGGAAAGCGCCTTCGCAACGATGGTCGTATCTGTATTGACGGTCTGGCCGAGCAAAAGCTCCGTGCCGACCGATAAAACTTCAGCCTGCATAATTCAGTCATCCTTTAACTTGGAAATTGATCACAGATAGCGCACTTCAACGTTTTCGAGGCACTGCGCGACGAGCGCCTCCACATCAAGCTTCTGCTCCGCCGCCTCCACGAGCTTCAGGGTCGGACGGGTGCGCGGATGCTTCGGCGTAAAGACCGTGCAGCAGTCCTCGAACGGCTCGATGGAGATGTCATACGTATCGATGCGGTGCGCAAGCGCCACGATCTCCGACTTGTCGCTGCCGATCAGCGGACGGAAAATCGGCATATCTGCCGCGGCGTCCGTACACGCGATGGCCTGAATCGTCTGGCTTGCAACCTGCCCAAGGCTCTCGCCGGTGATCAGCGCGCCGCACTCGCGTTCGCGCGCGATGCGCTCCGCGGCCCGCATCATGAAACGCCGCATAATGACCGTGGAAAGCTCCTCCGGGCAGTGATCGCGGATCTGCTCCTGAATCCTCGTGAACGGCACGGTGACCATTTCGATACGCCCTGCGTACTCGCCGACCTTTTTCAGCAGCCGGACCACCTTTTCATGCGCCCGCTCGCTCGTATACGGCGGACTTGCGAAGTGGATCGCCGTCAGCTCCACGCCGCGCTTTGCCATCATCCACGCCGCCACAGGGCTGTCCAGGCCGCCGCTGATGAGGATTGCAGCCTTGCCGCCGGTGCCGACCGGAATGCCGCCCGCGCCGGGCTTTGTCTCTCCGTGGATATACGCGCCCTTTTCGCGGATTTCCACGCGCACCGTGAGCTCCGGATGGTGCACGTCCACCGAAAGATGCGGATTCGCGCGCAGCAGCGCGCCGCCGACCTCCCTGGAAATCTGCATCGAATCGAGCGGGAATTTCTTATCCGCGCGCTTGGATTCGACCTTAAACGTAGAAACCTCTGCCAGCGTATCCTGCAGATATGCTGGCGCAGCCTTTAAGATGGCCTCCATATTTTTCTCGCAGACGCACGCCCGCGTGTAGCCGATCACGCCGAACACCTTTGCCACGCGCGCCTCGGCCTCGTCGATGTCCGCGTCCTCATCCTTCGGGACGATGTAGATCGTGGACTGCATCGAATAAACGTCAAAATTGCCGGCCCGCTGGATGCGGCGCCGAATGTTTTTCAAGAGCCGGTCCTCAAAAACACGGCGGTTCAGCCCCTTGAGCACGATCTCGCCGAGCTTGACCAAAATCACTTCCTGCATAGCTTCGTTTCCTTCTCCGTTTATGTGTGCGACAGCGTCCGCATGCCCAAAAGCAGGGCGTCCGCAAACGCGTCGATTTCTTCCCTTGTATTCTCCGCCGAAAGGCTGACGCGGAGCGACGTTTCGATTCTGTCCTTCACGAGGCCCATCGCCGCCAGCACATGGCTGGGCTTCGCCTTTCCGCACGCCGAGCCGCTCGAAACATAGATGCCCCGCTCTGCAAGGAAATGCAGCATCGTCTCCGCGCGCACACGGCCCGCCGAAAGATTCACGATATACGGCACCGCATTTTCCGGGGAATTGAGCGTCACCTCCGGCATCTCCGCAAGGCGTTCGAGCAGGTGATTCCGGACCGCACGGACCGTTTCCTCCGCCTCCCGCTCTGCCGGCATCGCGCGCACCGCCGCGCCGAACGCGCAGATCTGCGGCACGCCCTCCGTGCCGGGACGCAGGCCCCTCTCCTGCCCGCCGCCGAACGAATGCGGCAGAATCCGCACGCCGGACCGAACCGCAAGCGCCCCGACGCCCTTCGGCGCATGCACCTTGTGGCCTGAAACGCTGATGAGGTCGACGCCGAGTTTTTTCATCGAAAGCGGCTGCTTGCAGAACGCCTGCACCGCGTCTGTGTGGAACAGCGCGGGCGAGCGCCTGCGCTTGATGATTCCGGCGATCTCCTTCAGCGGCAGCACCGCGCCCGTCTCATTATTCACCGCCATCACGCTGACCAGAATCGTTTTCGCGTCGATTGCCGCCGCGAACTTTTCGGCGGGGATGTTGCCGTCCGCTTCGGGCTGCACGTAGACGACCTCGAATCCCTCCTTTTCGAGCTGCGCCATCGTGTTCAACACGGCGGGGTGCTCAATCGCCGTCGTGACGATGCGGCTGCCCGAACGGCGCTTCGCGTGCGCGGCGCCGAGAATCGCAAGATTGTCGCTCTCGGTGCCGCCCGAGGTAAAGTAAATTTCACCCGGCTGCGCGCCGAGCCTTTCCGCAATGCTTTCCCGCGCCGCAGCCATTTCACGCTCCGCCGCAAAGCCCTTGCTATGCAGCGAGGACGGGTTTCCGTAGCACTCGGTCATCATATAGAGCGCCTTATCCGCCGCGGCCTTACACACCCGCGTGGTGGCGCTGTTGTCCAGATAAATTTCCTGTGGCATAAAAGTAAACTGCTTTCTGTTGGATTATAGCTTACGGTAGCCGGTCTCAAAATCGACGACATTTTTGAGCGGTTTCCCGGCGCAGAAGGCCGTGAGGTTCTCCGCCATGATGCGGATAATGCGGTCATGCGTCTCCGCGAGATGGAAGCCGCCGGAAACGTGCGGCGTGATCACCACATTTTCCTGCTTCCAGATCGGATGCTCCGCTGGCAGCGGCTCCGGATCCGTGACATCGAGTCCCGCGCCGGACAGCTTGCCGCTTTCGAGTGCCGCACAGAGCGCATCCGTATCGACGATCATACCGCGGCCAACGTTCAGGAGGACCGCGCCGTCCTTCATCTTTGCAATGCGTTCCGCGCCGAACATGCCCTTCGTCTGGGGCGTGCCGGGCAGCGTGATGGCCACGCAGTCCGCCTGCGGCAGGTACGCATCCAGCTCGCCGCTGTGGATCAGCATATCGACATATTCGGGCTTATCCGTACCCGCACGGCGCACGCCGATCACTTTGGCGCCAAGCGCCTTGGCACGCTTCGCAAACTCGCCGCCGATATCGCCGAGGCCCAGCACCAGTACCGTGGAGTTCCATGCGGAATTCACCGGGCCGAGATCCTTCCAGAAAGCGGCGTGCTGCACATCGCGGTACCGGTGGAGCTTTTTCAGCAGCTCCAGCCAGACAGCGACCATATACTCCGAAATCGCGAGGCCGTAGGCACCCGTCGCATTCGTGAGGACCGCATGCTCCGGCAGGCAGCCGTGGATGTAGCCGTCCACACCGGCGCTGGCCGTCTGCATCCAGCGCAGCTTATCTCCGGGATTCAAAAGCGCAGGGCTGACATTGCCGAGCAGCACGTCGGCGGACTCTATATCCGCACGCGCCGCGCCGGTTTCCTTATAGACAAACTGCGCGCCCGGCGCAGCCGCCTCCAGCCACGCGCGGTGGTGCGGCTTTGTCTCAACGGTTACCAAAATCTTCATCATAGCTTTTCAATTTCCTCCAGCCAAATTTTACTGCTTGCATCGCTCGGCATACGGAAATCGCCGCGCGGCGAAAGGGTGACCGAGCCGACCTTCGGGCCGTCCGGCAGGCAGGAGCGCTTAAACTGCTGCTGGAAGAACCGGCGGTAGAAGGTTTTGAGCCATTTCTTAATGATCTCAGCGCTGTACTGCCCCGCAAAGGAGCGCAGCGCCATCGCATAAATTTTACGTGGCGTAAACCCAAAGCGCAGCATATAATACAAAAAGTAATCGTGCAGCTCGTAGGGGCCGACGAGGTCCTCCGTTTTCTGTGCGATCTCGCCGTCCTTCGGCGGCAGAAGCTCCGGGCTGACCGGCGTATCGAGAATATCGAGCAGCACGCGGCGCAGCGTCTCCCCGCCGTGTACGGCCTCATACCGCACAAGGTGGCGCACCAGCGTTTTCGGAATGGACGCGTTTACCGCGTACATGGACATGTGATCGCCGTTATAGGTCGCCCAGCCGAGCGCCAGCTCCGAAAGATCGCCCGTACCGATGACGATGCCGTTATGCTGGTTTGCAATATCCATCAAAAGCTGTGTGCGCTCGCGCGCCTGCGCATTCTCATACGTCACGTCGAGCACCGCGGGATCGTGGCCAATGTCCTTAAAATGCTGTTCGACCGCTTTGGCAATCGGAATTTCACCGAAGTGCACGTGAAGCTCCTCCGCAAGGCACTGCGCGTTGCTCTTTGTGCGCACAGTCGTGCCGAAGCACGGCATCGAAACCGCGCGGATGCCCTCGCGCGGCAGGCCCAGCCTGTCAAACGCCTTTGCCGTAACGAGCAGGGCGAGCGTGGAATCGAGGCCGCCGGAAAGACCGATCACCGCTGTTTTGCAGCCGATGTGGCCAAGGCGCGTCGCAAGGCCGGTCGCCTGCATGCTGAGGATCGTCTCACAGCGCGCGGAAAGGTCGGCGTCGCTCTTCGGCACGAACGGATACGGGTACGCGACGCGCGTCGTCTCGATTTCAGGCAGCTTCATCTCCGCCTCGATAACCGCACAGCCCGGCACATCGCACCACGTGTTCATGCGGCGGCGCTCCTGCTGGAGGCGCTCCACGTCGATGTCTCCATAGATGATGCCGTCTGAAAACAAGGCGCTTTCCGAAAGGAGCGCGCCGTTTTCACAGATCAGGTTGTGGCCTGCAAAAACCATATCCGTCGTGCTCTCGCCGAAGCCGCTGTCGGCATACGCATAGGCGGCAAGCAGGCGGCCCGAATGTATCCGCAGCATATCGCGGCGGTACTGCGCCTTGCCGATGATCTCATCGCTGCACGAGAGATTCAAAAGAATCGTTGCGCCGCCCTGTGCGAGGCGCACGCTCGGTGGGTCCGCCACCCAGACGTCCTCACAGATTTCCACGCCGACGACGACGTCCGGCGCAAGCTCGATCAGCACGTCGCGGCAGTCGTACCACTCGCCGTTAAAGCGGAGCGTACCGCTCTCGGGCGCAGGGGAAAAGTGGCGCGCTTCGTAAAATTCGGAGTAATTCGGAATATTCCGCTTTGCGGGTAGCGCGAGCAGCTCGCCGCGGCTGAAAACCGCCGCGCAGTTATACAACGCGCTGCCGGAGGGCACCGGCATGCCGACCGCGCAGAGAATATCCAGCTCTTTCGTCTCTTCAATCAGGCCGAGCAGGCATTCCTTTGCGCACTCCATCAGCTTTCTGTCCTTAAACAGGTCGCCGCAGGTATATCCCGTCACGGAAAGCTCCGGGAATACGATAATCGCCGCGCCGTTTGCGGAGGCTTCCCGGATCATCCGGCTCATTTCCGCTGTATTATACGGGCAATCCGCCACCTTTACATGGGGCGTTGCCGCCGCGATGCGGACGAAACCGTCCGCCTGTATGCCTTTTTGCATGGCTGCTTCTTCCTCTCCTGTCTGCACAAAGTCCCCCTGCCCTTTTTGCGGGCAGGGGGAAACGTCCTCGTTTACCGCCTTATACCTCCGCATCGTCTGCCGTGATCGGCTCAGACGGCTCAGGCGGCTCCGGCGTCACGTCCGGCGTGGGTTCAGGCGTAGGAGCCGGGGTTGGTTCAGGGGTTGGCGTAGGCTCCGGAGTCGGCGTAGGGGCGGTAGTAGGCGCCTCCGTAGGTTTCGCAGTCGGCGTTGCAGTTGGCTTTGCCGACGGCGTTGCCGTGGGCTTCGGCGTCGGTGTCGCACTCACATCCGTCCCCGGGCCGATGCGGTAAATCACGCCGCTTGCGCCGTAATACGATGAGGGCAGCGATTCCGTTTTTACGATCTCTCCGTCCTTGATATAATTGCGCCACGCCTCGGCTGTGTAGCCCCAGTTTCCGCTGGTGGAAAGCACCTTCTCGCCTTTTGAAAGGCTATAATCCGTCACATACTTAACGGTATCCAACGGCGGAATCGAGCTGGTCGTCTCCGAATACACTTCAATGGTGTCCCATTCTTTCGGCTGCCGGCCGTAGAACTGCACATGCAGGGTCACGCCGTCCATCCAGGACATAATATAAACAGCCGTATCCAGATCGTTGCGGAACTGGAAATCTAACTCGCCGTAGCTCACCGTCGCATCCAGGCCGATCGGCACATACGTTGACGGCGAAGAATGGCATTCGCGGACCGTAATCGTCATGCCGGCACGGAGCGCCGCGCCGTAAATCGTCGAGGAGGCCTGGCAGATGCCGCCGCCGTACATGTCCACGAGCGCACCGCCGGAAAGGCCGCCGGCCGGCAGAAAGCCGGTGGACGCATTGGTGGAATCGCCCACCGTATCCTCATAGGAAAAGGTTTCGCCCGGCTGCAATACGGTGCCATTCACGCGCGACAGCGCAAGCCCCATGTTGTGGTTGCCGTTCGCCGTGTTGGTGGACACCGTTTCATATTCGGAAATCTTGACGAAGTCCTTTTTCAGCTCTTCCGTCGTGACCTTTGCGGGCGTTGTTTCCATCACGGCCTTCACCGTGCCGCTTA
>JAHZCM010000076.1 GCA_019422905.1 Oscillospiraceae bacterium
TGTACGATCAGGCGGATGTGGATGATGAGACGCGCGAATTTCTGAAAACCGGCCTGAGGACGACGGATATCCAGAAAGAAGATCTGTAATACTATTTTGGCGTTTCAAATGTCAATTTTGAAGAAGCGGTTGCCAGTGAGCCGCTCGTCAGCGCGAAGGCGTTTTCCGTATGTCTGATGCGCGTGTCGAACGGTACGGACGTGGAAGCGCTCAAGGCGGAGATCCGTGAAAAGGCCGACCCGCGCAAGTGGATCTGCGTCGAGGTGGATCCCAGTGACGTGCGCGTGGAAAGCGTGGGCAATCTTGTGCTGCTGATTATGGCGGAAAACTCCCAAAAATACAGCGAGGCGTTTTACGCGCTGGCGGAGTGACTTACCGCTCCGCTCTGCCGGGCGGGCACGGATTTTTATGCAGGCAGGGAATGCCTCTGCCTGCGCGAAATGGAAATGCACGTGAAAAAGGCTTCGGGGCTTCGCAGGATCTGCGAAGCCCTTTTGCATGCAAGGGGAAAGGGGAATTTTATGGTATTTTCCGGCTTGCCGTTTTTATATTTCTTTTTGCCCCCGGCGCTTCTTACGGGTTTTCTGGCGCGGGGGAAGGCGCGCAGCGCGGCGCTTTTCGTGCTGAGCCTGATTTTCTATGCTTTCGGAGAGCCGCGCTATGTGCTGCTGCTTGCCGGCACAGCATGCACGGCGTGGGGCTTTGGCCTTTGGGCGGAAAAGCGCCGCGGGCAGAAATATGCGCGGGCGCCGCTTGCCGTGACATGTGCGCTCTCGCTCGGCCTGCTCGCCTATTTCAAATACGCGGATTTCCTGATCGGTACGGCAAATGCGTTCGGTGCGAAGCTGCCGCTTTTGCATGTCGCGCTGCCTGTGGGCATCAGCTTTTACACGTTTCAGGCGGTCAGCTATGTGGCGGACGTGACGGCGGGCAAGGTGGAGGCGGAGCGAAACGCGCTGGATTTCGCGGCGTATCTGACCTTTTTTCCGCAGTTGATCGCCGGGCCAATCGTCCGTTATAAGGAGGTGCGCGCCGGCTTAAAGGCCGGGCGCATGACGCTCGCCGGTTTTTCGGAGGGCGCGGTGCGCTTTTGCGTGGGGCTTTCCAAAAAGGTGCTGATCGCGAACGTGCTGGCGGAGGCGACGGCGGACTTCGCCTCCGCGGACACGCAGAGCGTGCTGTTCTGCTGGCTGTATGCGGTCTCAAATGCGCTGATGATTTATTTTGACTTTTCCGGCTACAGCGATATGGCGATCGGTCTGGGGCGGATGTTTGGAATCTCTTTTCCGGAAAACTTCCGGTATCCGTTTACAGCGCGGTCCGTAGCGGAATTCTGGCGGCGCTGGCATATCACGCTCGGCGCGTGGTTTCGCGACTATGTCTATATTCCGCTGGGCGGCAGCCGGTGCCCGAAGCTGCGGCAGCTGCGCAATCTGGCGATTGTCTGGATGCTGACCGGGCTTTGGCACGGCGCATCCTGGACCTTCGTGCTCTGGGGCCTGTATTTTGCGGTATTCCTGATTTTGGAGCGGCTCTTTCTCGGTGGGCTTTTGGCGCGTGCGCCGCGGATTTTCGCACATCTGTATGTGCTGCTTGTGACGCTCGTGAGCTTTGTGCTGTTCAGCGCGGCCTCGTCTGCCGAAGCGCTCGGGCAGCTTTCCGTCCTTTTCGGCTTTTCCGGCGCGCCGCTGTGGAATGCGGAGGCGCTCCATGCGCTTCGGCAATACGGCGTGGTACTGCTCGCGGCGCTGGCCGGTGCGGCGCCGGTCGTGCCGTGGGCGATGCGAAGGCTGCGGGAATGCCCGCATGGAGAAACGGCCTGTGCCGTTCTCCGGCCCGCAGCAACGCTCGTGCTGCTGCTCGTATCCACCGCGTATCTCGTCGCGGGCTCTTTTAATCCGTTCCTGTACTTCCGTTTCTGAGGTGTGCCTATGAAAATCAAGCGTATCAGCGCAATTCTGACCGCCGTACTGTTCGCGGGCGTTCTGGCTGTGCTCTGCCTGCTGACCGTGCTTCTGCCGAAGAAAACGGTTTCCGCTTCGGAGCGCAGGCGACTGGCAGAGCTGCCGTCTTTTTCGTACCGTGCGCTGCTCGACGGCTCGTATTTCAGCGGCTTGTCGGATTATGCCACGGATCATTTCGCGCTGCGGGAGAGCTTTCGCACGGCGAATACGGCGCTGCGCACCGGCGTGTTTTTGCAGCGGGAGGTCAATGGAATCTTCGAGGAGGACGGCTATCTTTACGCGCCGGTATGGCCGCTCGACGAAAAGGCCGTTTTGCAGGCCGCGCAAAAAATGCAGGCTGTTGCGGATATGTATTTTCCGGGGAAAAACGTGTACGCTTCTGTGATCCCGGATAAGGCGGACTTTGCCGGGCAGGACTGCCTGCGCATCGATACCGGGGCGGTTGCGGAACTGTTGCTGAGCGGCTTCGACGCGCAGTATATCGATATCCTCGGCACGCTGCAAAGGGAGGATTTCTACCGCACGGATTCACACTGGCGGCAGGAGTGCTTAGAGGAGACGGCCGCCGCGCTTGTGAACGGCATGGGCGGGACATTTTCACCGGAGACTTTCGCGGAGCATACGGTAAGCCCGTTTTACGGCGTGCTTTGGGGCCGCTATGCGATGCCTCTGCCGGCGGATACGCTGGTCTACTGCACGAGCGCCGCGACGGAAAATGCCGTCGTGCGCAATCTTGACCATCCGGATGTACAGACGGTTTACGATACGGAAACGGAATCGCCGGACAAGTACGACCTGTTCCTTTCCGGCGCGTCGTCGGTAATTGAGATTGAAAGCCCATCGGCGCGAACGGACCGCCACCTCGTGCTGTTCCGCGATTCCTTCGGCAGCAGCCTTGCGCCGTGGCTCTTGACGGAATACGAAAAAATCACTATGATAGATATGCGGTATATTGCGTCACAAAAGATCGGCGAGTATGCGGATCTCGATTCGGCGGACGACGTGCTGTTTCTTTACAGCACCGCAATTTTGAATACAGGCGGTATTTTGAAATGATTCACGCATTTTCGCGCTCGGCGCTCCTGCTCGGGGAGGACGCCATCGAAAAGCTCCGGAACGCCCGCGTCGCGGTGTTCGGCGTCGGCGGCGTCGGGGGCTATGCCGTGGAAGCGCTTGCCCGCAGCGGCGTCGGTGAGCTGCATCTGATCGATAACGATACGGTTTCCCTGACGAATCTCAACCGGCAGATTATCGCGCTGCACAGCACGATCGGGCGGCCGAAGGTCGATGTGATGCGCGACCGCGTGCTCGATATCAACCCGGATTGCCGTGTTTTCCCATACAACACGTTTTTCACGCCGGAGACAGCGGAGGCGTTCGATTTTGCGAAATTCGACTATGTGGTGGACGCGATCGACACTGTTTCCGGGAAAATTCAGCTTGCGGTTTCCGCCCGCGCGGCGGGTGTGCCGATCATCTGCGCGATGGGAGCCGGGAATAAGCTGGACCCCACGCGATTTGAGGTGGCGAAGCTGGAGGAAACGAGCGTCTGCCCGTTGGCCCGTGTAATGCGCCGGGAATTGAAAAAGCGCGGCATTCAGGGCGTGAAGGTGGTATATTCGCGGGAGGAACCCACCCCGCCCCGCAGCGAGGTGGAAAGCGATATGGCGCATGAAGCACGCCGCCACACGCCGGGCAGCCTGCCTTTTGTACCGGCCGCGGCCGGGCTCGTGCTGGCCTCTGCCGTGGTATACGATTTGATCGGTATCAAGCCGTAAGGCTTTTCATAAAACTTCAAAAAAAGAGGATGGTTATCATGCTGAAGAAAATTGACACAAAGAAGGCGCCCGCAGCAATCGGGCCGTATTCGCAGGCGATCGTCTGCGGCAATATGCTCTTTACCTCCGGGCAGATCCCGATTGATCCCGCGACCGGCGAAATCCACGGCAGCGATATCGCCGCACAGGCCGAGCGGGTTATGCAGAACCTCGCGGCGGTGCTCGGAGAGGCCGGCGCGTCCTTTGAGAGCGCGGTCAAGACGACATGCTTCCTCGCCGATATGGCGGATTTCGCGGCGTTCAATGCGGTCTATGAGAAATATTTCACCGGAAAGCCGGCGCGTTCCTGCGTCGCCGTCAAGACGCTGCCCAAGAATGTTCTCGTCGAGGTTGAGGTTATCGCAGAGATCGAATAAAGCAAGAGGGCTCTTCCAAAAAGTGAAGAGCCCTCTTTTTAACGCCTTTATACCGTTATTTATCGTGAACTCTGAAGCCGCGCTGTTCGGATTCCACATGGCCCCTGTGCCCGTGCACGGTGCAGGCGGCCAGCGCGTTTTCGAGTGCGGAGAATTCGTCCTCTGTCAGGGAGACCGCGCAGGCGCCGAGATTTTCGAGGATCCGCCCCTGATTCTTGGAACCGGGGATCGGGACGACATTGGGGTATTTATGCAGCATCCATGCCAGGGAAATCTGCGCGTTGGTGGCCTGCTTTTCAGCGGCGAATTTCCCCAGGATATCGAGAATGGGCTGATTTGCGGCGATGTTTTCCTTTGAAAGCTGCGGAACAAAGCGCCGAACGTCGTCGCCCTCAAATTTTGTTTCAGCCGTTACCCTCCCAGACAAAAATCCGCTTGCAATGGGTGAAAAGGGAACGACGCCGATACCGTTTGCAAGGCAATAGGGGAAGATATCCTTTTCACAGTCCCGCTCCAGCATGGAATACAGATTCTGCACAGCGGACACGGGCGTGATCCGGTGCGCTTCGGCAAGTGTTTCTGCGGAGACCTGCGACATGCCCCAGCCGCGGATCAGCCCTTCGCGAATCAGCCGGCCCATAGCTGCGGCAACCTCTTCGACGGGATCCTGCGTGTTGATCCGGTGCAGATAATAAAGATCTATGTAATCTGTCCGCAGATTGCGCATGGAGCTTTCAAGGTGGCTGCGGATGGCCGCATACAGCGCTTCACCCCCGCCGTATTCCTCTGTTTGAATGTGGAATTTGGTCGCCAAAACCACTTGCCTGCGGAACGGTTCGATGGCTTTTCCGACCAACTGCTCGTTATGCCCGGGATAGAACATCTCCTTGCCATATCCCTCGGCGGTATCAAAAAAGGTACAGCCAAAGTCGTATGCCCTGCGGATGGCCTCTATGCTGTAGCTTTCCTCCGGCACCTGCCCATAGCCGTGAGAAAAACCCATGCACCCCATACCGATTTCGGAAACCTCTAAATTGCCGATCTTTCTTTTCTTCATAACCGTATATCCTCTCCGTTCTTAGCTTTCTTCATGTTTTGTCCGTATTTCCAGTATAACGATCCGGGAGATCTATGTCAAATTGATATAAAGCATAATCGAAAATGCCTCTTAAGCATGAATACAGGCGGTAAACCGGGCAAATGCCTCTGAGAGGATGCGTATCATTATCTACTCAACCTTTACGCTCAGCAATTCAATCGGCTCCGTTTTCAAATTCAGGTTTACCATCAGGACGGACAGCGCGGCGGTAAGCAGGACCAAACCGACCGGAATCACAAGATTCAGTATGGACAGGCCGGATGCTTCTTCCGCATCCTCCTCCGGCAGCTCAACTTCCTCGCGCGCCCAAAGGCTGTATTCCGTGCTGTAGATCTGCTCTGCCTGCCCGGTTAAATCGAGTGCTTCCACTTTGTCCATTAAGAATGTGCTGCCGATTGTGCCGATCACGACCGCAACAACGCTGAGCACTACCACGCCGGAAACGAGCGACATGCGGCACTGGCGGCGGTTCATGCCAAGGCTGCGCTCGATCGCCGTTCGCTTTTTCTGCCTTACGATGAAGAAATAGAGGAGCAAAATGATAATCATAAGCGCTGCGAGCAGGCCGACGACAAACAGCAGAATCGATACGGCGCGCATATTGTTGAGTCCACCGATAACCTGCGAATAACCGCCGTCATCAAAGGTCAGATCCAGACGATTCCGGATTTCCTCCGGAACGCTCTGCGTATACGCCTCCATGTACTGATCGATTGTCCCGTTTTCAATTTGAAAAGAAGTCGTCCAGCGGTTCATTGGTCCGTAGGCCCCGATGTTGTGCTCATCCGATGCTTTTACGGAATTTGCCGGGATGATGAACATATTCCGCGCAACCTCGCTCGTTCCGTTCTCTGTGCCCGTTAAACGAAACGTATTGTACAATCCGACGATCTTGTAGTCCTGCTCGAAGAAAACGGAATAGGGTTCTCCGTCGGCGTTCAGCATCCCGTAGCTGGAATCTTCCCATTGGCCCCGAAATCCAAACTCTTTCTGCGCGCTGTCCGCCTGATTTGCCAGATATAAGGACAGCGGAATTCTGTCCCCAACCGATAATCCACAGTTATTTGCAAATTCCGCACTGACCATACAAACCGGATCGCCGTTTTCGAACTCTTCGTCCGCTATTTTGCGTCCGGCAGAAAGCATAACCGTGCCTTCATGGAAGGTTGGCAGCAAGTTAATGCTGTTGGTTGCAAGGACCGGATAGGCTTCCCACCGCGTATACAGTGCATCCACCCAGTTTTCCCAATAGCGCCACATATCCGACTGGTAGAAATCATCCGTCACCTCCAGAATGCGGGATGTGGCGTCCAAAGCATCGGCAGCACCGCGGATGATATTCCCGTCCGAATCATACTGCGCGGTATGGGTCAGAAGTTGCGGCACGAAAAATACATCCCCGTCACGCCATGCATTCAGGCTCTCTGCACTCAAATTCACATAGGCAAGATAGTTTTTTCCGCTTTCGAGCCATTGCGGCTTCGAGGAGAGTATATCGCAGATTTCCATTTCTTCATAGTTGTAGGTGCCGTACAGCACCCAGTTTACATGAACAGTCATTCTCTGGTTCGCATAGCCATCCTGCTGCGGCGTGAATTCCACGATACATGACGTCTGAAAAGGCGGAGTACGGCTTCGCTCCGGCGCGCTGTATGTCTCCGGAAGCAAGGCGAGATAATAGGTGCGTTTTTCCGGCTTATGGATATAGGAAGCTCCTTCAAAATCAAGAATTTCCGGAGAATAAATTTCCTCATAAACCGGCTCGGTCGAATCCGTGCCGCGCCAAAGATTGTCCAATGTCAAATCTTCTGCCTGCCGTTCATAATCCGGAAGCTGCTCGACAGTACCAAGTGTGACAAAGACATCTTCTGTTTCGTCGATTTTGTTCTGCGTGTTCTGCCATAGATTCGCGCCGAGAATCAGCAGCGCGGTCGCAGTGGCCATTAGCAGCAGGAACAGAAAAGCCTTGACCGGCGTGCGGATAAGCTGTTTTAGGCTGTTTTTCATCGTGATTTCCTTCTACAAAAGATAGGCAGGCCCGGAATCCGAACAGGCCTGCCGCGTTTTATTCCTGTTTGTCCATGGTCAGTCTGCCATCCGACATCCTATATACGACGTCGGCCTGTGCGGCGATACCGAGGTCGTGCGTGACGACGATCACGCAGTAGTTTTCTTCCCGTACAAGCCGTTTCAGCGTGTCGATCACGATTCTGCCGTTTTCGGTGTCGAGGTTGCCCGTCGGCTCGTCTGCGAGGATTACCTTTGCGTCCGAAGCCAGTGCGCGCGCAATCGCCACGCGCTGCTGCTCGCCGCCCGAAAGCATTGCCGGGAACTTCCGGAACTGCTCCGGCTTCAGGCCCACGCTTTCCAGAAGTCCGCCCGCTTTCTGTCTGGCTTCCTTTTTCGGCTTGTTCGAAATCTGCATCGGGTACATCACGTTTTCGAGTACCGTCAGCGTGGGGAACAGGTTAAACGCCTGATAGATCACCGTGACGTTCTCCCGGCGGTGCCGCTCGCCCCCAATCTCTTTCAGCGTCTTTCCCTCTACGCTGACCTCGCCCTCCGTCGGTGTGCCGAGTCCTGCCAGCATCGAGAGCAGCGTCGTCTTGCCGCTGCCGGAATGCCCGACGATCGCGTAGAATTTTCCTGCTTCAAAATCGCAGGTCACGTTTTTGAGTGCCTGCACCTTCTGGTATTTGCTCTGGTATGTATAGCTGACGCCGTTTGCCGTAAGAACCGTCATCGTGGATTCCACCTTTCCTGTTATCAGTCAATTTTTGTCAAGAGCGCAAGCGCGTCAAACCGGAGCAGGAACAATAGCGCCAATCCGACGCCCGCGCCCGCGCAGAGCAGAAACAGCCCGAGAATCGTCAGAATCTGCGTCACGGCCAGCCCTGTCGCCAGCAGGAGTACCGGCAGCGCGATTGCGCAGCCCACGGCGTCCGCCAGAAGCGTGCCGAAGAAATAGCTCACGGCGCTTTGCAGCTTGGGCCGCCCGAGCGATACGGCGATCGCCATATCCCGCCTGCTGCTGCGCAGGACAAGGAAGGTCACGAGCGTCACAAGCACGATGACCAGAGCAAAGAACGGTGCAAGAAACCAACGCAGCACCTTCAGGTTCTGCTGCAGCTTTTCCGCCGTTTCGATGAAGAGCTGGTCGTCCACAACCAGTGCGTCGCCCTTATATGTATTCGTCGGGATGACCATACCGCCGGTATCCGTTGCCACCTTTCCGAAATTGCTCTTGCGTACCGCATCCTTAAATTCATTCAGACGCATGGGATTCGCCACCGTACAGCGGAAGGAATCGTACAGGAAACGCTGTCCGCTTTCCGTTGTCACTTTTTTGATCCAATTGACCGGCACGATCATCTGCACGGGCGTCGCGCTGTCCGACATACTCTGCTGGTAGATGCCGATCACCTGTACGCTGCATTCTCCGATGCTGTCAAACCGTATCGTGAAGCCGTCCTCCTTGTGTCTCGGCACGTAAAACGGCATCGTCACGGTGTCGCCGGCTGCAAGGCCGTGCTGCGCCGCATACTGGTCGCTGAGCACGCAGACGGCGTCTTCGCCCTCCAGAAAGGTGCCGTCCCATCCTTCCAGAAACACAATGTTCTCCTCCGTAAGGCCGACCAGCGCCGCCAGACAGTTCGCGCCGGAAATACTCGTATCCGCGCCCGTCACTTCGCCCTCTGTGCGGTACTTTTCGTCGATAATACCGTATGCCGACGCGGTATAGACCGGGTCCTGGATACCGGCGTTCATGATGCCGCCAAAATGCAGCTCGGCAATCTCGAGGCCGACCGTGTTCGTTCCGTTCCGGCTGACGATCTGCGCGCTGACCGGGATGGCCTGCGCCAGATTTTCGAGCGCCGCCTCGCCGCTCTGGATATTGCCGAGGTACAGCGCCATGCAGCACACCAGAAGTGCCGCGATACATACCGTCAAAACGCTCCGGTTTTTGTTCCGCATAAGCTGATATTTGATTTCCGTCAAGATAAACATTTCAACACCCCGCGCAATTACAACTTTATGTGCATGCTTTATAAATTAAATCTAACATCTTCCTGCATGTTTGTCAATAAAAACACAAAAGGATTTTTTATTGACTTTACTAACTGAAATATAAAACGGTTCCGGTTCCATAATGTGGTGGCACGGAAGCAGAAGAACTTTTGGAAGCAAGTGCTGCAGTATCCGTTTATGACGATACTGCAGCACCTGCTGATGTGGCTTTGACGTTTGTACCAAATGGAATGACGAAGCGATGGACAAATTCACAGTTTTCTCGAAAAATTGCACGATTTAATGCTTTAAAATTGATTTTTTAAAAATGTATTATATAATAGAAAATGAAAGTAATTATCTTGAAATTAGTCCTGATTGTGAACTTGATCCTTTCGGAAATATTTGAGTGTGAAATCGGGGACATCTGTAAGACATAGCTGCGGAAGCCTGATACCGTTGGTTTGCGCTTAAGGTGGATGTGCGGCAAAACGAATGAGGCTGCCCGCCAAGCGTTATGCGGCAAAATTACAACGTACAAAAGCAAGGTTACAGCGTACAAAAAGGGAAAGGTATCGTATAGGATTGGGGTGGATACGGCAAAAATCGGTTTGTGGCTCAATATGGACAATATAGACCTGCGTTTGCAGCGAAAGCAGCGGATATTAATGACAGGATTTTTGAAAGCTGCAAAGTCCGGCGCTTTTGGAGCATATCGGAGAGTCCGTGCAATGCAGGATTTCAGCAAAAAAAGGAGGAGTGTGTTGAAATGAGGAAATCAATGCGGTTTATTGCGGGGTT
>JAHZCM010000077.1:0-5252 GCA_019422905.1 Oscillospiraceae bacterium
TACGTCCCGGCTTTCTCCCGGAAGGCCGGACACAGCCGGACATTGCGAGCACAGCACACAAGGACCCCGGACGAGCGCTGCAAAAGCGTTTTGTCCGGGGTCCTTAAGATTTTTCTTAATAAATTACTGAACGGCCTTTTCCAGCGCCTGTTCAATATCGGCGAGAATGTCTCCGATATTTTCAATGCCGACGGAGAAGCGGATCAGGTCGGGCTTTACGCCGGCTTCCGCAAGCTGCTCGTCAGAAAGCTGGCGGTGCGTCGTGCTGGCCGGATGCAGAACGCAGGTGCGCAGATCCGCCACATGCGTGACAACGGAGGCAAGCTCCAAGCTGTCCATAAACTTTGTAGCCGCTTCGCGGCCGCCCTTTATACCGAAGGAGACGACGCCGCAGGTGCCGTGGGGCATATACTTCTGCGCCAGCGCGTAAAACGGGCTGCTTTCAAGGCCCGGATAATTGACCCATGCGACGCGCTCGTCCTGCTCGAGGAATTTCGCGACCTGCATCGCATTCGAGCAATGGCGCTCCATGCGCAGGGCCAGCGTCTCCATGCCGAGATTCAGTAGGAAAGCGTTCATCGGCGCAGCCTGTGCGCCGAGATCGCGCATCAGGTGGCATCTCGCCTTTGCGATATACGCGGCCTTGCCGAACTGCTTCGTGTAGATCACGCCGTGATAGGATTCATCCGGCTCGGTAAGCTCCGGGAATTTGCCGTTGTCCCAGTTGAAATTGCCGCTGTCCACAATCGCGCCGCCAACCTGCACGGCATGGCCGTCCAGATACTTCGTGGTGGAATGCACAACGATATCCACGCCGAACTCGAACGGGCGGCAGTTGATCGGCGTCGGGAAAGTATTATCGACGATAATCGGCACGCCGTGCTCGTGCGCGATATCGGCAAACAGCTCGAGGTCCGTCACAACGAGGGACGGGTTTGCAAGCGTCTCGGCAAAGACGCAGCGCGTATTCTCCCGGAATGCCGCGCGCAGCTCGTCCGCCGTGGAGGTGGGAGAAACAAACGTGAAATCGATGCCCATTTCCTTCATCGTCTTGTAAAACAGGTTGAAGGTACCGCCGTAAATCGCGCTGGAGCAGACCACATGACCCCCGGCGTGGCAAATATTCAGAATGGACATCAGGGAGGCCGACTGACCGGACGCCGTCACGAGCGCGCCCACGCCGCCCTCCAGCGCCGCGAGCTTCTTTTCCACGGCGTCCAGCGTCGGGTTCGCAAGGCGCGTATAGAAGAAGCCGTCCGCCTTCAGGTCAAACAGGTCGCCCATTTCCTGGGAGCTGTCGTACGTATAGGTCGTGCTCTGCACAATCGGCAGAACACGGGGATCGCCGTTTCCGGGTGTGTATCCCGCATGGATACACGTTGTGTCGGGTTTGTAATTTGCCATTTTAACTTCCTCCATTCCATGCATATCGCATGAAGTTTATTGCATAAACAGTTCCCTGAGCCAGACCGCCACGGAGTCCGCGGCAAAAACGACAAGCATGACGATCACCATAAACGCGATGATCGAGACGGTCTGAATTACCATGCGCCTGCCTTTCGGCATTTCGTCCTCTTCAGAAGGTTCCGGATCCTCCGTTTCCTTTGCCATCGTTTCGTTCGCCCGTCCCAGATCCTGATACTCCACATAAAGATTCTTATCGGTCGGCATAAACTCCGGATCGTAAACGCTTGTGGAAAAGCCCGCCTTCACCGGCTCCACCCGATGCCGGATAGCGAGGGATTCAAACAGCGCTGTAATTTCCGCAGCTTCCCCTTCGCTGACCTTCATAAAGAAGACCTCGTCGTTTTCCCGAACGGGACGCAGCGCGCGGCTGCGCTTGCAGTTTGGGCAACTGCGGGTGGAATCCTCACAGATTGTCTGGCATTTCGTGCAGTAAAGCATACGGATGACCTTCCCTTTTCACAGTCCGCGTTTTTTGTCTCCGCTCCGTTCACCGGCTGCGGCCGGATATGGACACAGTATAGCACAGTTTTCTCCGGAATTCAACAGAAATTCTCAGCACAGAACCGGCTGCAGCTGCCTGCCCTGAAACGCCGCTTCCAGCGTCTCGGGTACGCGTTCAAAACGGGCGACAAGGGAATTCGGCTTTTTCTCAGGGTCGTCCTGCCTGAGCGGAACAAAATAAACGTGCTTGGTGTTCAGCAGCGTGCCGATATTTTTGCAGGAAGCGCCGAGCGCATCGTTCGTCGCGACCGCAAGCACAATCGGCATCGAGATGCGCAGCGCGGATTTGACCGCCATCGTGACGCTTGTATCCGTCACGGCATTCGCGAGCTTCGCCGCCGTATTTCCCGTGCAGGGCATGACGACCATACCGTCCGCCAGACGCTTCGGGCCGATCGGTTCCGCGCCCGCGATCGTGTGGATAATTTCACGGCCGCAGATTTCCTCCACACGGCGGCGGAAGCTCTCCGCCGTGCCGAAGCGCGTATCCGTACTGTAAGCCGTTTCGCTCATAACCGGCAGAATTTCATACGTCTCTCTCAAAAGCGCCATCTGCTTCAGCGCGCTTTCAAACGTGCAGAAGGAACCGCACATGGCAAATGCAATGGTGCGCATAACGCAATCACTACTCCTCAAGCATATTGTAAACGGCTTCCTTGATGTACTCCGCCGCCGTTTTCGGCGCGACGCGCCCGGGCAGAGACTGTGCCTGCAGGACGCGGATCCCGAGCCGCTCCGCGCTTTCCAGATCGATCCCGCCCGGTGCGGAGGCCAGCTCGACAATCAGCGTATCCGCATCCTGCTGGGACAGCACCGGCGCGCCGATCACCCGGGCCGGTACCGTGTTGAAAATCAAATCGAACCGCTTCGTGATTTCCCGGTACGGGAGCGGCCTTGCGCCCAGCGCCCGCGCGAGCATCAGATCTTCCTTTTTCCGCGCCGCGGCGTACACGCGCGCGCCCATGCCGTGCAGGAGCATCGTGAGATTTTTTCCGATACGTCCAAGACCGGTGACCAGGCATTTCGCGCCGTTCAGTGTGCCGGGGTATTCCTGAATGGCCATGCCGACCGCGCCCTCCGCCGTCGCGATCGCATTGCCGACCGCCAGCTCCTCCCGGCGGTAATAATCCTCCGGCTCGATCTCCTTCCAGACGGACGAGGAAGCGGCGAGCTTTTGCAGCATGCCGCCGTATACCGTCCGATTTCGGAACAGGCCGGCAAAGGCGTCGTCGAGCGGAATTTCGGACAGCGCATAAGGGGCATTCAGCGTTTTGCCGTCGCGCGTGACGGGCAGCGGCAGTAAAATCACGGAGCTCTTTCTGGCAAGCTCCGGCAAAGACGTTTCGGCGGCGCCGCGGCAGGGGCCGAGGTCTTCAAGGCCGTATACGCAAACGGGATAACCGTCCGCAGCAATGGAGGATGCGAGATAGCGCATCCGCTCGTCGCCGCCGATTACGCCGAAGGTATTGATCATGGGCATAGGGTTCACGCCTTTCAAAAAACAATTCCGTCAGTTCTATAGTATGGGTTTCGCCGCCTTTTGTGCCGTGCCGGAGACTTTTTCTTCCTTTTTTTCATTTTCCTATTTATTTTTTCGTGCTTTGGCATTATAATAGTACAGATCATTGGATTTTAACAAAACAATTACCTGATATATATTATGATACTGCGGCGGTAAAGCCGCCGCGCTCTGAAGGAAGGAATTTCTTTAGCTATGACAGACAACAAAAATTTGCTCGATACGGTTCACCGCCTCCATTTTGTCGGCATCGGAGGCTCCGGTATGTGCCCGATGGCCGAAATTCTCCACCACAAGGATTATATCATTACCGGCAGCGACATCAACGAATCGGATACGTTGGAGCGTATCCGGGGCTACGGCATTCCGGTGCATATGGGGCACCGGGCCGAAAACATTGGCGACGCGGAGCTCGTCGTCTACACCGCGGCGGCAAAGCAGGATAACCCGGAACTGGTCGCCGCGCGTGAAAAGGGCATCCCGACGCTGGAGCGCTCCGTTGTGCTCGGTCTGCTCACCAAAAAATTCCCGAATGCCATTGCGGTTTCCGGCACGCACGGCAAAACGACGACCACCGGCATGATCACGCAGATTCTGATGGAGGCCGGACGCGACCCCAGCGCGGTCATCGGCGGCAAGCTGCCGTTTATCGGCGGCAACGGCCGCGTCGGCAAGAGCGAAAACATGGTCTGCGAGGCCTGCGAGTACGTCGATACCTTCCTGCAGCTGCACCCAACCGTCAGCGTCATTCTGAATATCGACGCCGACCATCTGGATTATTTTGGTACGCTTGACAATATTGTGAAATCCTTCCACCAATTTTCTTTGCAGACCACGAAGCGCATTATTGTAAACGGCGACGATCCGAACGCCATGCGCGCCGTGGATGGGATTGCGAACGCGGAAATCGTCACGTTCGGCCGCACGCCGCAGAGCGATTACTATGTGACGGAGCTGAACGAGGAGGACACCGCCTGCGAGGACTTCACCGTTATGTATAAAGGCGAGCGCGTTTGCCGCGTCAACCTGCATGTGCCGGGTGAGCACAACATGATGAACGCACTGGCCGCCGCTGCCGCCACGCACGGCATGGGCGTGGACGGCGCGCACATTAAGGCCGCGCTGGAGGATTTTACAGGCGTACACCGCCGCTTTGAGGTGCTCGGCAAATTCAACGGTGTGACCGTTGCAGATGATTTCGCACACCATCCGACGGAGCTTTCCTCCGTGCTTTCCTCGGCGGTGCGCATGGGATATCACGAGGTCTGGGCCGTTTTCCAGCCCCACACCTATTCGAGAACCGCCATGCTGCTGGATGAATTCGCCAAGGCGCTCTCTATCCCGCACCATGTCGTCATGACGGAGATCCTCGCCGTGCGCGAGACGAACACCTATAACATCCACACAAGCGATCTCGCCGCAAAAATTCCCGGCAGCCGCTGGTTCGACAGCTTTGAGAAAATCGCGGATTACGTGATGGCCAACGCAAAGGAAAACGACCTGATCCTGACGCTCGGCGGCGGCGATATCTACAAATGCGCCAATTTGATTGTGGAAAAATACAAGCATCAATGAGAGAAGAAAGGGTTGCGGACGCAGCCCTTTTTCAATATCCGGAAAGAAACGAGGCACTCCCCATGCACATCCGCGCAATATTTTTCGACGTAGACGGCACGCTGCTCGGCGCCGGGCACCAGATTCCGCCCTCTGCGCTTCGCGCCCTGCACCGGGCGCAGGAAAAAGGTATCCGGCTTTTTGTCGCTAC
>JAHZCM010000077.1:5272-7263 GCA_019422905.1 Oscillospiraceae bacterium
TATGCCTTTGACCGGGACGGATATGTCCTGCATGCGCTTCCCCACGACAAGGACGACATCCGGCTCTTGATGGAGCTGCAAAAGCGCGCGCCCTTCCCCTGTCTGATTGCCGAGGCGACGGAATGCTTTATGGCGAGCGAGGCCGAACAGATTCGAAAGCATTTCACCGACCACGGACTGGAACCGCCCGCCCTGTACGATATCCGCCGCATCGACACGCATGACGTTTACCAGTTGATCACCTATGACCCGGAGATCACAAATCCGAAGCTCACGCCTTTAAAGCACATCCGGATCACAAACGCCGCCTCCTATTGCCACGACGTCATTCCCGCCGCCGGCGGCAAGCACGTCGGCATCCGCCGGGTCGCGGAGCACTACGGCATAAAGCCGGAGGAAATCATGGTGTTCGGAGACGGAAAAAACGACGCGGACATGCTGCGCTGCGCGGGCTTCGGCGTCGCGATGGGCAACGCCTGCCCGGAGGCGAAGGCCGCCGCCGATTACATAACCGACCATGTGGATAAAGACGGCGTCTACAACGCGCTGAAAAATCTGGGCGTGATCGATTAAAGCCGCTTGAAATCACAAAAAGAGGAATGGCAGGGAGACTGACCTCACCGCCGTTCCTCTTTTCTGTTTTCCCGATTTCACCGGATACCGCAAACACCGTTTGCGGTAAAAGCCGTATTTTCAGTGATTTTGCGCCATCACGCCGACGAGCCTGTGCGGCACATACGGCGCCTCAAGATACGCGCATTCCTCGGCGGTCAGTTCAAGTTCCGCAGCCCTGACCGCGCCTTCGACATGGCTGAGCTTCGTCGCGCCCACGACCGGCGACGCGGTTTTTGTGAGCAGCCATGCGAGCGCGATCTCCGTCATCGTCACGCCGCGCTGCGCGGCAAGCTCCGCGACACGGTCGATGATCACGCCGTCCTGCTCCGCCGTTGCATCGTATTTGGATTTTGCGTAGCTGTCCTCGGCAAGGCGCCTGGAGGATTCGCCGGGATGCTTCGAAAGCCGGCCGCCCGCCAGCGCGCTGTACGGCGTCGTGGCAATGTTGTCCTCCGCGCACAGGCGCGCCATTTCGCGCTCTTCCTCGCGGAAGATCAGGTTGTAATGCCCCTGAACCGAGACGAACTTTGCAAAGCCCTCCCGCTCCGCCAGCGCGTTCGCTTTTGCAAGCTGATAGGCATAGCAGTTAGAAATTCCGATGGCACGCACCTTTCCGTCCTTAACGGCGCGGTTCAGACCGTCCATAATCTCGTAAATCGGCGTGTTGTAATCCCACATATGGCAGATATAGAGGTCCACATAATCCATATTCAGGTTTTTAAGGCTCTGCTCCAGCATACGCGCAACGTGCTGCTGGCCGCTCACGCCCGCCTCGATCTCCGCCCGGCTGCGCACCGGAAATTTGGTGGCGACGACCACATCGCTGCGCCGCGCATAGTCCCGCAGGGCCCGGCCGACAAACTGCTCGCTCGTGCCGCCCTGATACACGATGGCGGTATCGAAGAAATTCACGCCGAGAGAAAGCCCGCGCCGTATGATCTCACGGCTGCTCTCCTCGTCGAGCGTCCAGCTATGCTGCCCGGCTGCGGCGTCTCCAAAGCCCATACAGCCCATGCAGATACGCGATACGCGCAGGTCCGAATTGCCAAGCTTTACATATTCCATTCTTTTTACACCCCGCATACAATTTCTATGCTTCAGTATAGCGCAAAACCGGCTGAAAAAGCAAATACCTGTGCTCTATAGGCCCGCTATGCCTGAAAGGCATTTATTTTCTGTGCTCCTGCCCGAATGCGCGAATCGTCCGCCAAAGAATACCGACGGCGATGATGCACGCCCCCGCGGAGGCTGCGATGGAAATCTCGTCGTAGCCGAGCGGTCCCGTAACCATTGCGATAAAGGCCGCTGCCGCCGCCAAAATCACAAGAACAATATAAAGCGCCTTATCGATCTGCTTTAAACCCTTGCGGTCCATT
>JAHZCM010000077.1:7273-10039 GCA_019422905.1 Oscillospiraceae bacterium
CCTTCCCTTTCTGCACGACGCGCATCCCATTCTCCGCGCCGGTCCAGATTCTCTATAGTCGAAATACGCGGCGGAAAATCGCTTTTCCGATTATGCGCTCGCTTACTCCCCAAGCCGGTCGGCCAGCGCGGCAAAAGCTTCCAGTGCCAGCGCTTCCGCCCGCGCATTTTCCGGTATCCCGGCACCTTCAAACGCCTCCGCCACACGCTGCTTTTGGATTCCCATCGCATTGGAAATGGAATTGACCGCCGTTTTCCGCCGCTGCGCAAAGGCGGCCTTGACGACGCGGAAAAACAGCTTCTCATCCCGCACGCTAACCGCCGGCGTTTTGCGGATTTTGAGCTGAATGACGGCGGAATCCACATTCGGCGCGGGCATAAAGCTCCCGCGGCTCACATCAAACAGCACCTCCGGCTCCGCGTAATACCGCACCGCCGCGCTGACCGCGCCGCAGGCGCGCGTACCGGGCGGCGCGCAAAGCCGCTCAGCCGCTTCCTTCTGCACCATCACGGTCACGGCGGTAATCGGCAGCCGCTCCTCCAGAAGGCGCATGATGACGGGCGACGTGATATAGTACGGCAGGTTCGCGCAGACGGCGACCTCCTCCCCGCCGCCGAATTCCTCCGCAATCACGCGGCGCAGATCGAGCTTCATAACGTCCGCATTGATGATTTTGACGTTATCGCAGTCCGCAAGCGTCTCGTCCAGCACCGGCAGAAGCCGCTTGTCCAGCTCAACGGCGACCACTTTTTTCGCCGCCTGCGACAGCTCATAAGTCAAAACGCCGATGCCCGGCCCGATTTCAACCGCGCCCGCGCAGTCCGCCGCGCCGCTCAGCGCAGCCATACGCGGGCAAACGGAGGGATTGATCAGAAAATTCTGTCCGAGCGCCTTGGAGAATTGAAAGCCGTTCTTCTCCATGACCGCGCGGATCGTCGAAATATCGGAAAGTCTCTGCATGATTCCGGTCATCTCCTTTACAGCTCCGGCACCTTGTAGAGCCGGACTCCGTCTTCGTCGTATACACAGGTGAACAGCGCAGCAAGCTCCGTCTCGTTCGCGCTGAAATTGTTGATTTCAAAGGCGGACACCATCACGTAATCCACGCTGTACTGCTTGAAAAGCAGCAGGCTTTCGCGCGGGTTCTGAAACATCTTCTCCATATCCTTTTCACGCTGGCAGTAATCAAGGCCGTGAAAATACACGTAGCTCGCGGAGCCGCACACGATGTTGCGTCCGGTGAGCGCCGCGATTTCGTTGTTGTGGCGCATGTCGGTGAGAATCGTGTCCTCCGGCTCGGTGTTCTCGTATACATATTCGGCGACCGCCAACTGGCCACTGCCGTACAGGCAGTAGCCCGCGACGCTTTCCCGCACGATCGTGAGGCACGCCGAAACGGTGCAGCATACGAGGCACACGCCCGCCAGCACACGGCGGGCCGGAAGGCCCCTGAGCCGGCGGTACAGCTCGACGAGATACCCGGCGACTACCGGGCAGAGCAGAAAATACGCCACGTACAGCAGCTTGTTGTTGTCGTAGGTGTTCGGCTGAAACACGACAAATTCACAGACAAACCAGAGAATGACGGCGGGCGACGCCACGGTGAAATTGCGCCGGTCTGCGGTGAACAGCGCAGGCAGGACAAAAACGCCGAACACACCGAGATTGACAAGGTAAAACCAAAGGTAGCCGTCCTGCAGATTCCCCCAATTGTACCAGCCGCGCACAAAGCTCTCGGAATCCGTCTGGGTGAACGTCCACGTCAAAAGCTGCGGCACCGCGAGCAGCAGGACGATGCCGAGAAACACGCCCCACGTTCTCAGAAGCCCTGCGCCGAAGCCGCGACGCACCGCCATGACAAGCAACACGGCCAGCACGGCGAGAAAAGCGGCGGCAGCCAGAAGGACAAGCATGAGGAACACGGCGGAATCGCGCGCGAACACATTCGGAACCACAAGCTGCGCCAAAATACAGACGGCAAGCAGAACGGCCGCCACACGCTTCGCCGTCCGAAGTAGTTTGCCCTTTTCCTTCGGAAAGACACGGCGGCACAGGGCAAAAAACAGCCAGACGCCGCAGATCGGCCCGAGTGCGAGGAAGGAATGCGTGTGGATCATGACCATTGCACCGGCAAAAACACCCGCCGGGATAAAGTAAGCCCTGCAGCGTTCATAAACCGCCCTGTACAGCACGTATAAGAGCGGGAAAAGAACCGCCCAGCCGAAAAGCGTCGCGCGCTGGGGCAGCAGCATATCCACGATCACGTTGACCCAGCGGATATTCTCCCCCACGAGATTCGTCGGCGTTTCGTAAAATTCCGTAAAAATACGGGTAAAATTGCCGATCCCGTTTTGCAGGCCGGTGAGGAAATACGCAAAACCAAAGCCGCCGTTCAGGAAAAACAAAACCATGGAAAGCGCTGTTTTCGCCGTATCGCGCAGCCAGCGGCGCAGGAATATCCACGCGCCGAAAAAGACCTGCGCCGCCGCAAAAAGCATCGGCAGGAAATAGGCGAGCTGCAAGGGCGCGCCGAGCAGGTAAGGGCTGGAGGAAATGCTGTCCGAAAGGAACGGGTAGGAAAGCTTTTCGCCGGGCAGGATCGAATACATCGGCGGGAAAGTCCCCTGCTCCGCGATGCTTGTGATGAACCCAAGGTGCATGCTCATGTCGCCGTAGGTGCATTGGCTTGACCAGATCTCCCCGTCCTGATACCGGAAGCCGTGCAGCAAAAGCCCCGCAAAAACGAGCCACAGGCCAAGCGGCAGA
>JAHZCM010000078.1 GCA_019422905.1 Oscillospiraceae bacterium
CGTGCCGATCGCGGACATGATGATGCTCGGCACGCCGACAATATAAATATCGCGGATTGTCTTGGCATGAAACCGAAAGCCTTTAAACCGGATCGTCACGGCATGCTTGCTGAGGAACAGGATCAGGAGGCTGACAATCATCGAAACGATCTGGCCGGCTACCGTGGCGACCGCGGCACCGGTGACGCCCATAGCCGGAACGCCCAAAAGGCCGAAAATCATGATCGGGTCCAGAATAATATTGGTTACCGCGCCGACCAGTTGCATCACCATCGGCAGGATCATATTGCCAGTCGCCTGCAGCATTTTCTCAATACAGCTTGCGATAAAGAAGCCGAAGGAGGCAACGGTCACAATCGTCAGATAAGTTTCGCCCATTTGGAGCACTTCCGCATCCTGCGTATACATGGCGATGAAGGGCTTCGCGGTCAGCGCGCCGGCCACCGCGAAAACCACCCATGTAAGGACGGAAAGGACGACGCCGTGCGTGGCGGCACTGTCTGCGGCCGCCTGATCCTTTTCACCGAGACGGCGGGAGATCAACGAACCGACGCCCACGCCAGTGCCGACGCCAAACGCGGTCAGGAGGTTCTGAATCGGAAACGCCAGGGAAATGGCGGTCAGCGCATTCTGGCTGATCTGCGCGACAAAGTAGCTGTCCACAATGTTGTACAGCGCCTGCACCAGCATGGAGAACATCGCCGGCAAGGCCATTGTGAAAATCAGCGGCAGCATTTTCGCCGACCCCATGCGGTTCTGGCCAGCTGTAGTTTCGGATTTGGTTTCCATATGTTTACTCAATCCTTTCTTGCATGGAAGATGCTCCGCCGGCATACGGCGAAGCATCCGAAAATAAAGCGTTTATTTGTTGTATTATAGCACAAATTCCCGATTTTTGCAAGCTGTCTCCACCCCGTTCAAAAACAGCTTTCACGGCAAATTCCCGTGCTTTTTTGTCTATTTGCTATAAACTGCTTGTACGGCAAGAAACATCCGCATGCCCCGGCGGGCCGCGGCATCGCCGGCGGCAGCCGCCCTAACGCGCGGCTGCCGGAGACGCTAGAGGCCCCGCCTGCCGTCACAGAATATTCACCTTTTGTTCTTGCTTTTGACGCAATAAAAAGCTACAATATGTACAAACTGGTGGTCTTCTGCCAATTATGCGGAGGATACGGGCAATTTTCGCTGCCCGAACGAAAACTGAGAAAAAGGAAAGAGGTAACAGAACATGGCATCCGGAAAAATTCTCATTGTGGACGACGACAGAAATATTTGCGAGCTTTTGCGGCTCTATATCGAAAAAGAAGGCTTTGAGACGGCCATCGCGAACGACGGTAAGGCGGCCGTGCACATGTTTGACACGGTGAACCCTGATCTCATCCTGCTCGACATCATGCTTCCCGAGCTGGACGGCTGGCAGGTCTGCCGTGAGATCCGCAAAAAGTCCCAGTGCCCGATCATTATGCTCACCGCAAAGGGCGAGGTATTCGACAAGGTGCTGGGTCTTGAGCTCGGCGCAGACGATTACGTCGTAAAGCCCTTTGAGACCAAGGAGGTCATCGCGCGCATCAACGCGGTGCTCCGCCGCATCGGCAAAAAGGAAACAGCCCAGACGCAGGAGGTCAGCTACGAGAACCTGACCATCAACCTGACAAACTATGAGCTCAAGGTCAAGGGCGTGCAGGTGGATACGCCGCCGAAGGAAATGGAGCTGATTTACCATCTCGCCTCCAACCCGAACCGCGTTTTCACCCGCGACCAGCTGCTGGACGAGGTTTGGGGCTTCGATTATTACGGCGATTCCCGCACCGTGGACGTCCATGTCAAGCGCCTGCGCGAAAAGCTCGAGGGCGTTTCCGACAAGTGGGCGCTGAAAACCGTCTGGGGCGTGGGCTATAAATTCGAAGTCAAGGACTGAAAGGATGAGGTCCCGTGCAAAAATCGCTTTTTGGAAAATACATGAAGATCACGATGATCATCGTGTTTTCCAGTTTTGTCGTTCTCGGCAGCGTCATGATGGTCGCCTTCTCCGAGTACACCAAAAACGATAAGCGCAAGCTTTTGACGCAGAGCGCCGCCTCTATGGCGTCGATTACCTCCGCGGTGGACATCAACAGCACCGGAACACCGCAGCTGCTCAGCCTGTTTATCCAATCTTTCTCCCTGAATATCGACGCGGACATTTTCATCACCGATCTCGAGGGGAAGGTAATCCTCGGCGCCTATGCAAACAGCAACTCTGCAATGGGATCGAATTTTATGCCGCTTACCACGGTGCCGAAGGAAATTGTTGAGCGGGCCGCCTCGGGTTCTTTTTCTGGAAACGGCCGCAAAAACGGCATTTACGATTCTCCGTATTACGTTGTCGGCGTGCCGCTGACCGCCTCTTCCGAGGATAAGACGCCGGTTGGCGCCGTCTTTGCGGCCACCAACGCCAGCACGCTGACCGAATATCAATTTGCGGCGTTCCAGATGTTCCTGGTTGCCGCAGTCGCCGCGTTCCGCCTTTCCTTCTGCGTGGTCGGCCTGTTCGCATACCGGCTCGTCAAGCCCTTGCGGCAGATGTCCGCCGCGGCCAAGAGCTTTGGAGACGGTGATTTCTCCGTCCGCGTTCCGGTTACCTCCGGCGATGAAATCGGCCAGCTCGCCCTCTCCTTCAACAACATGGCGGATTCCCTCTCAAACAGCGAGAGCATGAACCGCAGCTTCGTCGCCAATGTTTCCCACGAGCTGAAAACCCCGATGACCACGATCGCGGGCTTTATCGACGGCATTTTGGACGGCACCATTCCGCCCGACCGCCAGAGCCACTACCTGCGCATCGTTTCCGACGAGATCAAGCGGCTCTCACGCCTCGTCAAAACCATGCTGAATCTCTCCCGCATCGATAACGGCGAGCTGAAGCTGCGCCCCGTCGATTTTGATATTTCTGCAACGGTGCTTTCCACCGTGCTCACCTTTGAAAAAGAAATCAACGAAAAGCAGATCGACATCCGCGGACTCGATACATTGGGAAGCCAGCGCGTGCACGGCGACGAGGATTTGCTCCATCAGGTCGTATACAACCTCGTGGAAAACGCCGTGAAGTTCACCAATAAAGGCGGCTATATCGCATTTACAATTTCCGACAGCATCGACCGCGTGGCGGTGGCCATTGAGAACAGCGGCGCGGGTATTCAGGCAGACGAGCTGCCCATGGTGTTTGAGAAATTCTATAAGACGGATAAGTCAAGAAGCCAGGACAAAAACGGCATGGGCCTCGGCCTGTATCTTGTCCGCACAATTATTAAGCTGCACGGCGGCGATATTTCGGTCGCCTCCGCTGTGGATCAATACACACGCTTTTCATTCTATATTCCAAAGCCGCAGGAAGCGCCGAAGCTCAAGGCCTCCTACAGCGTATCCGTGGAGGACGCCGTGATCTCGGAGCGTCCAAAAAAGGAGCCGCGCGGCCACGGGAAGGACGAACCAAAATCCAACCATAAGGACGGTCAGAATCATGAGTGAATTCGATCCAAACAAAGCGGTCTCCGATACGGAGGCGCCGTCCGTGCATACGGGCGGGCAGCCCTCCGTGGAGCCGCTTCCAAACGCTGCGCAGGCACCCGCGGCGGAACCGCTGCCGAATGCTTCCGCTGTGCCCGAAGCGGAGCCTCTGGAAAACGCCGCAGCACAATCTCCGCAGGAACCGGCACATACTTCCGCACAGCAGCCCGCATCCGCGCCGCTGCCGGGCACGCCCGCAGCAAATTATTATTCGGCAAATGCAGCCGCGCAGCCGCAGACTCCGGTTCCACCAATTCCCCCTTACGGCTATCCCCCGCAGCAGCCCTATCCGTATAATTACGGCTACACCTATCCGCAGGCCATGCCGAATCCTTATCTGCGGGAAGAGCCGAAGAAAAAGAAAATGCCCTTTGGCGTCAAGCTGCTGATCATCATTATGTCCGTGCTATTTGCCGGCTCCGTTATCGGCTTTGCGGTTTTCGGCGTCTATTCCGCCGTCACAGCCGGTGGCTCCCTCCCGTCAGACTCCGATCAGCCGGGCTTCTCCGTGCCGGATACACCGGGCACCGATGAAGAGGAGCCGGAAGTCAGCGCTCCGGAGCTGCCGGATATCGAAGTTGTCCCGAACACGGAGGGCATTACCCTGCACAGCGTGCCTTCCGGGGAGGAGCTGGACGTCTCCGCCGTATACGACAAGGTCATCCCCTCTACCGTACTGGTCATCACCACCACGGAAAGCGGCGCCGGGACCGGCACCGGCATCATCGCCACGGAGGACGGCTATATCATCACAAACAGCCATGTGGTACTGAATACGAAATCCGTCGCCGTGCAGGTTAAAACCAACGACGGCACGCTGCACGACGCGGTCGTCGTCGGCTACGACAAGACCACCGACCTCGCCGTGCTGAAGATCGAAGGCTCCGGCTATACGCCCGCCGAGTTCGGCGATTCCGATGATCTCGTCATGGGCCAATGGGTGCTTGCCATCGGCAATCCGGGCGGCGAGCAGTTCTCCGGTTCCCTGACGCGCGGCGTCATCTCCGGCCTGAACCGTTCTGTCGGCTCCTACAGCTCCAACGGCATGACCTATATTCAAACCGACGCCGCCATCAACCCCGGCAATTCCGGCGGTCCGCTGGTCAACATGTACGGGCAGGTGGTCGGCATCAACTCGGCGAAAATCGTCTCCGAGCAGTACGAGGGTATGGGCTTCTCCATCCCCATCACGGGTGCAAAGCAGATTATTGACGACCTGCTCTCCGGCGGCTATGTACAGGGCCGCGTGCGCTTCGGCATCAAGGGCATCGCCGTCACGGAGATGCAGTCTGCCGTGTACGAGGTTCCGCTGGGCTTCATCATCAGTGAAATCGACGAGGACAGCAGCTTTATCGGCACCGAGGTGCAGGCCTACGATATCATCACCGCTATCGACGATATTGAAACGCCCACGCTGGATGCGCTTTCCAATGCGCTGCTCAGCTACGCGCCCGGAGACACCGTGCAGGTGCATCTGTTCCGCCCGAACGAAAACGGAAAGGGCGGCGAGGAATTTGAGGTCACGGTCACGCTGCTCGAGGATAAGGGCGAAACGCAGGGCTGACGCTCCGCGCCGCGCTATACAATAAAATTTAATAGGAACGTTTTATACGAAATGAAGCCGGCGCTGTAATTTTGGGATTACAGCGCCGGCTTTTCGCCGTTTTATTCTTATCGCATCCGGTTTTCGTCCGTGGCTTTTCCCGGCGGGCTCAGCGGAACGCAAGCATTGCGTACGTCACGCCGCTCTCATTCAGCGCCGCCGCGCTGCTGCCCGCGGCGGGCTCCTGTTCCTGCTTAACCGTCACCTGTGTGCCGTTCAACACAACGCCAAGGCTGCTCTGCCCGCCGGCCGAAAAGCCCACATAGTGCTTCGTGTAGCTCCCCGTGTATTCGGAAGCGCCCTTCTCCACTGCGAATACAATCAGCGCGCTTGGGCTGAAATTGAACAACTGCCCTCTGGACGCTGTTCCCGTTCCCGTATAGGTCCGCACCGACACCGGCGTATCCAGTCTGGCGCGCCGCGTGTCGTCCAAATGCAGATCCGCGTCTTCCAAATGCCCGCCGACTAGCGTTTCCAGCGCCGTGTTGTCCGCCACGAAATCCGACCGGCGCGGTTTATCCGTGCCCGCCCACAGGGAAAGCCCCAGCACCTCCGTTTTCTCACTTGCCGCCATTTTCTCCATTCCCCTTTCTACATCTTGTCGATCTCATCCCACGTGCGGTTTTTCAGATCCATCTGCGAAAATGTCATCTCGCGTGCGTCCACCGCATCCCATGTATTTTTGCCGAAATCGAGCACATACGGCAGATGGGCCGGCAGAAACGTCTGCGCCTCTGCGGCCGCGGCCTCCTCCGAAATGCCGAGCACCTCATGCACGTTGATGTAAAGCCCATCCTGAAAATGCTCCACAATATTGCCGCGGATACCCGCTGCAAGCAGTTGCTTTTCCAGCGCCGCCCGCGTATTGTCCGCACAGGTCACGCTGCCGCGCTCGAGCAGCATTGCCCGGCGGTTTTCCGGATTGTCCGCAGAAGGCACAATCCGGAACAGCCGCTCGAAGGCCGTCAGCCCTTCCGCATCCGCCGTGCTCACAAAGAGGTTTTTCCGCAGCTTTTCCACCGCTTCAAGCAGCAGGTCCAGACCCGCGCCATATGCTGCAAGCTCCGCCGAAAGAATCCGGTCCTCCCCTGTATATAATCCGGTGCGTTCCAGAATCTGCCGCATCCGTTCTTTTGCTTCCGTCATCTCGCTCCCCGATCCTTTCGTCACACGCGCTGCAAAATCGTGATGCCGCCCAGCACGGCGATCTTATCCTCTGCCGTCGTATAGTCGGTCACGCTGTCTGGCAGGATGCAGTTTGTCAGCGCGCCGGTTCCCATCATGGCCACCGTCACGGCAGCCGCCACAAAGGGCGCGCCCACGGTCAGACCCGCAAAATACGACTGCACCGCCGCCTCGCACATTTCCTTCGCCTCTTCGAAGGTGCAGCCCGCCTTCGGTACGATATAGGCTGTCACACGCCTTTCCACCGGCTCTGCGGCCGCGACCGTCACATCTACGTTGACCTCCCGAAGCTCGTCGAGCGCTTTCTGCGCCGCCGCAATCGTTTCTTCTGAGGCCGGCGCACCGTCTCCATAAAGATAAACCGCCACCGTGCCGGCGCCGTTTGCCCGCGGCACCACGTTTACGCTCGAGACGCCCGGCACCTGCTGCGCGGCACGGCGGTAGGTTTCGCCGTTTGCACCGTTTGGCAGGATATTCCAGCTTTGCAGCAGCCGGGCCCGCAGGCCTTCATCGTTTTCCGCATCCGAACCGCCCGAAAAGGCCGTTGGGTTCGTGACCCGCTCAATGCCCGCCGGAGGCGTTACCAGCGTATCGATCGTGTTTACCGCGGCATTGTACGCCTTGCCGCCCTGTATCGCCTGCGCCGGTACCGTGACGGTGAGCTCGCCTGCCAAAAGCACCCCGGCTTCCGCGGTTTCAAACTCCGCCGCCGCAGCGGAGGCCGCGCACACCGTCCCCTGTGGAATTTCCACGTCATAGCTCAGCGCCGTCTCGCGGGAAAAAGCCAGCGTGCCTTTCGCGCGCACCGCCGGCTTGCGGGACAGGCCGCGCTGGGCCGCGTGCAGCTCCAGGGCCTCGCCCTGCGCCGTCTGCGGAAAGGACTCGGCCTTTATCGCTTCCAGCCTGTGCAGCGCCGCATAAATCTCCCCTGCGAGCACGCGGATACGGATGCCCGCATCGGATGCGTCGTCCGGCGCAAAGCCGGCAAGCGCCTCGTATTCCTCCGCCATACGCGCGCAGATTTCCTCAAAGCTCATACGATTTCCTCCCTATGTACGTCGACGCTCCCCTCGCCGAGCGGCGTTTTCAAAAGCAGCGTCACGGTATTTTCACCGACCTGCGCCCGCAGCACCTCAATCTGCGGGCAATCCTTCAGCGCCTCCTTCGCAAAGCCGAGCGCCTGCTCTGTGGCGTGCCTGCCGGAAAGCGCCGCCTGCGGGATGCGGCTTCCAAGCGATAAGTCGTACAAAAAGCCGCCGCGCACGGCGTTCAACCGGTTTTTTGCCCGCTGCAGGAGGGCCTCCAGACCGTATACCGTCTCCGGAAGGCCAAGTCCGTTCGCGCATACCGCGCCGTTTTCCAGCCTGATTTCCGTTTCCATTTTCATCTTCCTTTACTCCGCTTTTGGAAAGACCTGCCCGTTGATGACCACCGCGCCGTCCGCCCGGAGCAGAATTTCCGCACCGCCCGCGGAGAACAGCCGCACCTCGCCGGGTAAAAGCCCCTCGGCGTTGTTGACTGCGCCGAGGCACACGCCGCTTTCCGGCAGCATCACGACCTTTTCGCCCTGCGGCAGACAGACCGCCATGCCATAGGGCGCGGCAACCGTCGGCGCGCGCCGCTCCATATCCGTATGCACGGCGATCTCCGCGCCGCCGGTCGTCACGACGCCGGTTTTCGCGCCTCCCGCCGCTCTTGTCCATCCGTTTTGCATATCTATCCTTCCCCTTCCGTCCCGCCGCGTTCAAAGCGCAGCTCCGTTTCCTCCATCCCCCGCACAAGCCTGTACTGCATGCCGGTCAGCCGCATATGCCGGTATGCGCTTCCGAGCCCGGAAAAATCGCACACATCGCCCGGCTCCGCATCCACAAAGCCGCCGCAGACAACGCGCACGCCAAACGCGCCCTGTTCGCCGGCTTCTATGATTTCCCGCGGGGACTGTCCCTCCTGCGCCGCCCGGTAACGCATGCGGGGAATTTCCGCCGCATCGTTTTCAAATACCGCGCTGTACGCGCCGGTGCGCGTGCTCTGCACCACAACGCGGCTGATCTGCATCTCCGGCCTGTAGCTGTACTCTATGGAGCGCACTGCCTGCAGCCGGAGTCTTTTGGGTGTCCGCGCCGCAAAGCGCAGATTTCCCGCCCGTGTACCGTACGGTGTGCAGCGCAAAAACCGTTCGGAAAAGGCACAGAGCGCGTTCCAGCAGCTTGTCCCCTTCTCAACGATCATTTCCCCCTGCTTCGGCGAAAAATCGCCGTCCTCCGCTTTCATGCCAAAGGGTGAAAGAAAGCGCTGTTCCATCAGGCGCAGGGAGGGCATGCGCAGCGTTCCCGGCTCCGCCTCGCTGTCCTGCAGCAGCGCCACACGGCTGCGCAGAGAAAAAAGCTCCTCGCGCGCACCGCCCTCCAGACATATCCGATGCTCGTCTATGACACCGGTAAAGAGCACCGTGCCGCCGCGTTCCAGCCGCACGCCGCACGGCTCTCTGCCAAAAAGCGCGGCACCGCTTTCAAAGGTCAGCTCCAGCCGGCCGGCGGGGGCGTCCGTGTCCCGTTCCAATGTGATGCCGGCCGGCGGTACGGGCGCCGCCTGCTCCGTATCGCCCGCAAATTGAAATACGGCGCGTATCACGGGATATGCACCTCCTCCCCGGCCTCAAGCGACCCGATACACCGGATATGCCGGTTCGCCTGCGCCAGAGCGTCGATCGAAACCCCGGCAAAGTACGCGTAGTCCCACAGGCTTTCCCCGCCATGCGCGCGGAATGTCTGCCCGGAAAGCCCCGCGGGCGCATCGCCGGTCTCCACAAAGGCAAAGCTGTACGCGACCACCTGCTTTGCCTGCACGCCGGAAAGCGTCAGCTCACTGAGCACCGCCTCAAATGGCGCGCGCCCCGGCAGGAACAGCGTCCGCACCTCGCCGAACAGCGTTTCCAGCCGAAGATAATCCGCCATCGCATCTTCTCCGGTAAAATACCCTTTGCCGTATACGCGCCGCTTATAGGTGCCGACGCGCCGCACCTGCTGCACACCTTGCGGAGATACGCTTTCCCGAAGCATCGCCTTGTGTTCCACATGCAGCTCCGCCGGATTGACCGGAAATTCAAAATCGCCAAAGCGCATCGGCATTAAATTTGTCATCGCGTTTTCCTCCCCGTCAGACCCATATATGCGGCGTCCGACTCCGCTGTGCGGCCTGCTCCGGCGCACGATGCGCCCTTCGCGCCGTTCGGTCTCTGTCTACTATCCTATGCATCTCCGCTCTCCTCCGTGCAGAGCCGCTCCACGCCGCCCGCTTCAAAAATCACCTGATCGGCCCTGATGCTCCGCCACACGCACGGCACATACCGTACGCCGGAAATGTCCGCCGCAAAATTTTCCAGCTCCAAAACGGCGGGCGGTGCGTCCAGCCCCGAAATCGTCACGCGGTATGTCGTATTCCCGGCGACTACCGTGTGCGGCTTTTCCTCACCGACGGAGCCATACCGTACGGCCTGTGTCTCCGCGCAGACGGAAACGCCGTCCGCCGTGCAGTCGATCTCCCCGAGCCTGATTTCCACGCGGTTCTCCGCCGCGGCGGAGACCGTTGCTTCTATCGTGCAGGGCGTCACCATACACCGCAC
>JAHZCM010000079.1 GCA_019422905.1 Oscillospiraceae bacterium
CGGAAAGCGGCGATGAGGATCCGGCGCATATTGAAGAGCTGAAGGCTGAGCGGATTTCGCTTTCCCAGTCTGCCTCGGACAGTACGGGCTCGGTAAAATCCCCGTCGGCGGGTTACTTTGTGCGCACGGTGGACGGTTATGAAAACGCTGTTGCCGTGGAGGATGTTACGTCGCTTACCGTAAGCGATATGCATGCCTTGGTGGAGGATGAATCCGGCGACGCGCAGGACACCGACTATATCGGTAAGATCTCAAAAGATTTTCAGTGGTATATCGCCTGTATCGTCACAGAAAACGATCTGGTTCGCTTGGACCGCACAACGGACGTCACGGTGGAAATGCCGTTCGCATCCGCCGAGGAGATACCGGCGGAGGTCATAAAAATCAACCGCGATGCGGAAACCGGGGAAGCCGTGGTCATTCTCCGGTGCAGTTATATGAACAGCGATCTTGCGGCGGCGCGCAAGGAGCCTATACGCCTCAACATCAGCAGCTATTCGGGCGTGCTTGTGAAGGAAAGCGCGATCCATTTCTGCGATATCGTGGTGCAGGAAACGGACGCAAACGGCAACGAAGTGGATGTGACCTATGAAAATGTCAAGGGCGTCTACGTGAAATCCGGCAGCCGGCTGCGGTTCGTGCAGATTTTCAGCGATGCGACGATTAACGGCTATGCGATTTGTAAGATCAGCTTATCGGCCTCGGAACGGGAGCAGCTTGTGACAAGCAGCACGATTCGGCTTTATGATGAGGTCGTTGTGGAAGGGACGGATCTATATGACGGAAAAATGCTCTGATCCGCGCTTTGTCAGCGTGGAGGAAAACTATAAGGTGATTGCGGAGCGCGTGGCGGAGGCGGCCATCCGCTCCGGAAGAAGGCCGCAGGATGTCACGCTTCTGGCGGCGACCAAAACGGTGCCTGCTGAGCTGATCAACCATGCGATTGGCTGCGGGCTGCGCTTCATCGGCGAAAACCGCGTGCAGGAGTTCATGGATAAATATGAGAAGATTGACTGGGGCAAGGGCGTTTCCGGCCACATGATCGGCCGATTGCAGACGAATAAGGTCAAATACATTGTCGATAAGGTCGACTGCATCCAGTCGGTCGATTCCGTAAAGCTCGCAGGCGAGATTTCGCGGCTTGCGGAAAAGCACGGGCGTCGAATGCGTATCCTTGTTGAGGTCAATATCGGCGGAGAAGAAAATAAAGGCGGCGTTGAGCCGGAGCGGCTGGAAGCATTTTTGGAACAAATTTCCAGCTTCCCCAATATTCAGGTAGACGGCCTGATGGCAATCCCCCCGGTATGCGGCGAAAAAGCGGTTCTTTGCAATTATTTTTCCCGAATGAAGCAATATTTTATTGACATCGGGGCGAAAAAAATAGATAATGTAAGTATGAATTGCCTTTCGATGGGCATGTCCTCAGACTATGAGGATGCGATCCTGTGCGGGGCCACTATGGTCCGCGTAGGTTCCGCTTTATTTGGTCAAAGAATATATCCGTAAATTATGGAGGTACTGATAGAATGGCAGGTTTGCTTGAAAAGATTCAGAAAATGTGGAATCCCCCGGATGATGAATATGATGAGTATTACGAGGAGGAGCCGGTAAACGCTTCCTCCGGCTATGAGGAGCGTGAGGAAGGGACTTCTTCGCGCCGCACATCCTTTTCCGGCGGGTCGAGCCGCGTCGTCAACATCAACTCGAGAGCGCACGTGCAGGTCGTCGTGTTCCGCCCGATTTCCTTCGGCGAGGAAACGCGCGCCATCGCCGACGAGCTGAACAATAAACATACCGTGATTTTGAATCTGGAGAAAACGCAGAAGGAGGAATCCCGCCGTATTCTGGATTTCCTGAGCGGTGTGGCTTATGCGAACGACGGCAAGATCAAGCGTGTCTCCACGAGCACGTTCATCATTACGCCGTATAATGTGGATTTAAGCGGCGACGAGGTCATGGACGAGCTGGAGCATAACGGCGTCTATTTTTAATGGGCGCGCAGGAGCAAAAGCTGTTTGAGGCAAAACTTGCGGACTGTGTGCGTCTGGGTGAAAAGCGCCCTTCTTTCATGGGCTTTCTCGATTTATCGGAGCGTGCCGAGGCGGAGGATATCCTGCGCCGCATCCATGCGCGGAACTGGATTTTTTTCGGCGGCTGGGCACAGGCGGAGCGCGTGATGCTCGGCGTTTTTCCGGATTATCTGGAGCCGGAGGAAACGCTGTTTCCGCTTTGCGGGCTGACGGTTCAGTTCCGGAAGCAGGACGTACTGACGCACCGGGATTTTCTCGGCTCCTTTTTGGCGCAGGGCGTTGTCCGCGCTTCGGTGGGGGATATTCTGTCCGAGGCGGGGCGCGCGGTTCTGTTTGTAAAGACGGAGCTTGCGCCGCACTTTTTGTCGCAGATTGAAAAGATCGGCCGCGTCGGTGTACGGATTACGGAGGGCTTTTCGGAGCCGCTGCCGCCGGCGCACAGTTTCCAGCCTGTCAGCGGTGTAATTGCTTCGGAGCGGCTGGATTGCTTGGTTGCGCTTCTTGCAGGCACAGGCCGCGAGAAGGCTGCGCAGATGATCGTAAGCGGCTTTGTTTCCGTCAATCACCGGGAGGCGGCTTCCACATCCGCGCGGGTTGCCGAAGGGGATATTATTTCGATTCGCCGCAGCGGCCGCTATATTATCGATTCACTCGGTCCGAAAACCAAAAAGGGCCGTCTGTCCATAAAATGCAGAAAATACATATAGGAGGCTTACAATGTTATCGATTAAGGACATCAATGAAGTCAGCTTCAGAAAATCGAATTTTTCCGGATATAATTCGGATGATGTAGATCAGTTTATTGATGAAGTGCTGGAAACTGTTACCGCACTTGCCAAGGAAAATGCGGAGATTAAAAGCCGCACCTCAGAAAGCGGTTCCCGGGTTACGGAGCTGACGGCAAAAAATGCGGAGCTGCAGGAGAAGCTTTCTATTTTGGCCGAGCGGATCGAAGCATACCGCGCAGAGGAGGACGGCATTAAGGAGGCGATTCTCAGCGCGCAGCGTCTCGGCAGCGCTTCCATTCGCGAGGCGAAGGCAAAGGCCGAGGGAATCGTTTCGGATGCCAATGCAAAGGCGGAAAAGATCCTCACGGAGGCAAAGGCAAAGTCGCAGAACCTCGTCGAATCCTATAAGGTACAGATTGCCGAAAAGGAGAAGGAGCTGGAAGCCATGAAGCGCGAGGTCACCAGATTCCGTGCCTCGCTTTATGATATTTACCGTGAGCACATCGCTGTGATCGAAAAGATTCCGGAATATGATTTTTCGGAGGAGCTTGAAGACGAGCCGCAGCCGGTTTCCCGCCCCGTAGCGGTAACGGCAGAGCCTGCGGAGATTCCGCAGCGCATCGAGGAGGAGCCGGAGGAAGAGGAAATACCGATCCCCGCTGCCGCCAAGGTGGAAGAACCGGTTGAGGAGAAGCCTGCGGTTCTGGAAAAGTCTGCGCCCGCTCCCGCTGCGAAGCCCACTGCACAGCCGTATGATAAGGACGCGTATATCCAGGAGCAGTTCAACGGCATCGGTCTGGACCTGAACGCTTATGCGGACATTCCGGAAACGCTGCAGAAGGAAAAGGAATCCCTGTTCAGCACACTGGAGTTCGGCATTGAGGATACGGCAAAGAAAAAGGGAAAATTTAAAAGAAGATAAATCACCAGAAAGGCACGGTTTAGGTTACATGGACTATAAAAGCACATTGAATCTTCCAAAGACCGATTTTGCGATGCAGGCCGGCCTCCCGAAGCGGGAGCCTGTGATGCTCGAAAAATGGTACGAGGATCATGTTTATGAGACGGTACTGGAGAAAAATGAGGGAAAGCCGCTTTTTGTTCTGCACGACGGTCCTCCATATGCAAACGGCGACATCCACCTCGGTACGGCGCTGAACAAGACACTCAAGGACTTTATCGTTCGTTATAAGAATATGTCCGGCTTTAAAGCGCCGTATGTCCCGGGCTGGGATACGCACGGACTGCCGACCGAGCTGAAGGCGCGCCGCGAGGCCGGCGTTGCGAATGCTGCGGCGATGTCGGATGTGGAGCTGCGCGCGCTCTGCCGCAAATATGCGCTCGATTATCTCGACGAGCAGCGCAATTCCTTCAAGCGCCTCGGCGGTATCGGAGAATGGGATAACCCTTATATCACGCTGAACAAGGAATTTGAAGCAAAGCAGATTGAGATCTTCTCCGAGATGGCTACAAAGGGCTTTATCTATAAGGGCTTGAAGCCGGTCTATTGGTGCCCGGACTGCGAGACCGCCTTGGCGGAAGCGGAAATCGAATACGCGGAGGATCCGTGCCATTCCATCTATGTAAAATTCCGTGTGACGGACGATAGGGGTCTGCTCACAAAGCTCGGCGCCGATCTTGAGCACACATATTTCGTAATCTGGACGACAACGACCTGGACGCTGCCGGCCAATGTGGCGATCTGCGTCGGTCCTGAATTTGAATATTCCCTCCTGAAATCCGGTGAAGAGTGCTATGTAATGGCAACGGCGCTGGCGGAATCCGCCATGCAGGCCACCGGAAAAACGGAGTATGAGGTTCTCGGCACGCTGCAGGGCAGCGAGCTCGAGTATATGAAGGCGGCGCATCCTTTCCTGGACCGCGCCTCTCTGGTCATCGTCGGCGATCATGTCACGCTGGAAAGCGGTACGGGCTGTGTCCATACGGCGCCCGGCCACGGCGTGGAGGACTATGACGTCTGCCACAACCACTACCCAGAGATTCCGGTTGTCGTCCCGGTGGACAGTCACGGCAGAATGACGGCGGAGGCCGGCGATTTTGTTGCGGGCCTGACGACGGACGAGGCGAATAAGGTTATCGCCGCGCGCCTTGAAGAGACGGGCAGCCTGTTCGCACTTCAGAAAATTATCCACCAATACCCGCACTGCTGGCGCTGCAAGAAGCCGGTTCTGTTCCGTGCAACGGAGCAGTGGTTCTGTTCCGTCGATGCGATCAAAGATCAGGCGCTTGAAGCCATCAAGGACGTCAAGTGGATCCCGGGCTGGGGCGAGGACCGCATTTCCTCCATGGTGCGCGACCGCAATGACTGGTGCATTTCCCGCCAGCGCCGCTGGGGCGTTCCGATCCCGATTTTCTACTGCAAGGATTGCGGCGAGCCGCTGATCTCCAAGGAGGCCATGCAGGTTGTGGCCGATCTTTTCCGTGCGGAAGGCTCCGATGCGTGGTATACAAAGAGCGCGGAGGAGATCCTGCCCGCAGGCTTCAAGTGCGAAAAGTGCGGCTGTACGTCGTTTACGAAGGAACACGACATCATGGACGTCTGGTTCGATTCCGGCGTTACGCATGCTGCCGTCTGCGAAGAGCGCGATTATCTCCATTGGCCGGCGGACCTGTACCTCGAGGGTGCGGATCAGTACCGCGGCTGGTTCCAGTCCTCGCTGCTCACCTCCATCGCATGGCGCGGCAAAGCGCCGTATAAGGCGGTCTGCACGCATGGCTGGACGGTTGACGGACAGGGCCGAGCGATGCACAAATCGCTCGGAAACGGTATCCCGCCGCAGGAAATCATCGACAAGTACGGCGCGGACATCTTGCGCCTGTGGGTCGCTTCCTCGGATTACCATGCAGACATTCGTATTTCCCAGGAAATCCTCAAGCAGCTTTCCGACGCATACCGGAAGATCCGCAATACGGCGCGTTATATTCTCGGCAATCTCTCCGACTTTGATCCCGATACAAACAGCGTCGCCGTGGCGGACATGCTTTCAATCGATAAATGGGCGCTGAACCGTCTCGACCAGTTGATTCTCAAGGTGCGCGAGAGCTACGAGGCCCTTGAGTTCCATCAGGTTTACCATGCGATTCACAACTTCTGCGTGGTGGACATGTCCAACTTTTATCTGGATGTCATCAAAGACCGCCTGTACACGGAGAAGAAGGACTCTCCGGAGCGCCGCGCAGCGCAGACCGCGATGTATATCATCTTGGATGCGATGACCCGTATGATTGCGCCGATCCTTGCGTTCACGTCGGATGAAATCTGGCAGAGCATGCCGCACGGCGGTGACAGCGATCCGCGCCATGTCATCTATAATCAGATGCCCAAGTGCACGAGTGAGCGGACCGGCGAGCAGGCTTCCGATGCGTTTGTCGCGCGCTGGGACAGGATTCACGAGATCCGCGACGTTGTGAAGAAGGCTTTGGAAACCGCCCGTGCGGAAAAGCAGATCGGCGCGTCGCTCGATGCGAAGGTTACGCTGTACTGCACCGGTGAGCTTTACGATTTCCTCAAGTCCGTTGAGCCGGAGCTTTCTACCGTGTTCATCGTCTCGCAGACGGAGATCGTGAACGGCGAAGGCGGCACGCATACGGATGAGGAGATGGGCCTTTCGGTTCTTGTCGAAAAGGCAGCGGGTGAGAAGTGCATGCGCTGCTGGTGCTATTCCGATACGGTCGGCGCAGATCCGGAGCATCCGGATCTCTGCGAGCGTTGCGCCAAAGTGCTTTCATAAAAAATAAACGAATCCCAAGGTGCAAACCGGTCTTGCCCGGCTTGCGCCTTTCGGATTGTAAGGAGAATTTCTTTGCCATTTCTTGCATTGTTTCTGATTGCCGCGCTTGCGGCGATTGATCAGTTTATCAAGCTGACCGTTGTCACAAATTTAAAACCGATCGGGCAGATTACCTGTATTCCGGGCTTGCTGGAGTTCACCTATCTGGAAAATACGGGCGCGGCCTTTGGCTTTTTTTCCGGGCTTTCATGGGTGATCATGATTCTGACGCTTCTGCTTTCTCTGGCAGTTATCGTCTTTTTGTTTCGCTATAAGCACCACACGGTTTTGTCCTATACGGCCTGCATTTTGGTGACGGCCGGCGGCATCGGGAACCTGATTGACCGTTTTGCGTTCGGCTACGTTGTGGATTACATCCATGTGATGTTCTTTCCCTACGTTTTCAATTTTGCGGATTGCTGTGTGGTTGTGGGCGCCATCCTTTTTGCCGTATGGTATCTTTTCATAAAGGATAAGAAAGAACGGCAAAAGGACGAACCGGAAGAAAATCATGACAGAGCAGAGCCGTAAAATCACGATCACGGAGCCGGACATGCGCTTGGATAAGGCCATTGCGGCGGCAATGCCGGAGCTTTCGCGCTCCGCCGTGCAGAATCTGATTGCGGATGGCAACGTGAAGTGTAACGGCGCATCGGTTCAGAAGAGCGCGAAGCTGCCGTTGGGCGCCGTGCTCACAGTGGAAATTCCGCCTACGCGCCCGCTGGATGTGTGCGCGGAAAATATTCCGCTGGATATCGTATATGAGGATGCGGATCTGCTCGTCGTCAATAAGCCGAAGGGGATGGTGGTGCATCCCGCAGCCGGCAATGCGGATGGGACGCTCGTCAACGCGCTGCTCTACCATTGCGGCGATTCGCTCTCCGGCATCAACGGCGTGATCCGCCCAGGTATCGTGCACCGCATTGATAAGGATACGAGCGGCCTTCTGATCGTCGCCAAAAACGATATGGCGCATCGCTGCCTGGCGGAGCAGATCAAGGCGCACAGCTTCACGCGGGAATACCGCGCCGTGGTGTATGGGCGCGTCAGGGAGGACGGCACAGTCGATGCGCCGATCGCGCGCCATCCGCAAGACAGAAAGCGCATGGCGGTTGTGCAGTCGCCCGGTGCACGCAATGCTGTGACGCATTATTTTGTGGCACAGAATTTCGTGGGCTTCACACAGCTTCGGCTGCGGCTGGAGACGGGGCGGACGCATCAAATCCGCGTGCATATGGCGTACATCGGCCATCCTGTCGCCGGAGATCCGGTTTACGGGCCAAAGAAGGTTATCGCCGCGCTGAACGGGCAATGCCTGCATGCGGGCCTGATCGGCTTTATGCATCCGCGGACCGGTGCCTATATGGAATTTGAAGCGCCGCTGCCTGCCTACTTTACCGATTTTTTGAAGACACTGCGAACGGAGGCTTGAAATGAAGCTCGGCTTTCACAGAACGGTGGCTCTGGTTGCGCTGTTTTTCATCTGCTGCGCATTGGTGATTTACGGTGTGCTTTCCTCGGAAACACCTTTGCAGCCTTATGTCGTGGAGTATGCCGCGCTGGCGCCGGAATCCGCCGCGGGCGATACGGAGCCGGCTGTGGCTTCCATGCCGGCTTCGGAGCGGATTAACATCAACACGGCCTCTGCAGAGGAGCTTCAGTCGCTTTCCGGAATCGGGGAGGTGCTCTCCGCGCGGATTATTGAATACCGCGAAGCGAACGGCCCGTTTTATGATATCGGCGAGCTGCGGGAGGTCAAGGGAATCGGCGATGCACTGCTTGAAAAGCTGGCGCCCTATATCTGCGTCTGAAAGCGTATTACGATTTTGAGACTTCCTGTTGATTTCAGAATAAGGGGTTCGGCTGCTGGGGATAAAACAACCGTTTTGGCGCTGCGTCTTTATCTCCGGCTTACGTATGATTGTTCAGCATACGCTTGCAAAAAAGTGCTGCCACAGGCAGAAGAATAAAAGTAAAAGCGACGCACGGGTGGAGAACCTGTGCGTCGCTTTGGTTTATTCGTGATAAAGACTGCGGAGCAATTCGATCTCAGCTTTATAGCCGTCCAGCTCGTTCGGCGTTTCCAGATAAAAGGGGAGGCGGCGCAGCACAGAATGATTGATGATGCGCGAGAAAGCCTCCGTGCCGATTTTGCCCTCTCCAATTTTGGCGTGGCGATCCTTGTGGGATGAAAGCCCGAAAAGGCTGTCGTTGATATGAACAGCCCGCAGGCGATCGAGGCCGATTGTCTGGTCAAACTCTGTGAGAACGCCGTCAAGATCATGCACAATGTCGTACCCCGCGTCAAAAATATGACAGGTATCCAGACATACGCCCACGTGGCTGCCGAGCGAAATGCGGTCGAGAATCGCGCGCAGCTCCGCAAAGCGGGAGCCGACCTCCGTGCCTTTGCCGGCCATGGTTTCGAGCAATACGGTTGTCGTCTGTTCCGGCTTTAAAATGGCGTTGAGCGTCTCTGCAATCTGCTCGATTCCGGTTTCAATTCCCTGACCCGTATGGCTGCCGGGATGAAAATTATAGAGGTTATGCGGCGTCGCTTCCAAACGCGCCAAATCATCCCGCATGGTTTCCAGCGCAAATGTACGCGTATCCGGGTTTGCAGAGCAGGGATTGATCGTATACGGCGCGTGAGCGAGCAGAACCGGAAAATGGTGCTCCGCAGCAAGCGCATTCAGCCTTGCAGCGTCTGCAAGATCCAGCGGCTTTGCGCGGCTGCCGCGGGGATTGCGCGTAAAAAACTGAAAGGTATCCGCTCCAATGGAGAGCGCTGTTTTTCCCATGGCGTAATAGCCCTTGGAGGCGGAGAGGTGACATCCGATATGCAGCATTTGCTCAATCCTTTAAATTCCAGTTTTTATAAATCTCTTTTGTGGAGCGTACCATTTCCTTCGCAAATTCAGAGACGTACTTGCGGTTATAAAAGGCCTTGGTGCGGTCGTTCGGCATCATTTCAAGAAGCTCGTCCTCGGAAAGCTCACGGTATTTGTTTTCAAAGACGATGGAGCTTTTCGCGAAACGTGTCGGCTGCTTTCTTTCCTTCTGCTGCTGCGTCGGATATCCGAACACAAGCATGCAGACCGGCGCCGTCTGTGCCGGGAGATTCAGAAGCGCTTTGTGCGTCTCGAAGTTTTCGACAATGTCTCCAATATAGCAGGAGCCGATGCCGAAGCTCTCCGCCGCCACGCAAGCGGCGTGCGCGGCGATGACCGCGTCATTTGTGGAAAGAATCAGATCGCTGAGCTCCGGTGCAGGCACGCTGCCGCCATCGCAGTCCGCGAGTTTAAATTTTCTGTACCAGCGGTGATAGTCT
>JAHZCM010000080.1:0-6914 GCA_019422905.1 Oscillospiraceae bacterium
AAACGGAGGAGGAACATGGCACAACTATTATGTGCGGTGTACGCTTTCGGGAGATAAGGTAGACATCATCGTGGTTTTCCATGTGTCTGCCTTTATCTTACGACTGCACGCAGCAGGTGGCTTGAGCAGAACCCTATAAAGGTCTATCAGCGTCCGGCATCTTATGGCGTCTTGAGGCGCAAGGAGTATTTTTTCGTTTGTATCTAACCGCCCTGCTGCCCAAAAACAGGCGATTTGCACACTGTACAAGCCTTTTCGCTAACCTGTTTGTTTATCAGCAGCTCCTCTGCCTGCCGCTTGAAGCGAAAGCGCTTTTACGGGATACCGCTGCCGGCAGAGCCGGCGGTTTCTATAATAAAAAAGTCTGCGCACCCACAAAGGCAGAGACGTGGATTGGGTTCAGCATCACGCTAGCAGGATACTGCCCTGCAAAATAGACATTTCGGCGCGGGCTGCACGGCGGAAAAATAAAAGTGTGTTGTTTTGTGTATTACAGAAAAAGAGAAAGCCCGCAAGAACATAATGTTCATGCGGACTTTTTTGGTGGGCGCTAACGGACTTGAACCGCTGACCCCCTGCACGTCAAGCAGGTGCTCTAGCCAGCTGAGCTAAGCGCCCATTTTCTGCTGCTTGAGTATTATATAACATCCGGTCGGAAAATGCAACACCTTTTTTGGAATTTTTTTTGTTTTTTAAATTTTCTTACAAAACTCATAAGAATGACAAATTCCTATTGTTTATTTAAATGGACTGCCGTATAATGTAAACTGTAAACAGAGTATGAACAAATAATGAACCGTGTTTTGAAAAAGGAGATTTATCTTAGTGCCGCCCGTCTGGAAGGGGTGCTGAAAGAAAAGGAGTTCATATCGGCTATGAGAACATTATCCTACATCAATTTTGTCATTTCAATCCTGTTTATGGTCTGCTATGCGTATCAGGCTGTGTATCTGGCGGTTGCGCTCTGCCGCAAGCCGAAAGTGTTTTCCGCCCGAAAGAACCACCGGTATGGTGTGCTGATTGCAGCGCGAAATGAGGAAACCGTGATCGCGCAGTTGATTCAGAGCGTGCGCGGGCAGTCCTATCCCTCGGAGCTGATCGATATTTTCGTCGTTGCAGACAACTGCACGGACAATACGGCGGCGGTGGCGCGGGAGGCAGGGGCCGTTGTCTTTGAGCGGCGGGATCCATATGCCGTCGGCAAGGGCTATGCGCTGAAGTTCCTTCTGAAGGAAATTTCCGAACGGTACGGAGAAAACGCTTTTGAGGGCTTCTTTGTGTTCGACGCGGATAACATCCTGGACGAGCATTTCATCGAGGAGATGAACAAGGTCTTTGATTCGGGCTATGAGGTTGTAACAAGCTACCGCAATTCGAAAAATTTCGGTGATAACTGGATCAGCGCCGGATATTCGCTGTTTTTCCTGCGCGAGGCCACACAGCTCAATCGCCCGCGCATGATGCTCGGCACCAGTAGCTGTGTTTCCGGAACCGGGTTCCTGTTCAGCAATCAGATTGCGCGCCGCAACGGCGGCTGGAAGCATTTTCTGCTGACGGAGGACTTCGAGTTTACGGTGGACTGCATTCTGAACGACACGCCGGTGGGATACTGCGAGAGCGCCGTGATCTATGACGAGCAGCCGACGAAGCTCGGGCAGTCCTTTATGCAGCGCGCCCGGTGGATCAAGGGCTATCTGCAGGTGTTCAGCCGCTATGGCTTTAAAATGCTGCGCAAGATGCTTGTGGACGGCAACTTTGCCTGCTTTGATATGATTATGAACAACATTCCGTGCCTTGTGCTGACCTGTGCGACGATCGTTTTCAATACCATCATGGCGGTGGCCGGGATTGCCACGCGGACGCCGGACATGGATATCTGCATCCTTTCGGTTTTGACCGGCCTGCTCGGCTCGATGATGACCCTCTGGTTTGTGGGCGGGGTGACCTGCATTACGCAGCGCAAGCGGATTCACGCTTCCACGCGGATGAAATTTGTCGGTGTGCTGCTGTTTCCGGTTTTCGTTTTTACGTATGCAATTTCCATGATTTATGCGGTTTTTACGAATATAGAGTGGAAACCGATCAAGCATACCGTGGCGCTCAGTGCGGACGAAATCCGCAACATGCGAAAAAAATAGCACAAAATCACGTGGAAAAGGGACACCCTTTTTTATAAATCTATATTTGCTTCTATACGGCGCGTGTGATAAAATAGAGAAAGATTATTTTGTCACATACGCCGTTTTTTTTGCGGCAGACGTGAGGGAGACTGAAAACCTGTTTTCAGTCTGCGAATTTGTGACTTTCGCGATTTTAAATCGTGATTTTGCTTCGCAAGGCCTGTCAAAATTCAATAAGGAAGGAAAATATTATGGTCACACGCGTATTTGTGGAGAAAAGAAAGGGGTTTGACGTTGAGGCCCGTCACATGATGGCGGATCTGCGCGATAACCTCGGCCTCAAGGCGATTGAGGATCTGCGCATTTTGAACCGCTATGACGTTTCCGGGCTTTCCGGCGAGGAATTCGAGGCTGCGGCCCGCACGGTTCTTTCCGAGCCGAATGTCGACAATGTTTACGATGAAAATTACACCGTGGGAGAGGATTATCGGGTCTTTGCCACGGAATATCTGCCCGGCCAGTATGATCAGCGCGCGGATTCCGCTTCCCAGTGCGTGCAGTTGCTCACGCAGGGCGAGCGCCCGCAGGTGGCGTATGCGAAGGTGATCGCCGTGAAGGGCGCGCTTTCCGATGCGGAAATGGACAAAATCAAGGCGTATCTCGTCAACCCGGTCGAATCCCGGCTGGCTTCGATGGAAAAGCCGGAATCCCTCGATATGAAGATCGAATATCCGGCGGACGTGAAGCGCGTAACCGGGATGATTTCATGGAGCGAGGAGGAGCTGAAAGCCTATTACGGCACCATGGGCTTCGCCATGACGCTCGACGATCTCGCGTTCTGCCGCGATTATTTCCGCGACGAGGAGCACCGCGACCCGACTGTCACGGAGCTGCGCGTCATCGATACATACTGGAGCGACCACTGCCGCCACACGACGTTTTTGACCCGCCTCAACAAGATCGAGATCGAAAAGGGCAGGCTCAGCGGCGCGATTGAAAAGGCACTCGGCGAATATTTCGCGGCGCGCGAGGAGCTGTATGTGGGCAAAAACAAGCCGGTTTCCCTGATGGATATGGCGACGATCGGCACGAAATACCTCAAAAAACACGGCATGGTGAACGACCTGGACGAGAGCGATGAAATCAACGCCTGCTCCATCGAGGTGCCGGTCGAGATCGACGGCAAAACCGAGCAGTGGCTCGTCCAGTTTAAAAATGAAACCCACAACCACCCGACGGAGATCGAGCCGTTCGGCGGCGCGGCGACCTGTCTCGGCGGCGCGATCCGCGACCCGCTTTCCGGCAGAGCGTACGTCTATCAGGCGATGCGCGTCACCGGCAGCGGCGACCCGACGATCCCGTTCCAGGATACGCTGAAGGGCAAGCTGCCCACGAGAAAGATTACGACCGGCGCGGCTGCGGGCTATTCGTCCTACGGCAACCAGATCGGCCTCGCGACCGGCCAGGTCACGGAGCTGTACGACCCCGGCTATGTCGCGAAGCGCATGGAGATCGGCGCGGTGATCGGCGCCTCTCCGAAGGCGAACGTCGTGCGCATGGAGCCGAAGCCCGGCGACATCATCGTGCTGCTCGGCGGCGCGACGGGCCGCGACGGCTGCGGCGGCGCGACGGGCTCCTCCAAGGCGCATACGCTCGAATCCATCGAGGTCTGCGGCGCAGAGGTCCAGAAGGGCAATCCGCCGACGGAGCGCAAGATTCAGCGCCTGTTCCGCGATCCCGAGGTTTCCACGCTGATCAAGCGCTGCAACGATTTCGGCGCGGGCGGTGTCTGCGTCGCGATCGGCGAGCTGGCGCCGGGCCTGGAAATCGACCTGAACAAGGTTCCGAAGAAATATGAGGGCCTCGACGGCACCGAGCTTGCCATTTCCGAATCGCAGGAGCGCATGGCCGCTGTGCTGGACCCGGAGGACGTCGAGAAATTCCGCGCGAAGGCGCAGGAGGAAAACCTCGACGCGCAGGTTGTCGCCGTCGTCACGGCGGAGCCGCGGCTCAAAATGGAATGGCGCGGCGACCGCGTCGTCGATCTCAGCCGCGCGTTCCTCGATACGAACGGCGTGACCCAGAATGCGGATGCGTACATCGCGGCGCCCGACGAAGCCAATAACTACAGGAACGCCGTACCGGCCTGCCTTGCCGGCAAGCCGCTCAAGGAGGCGTTTGTCGATAACCTTTCCCGCCTGGAGGTCTGCGGCCAGAAGGGCCTCTCCGAACGCTTTGACGCCTCGATCGGCGCGGGCACCGTTCTGATGCCGTTTGCGGGCAAGTACCAGCTAACCCCCGAGGATGCGATGGTCGCGAAGATTCCGCTTCTCACCGGAGAAACCGACGATGCGACCGCGATGGCGTACGGGTATATTCCGGGCATCGCACGCTTCTCGCCGTTCCACGGCGCGGCCTATGCCGTGGTGGAAAGCCTTTCGAAGCTCGTTGCCGTCGGCGCGGACCCGATGAATGCGCGCCTCACGTTCCAGGAATACTTTGAGCGCCTGCACGATAAGCCGGAGCGCTGGGGCAAGCCCACCGCGGCGCTGCTCGGCGCGTTGACCGCGCAGCTCAATCTCGGCCTGCCGTCCATCGGCGGCAAGGACAGCATGTCCGGCTCCTTTGAGGACCTTGACGTGCCGCCGACGCTCGTCAGCTTCGCCGTTACGATGACGAAAGCCAGCGCGACGGTCTCCGGCGCTTTCAAGTATGCCGGCAACTATGGCGTGCTGCTCCCGATTCCGGAGGACGAGGAGACGCAGCTTCCGAACTGGGAGGCGCTCAAGGCGTTTTACGGCGATGTCCTCGCGATGATTGAGGACGGCGCTATCGTTTCCGCGCACGTCGTCAAGGAGGGCGGCGCCGCGGCTGCCGTTGCGAAGATGGCGTTCGGCAACCGGATGGGCTTTGTGTTCAACACGGACGCGCAGGATCCGGCGTTGCTCTTTGCACCGAAGGCCGGCGCTCTCGTCGTCGAGGTGGAGCAGGCGGCGCTGAAGGACGTGACGGAAAACCTGAATTCCGTCGTGCTCGGCGTGATCAATGAATCGGGCAAGATCGATATCGACTGTACGGCGCTCGATGTGGGCGAGCTTTCCGAGGTTTGGAACGGCAAGCTCGAGAAGATTTTTGCGAATAAGGCGGAGACCGTCGCCGTAGAATATGATGTGCCGCTCCAAAATGAAAAGTATACCGGCTCCCCGGTCATCCGGACCGCAAGGCCGAAGGTGTTCATCCCGGTATTCCCGGGCACAAACTGCGAAATCGACACAAAGCGCGCGTTTGAAAAGGCGGGCGCAGAAACGGAAATCCTTGTTGTGCAGAACCTCAGCGCGAAGGACATTGAGTACACGATCGACCGCATGGAAAAGGCGATCCGCTCCGCGCAGATCATCATGCTGCCGGGCGGCTTCTCCGGCGGCGACGAGCCCGAGGGCTCCGGCAAATTCATCGCCACGACCTTCCGCAATCCGAAGATCGCGCAGGCGGTTACGGATCTGCTCGATACGCGCGACGGACTTGTGCTCGGCATCTGCAACGGCTTCCAGGCGCTCATCAAGCTCGGCCTTGTCACGTACGGCAAGATCGTCGAGCTGAAGGATAACGACCCGACGCTGACGTTCAACACGCTCGGCCGCCATGTCTCCCGCATGGTTTACACCCGTGTGACGAACACGAAGTCTCCGTGGCTGTCCGGCGTCGATGCCGGCGACGTGTTTGCGATCCCGGTCTCCCACGGCGAAGGCCGCTTTGTCGCGGACGACGCGGCGCTCAGGAGACTGATTGAAAACGGGCAGATCGCGACGCAGTATACCACGCCGTGCGGCAAGGTGAGCGGCGATATCACGTGGAACCCGAACGGCTCCGTGTGCGGCATTGAGGGCATCACAAGCCCGGACGGCCGCGTGTTCGGCAAGATGGGCCACAGCGAGCGCAAGGGTGAGAACCTCTATTTCAACGTGCCGGGTGAGAAGGATCAGCAGATCTTTGAAAGCGGCGTGCGCTACTTTAAGTAAGATATGAAATTCGGCTTGCGCGGGCAGTTTTGTCCGCGCAGCCGTATCAACAGGGATTTTGGCTTATGGAGATTATACAGAAAAGAACGTGGGCGGAGATTGACCTCGACGCCGCGGCGCACAACCTTGCGGTGATCCGCAGGCGAATCGGCGAAAAGCCGATGCTCTGCTGCGTGATCAAGGCGGACGCATACGGCCACGGCGCGGTGCGGCTTGCGCGGGAATACGAGCGGCTCGGCGCGGATTGGCTGGCGGTTTCCAATATTGAGGAGGCGGTGCAGCTGCGCCGCGCGGGGATTTCCCTGCCGCTGCTGGTGCTCGGCTACACGCCGCCGCAGGCTGCCGCGCTGCTTGCGGAAAACGGCGGCCCCCCGTGTGCCCATTCCGCAGAATACTGCGCGGCGCTGTCCGAGCATGCGGTGCGAAGCGGCGTTTCGGTGAAGATCCACATCAAGGTGGATACCGGCATGAGCCGTCTCGGCTTTTATTTTCAGGATATCCGCCGCGATATGGCGGCGATTGAAGAGATTGCCGGGGCCTGCCGCCTGCCGGGACTGATTCCGGAGGGCATCTTCACACACTTTTCTGTGGCCGACGGCGGCGCGGACGGCAAAGCGTATACGATGCGGCAGTTCGGCTGCTTTACGGCGCTGATTGATGCGCTCGAGCGCCGCGGCGTTTCCTTCCCGATTCACCACTGCGCCAACAGCGGCGCCACGCTCGATTATCCGGTGAGCCACATGGATATGGTGCGCGCGGGCGTTATCCTGTACGG
>JAHZCM010000080.1:6924-9358 GCA_019422905.1 Oscillospiraceae bacterium
CGGCGGATGTGGCGCACCACGATGATTTTCATCCGGTGCTGAGCCTTAAGGCGGTTATTTCCCACATCAAGGAAATCGAGCCCGGCTCGGATATCAGCTACGGCAGGACGTATACGGCGGGGGAGCGCATCCGCGTGGCCACGATCCCGATCGGCTATGCGGACGGCTATCCGCGCCGCCTTTCGGGCCGTGCGTCCATTCTGGTGCACGGCGTGCGTTGCCCGATCCTCGGCAAAATCTGCATGGACCAGTGTATGATCGACGTGACGGCGGTGTCGGACGCGCAGGTGGGCGATGTGGTGACGATGATCGGCAGGGACGGCGATGGGGAAATCACGGTCGATGAGCTTGCAGAGCAAATCGATACGATCCACTATGAGCTGGTCTGCGGCATTTCCAAGCGCGTCACGCGCGTTTACCTCAAGAATGGGCTTGAGGACAGCGTTTTCGACTGCATTCTGGATTGACACGCCGTTTATAATATGGTCTGAAAGCCTTTGGGGACGCCCGAAGGCTTTTTTTCTGCTGAGATTCCCGTCTCGGACTTGCGCCATGATGCCGGAAATGGTAGACTGTTTTTATCGAGTTTTTGGCGGAGGAGTTAAACAATGAATGAGACGTTTAAACAGGAATTGATGCATACCGGGTATGTCCATGCGCCGCTTCCGCTGCACACGGAACGCTCGCTGCATGCCGGACAGGAGAAAAAGGCGGTTCTCGCGCGCCGGGTGATTTGGAACGGCGCGGAAACGCTGCCGGTGCACAGCGGCAGCGGCGGGATGTCCGTTTTGGACGGCGCGGGGAGAGACGGCGGACGGGCAATCCGTATCACTGCGCCAACGACGCGCGCCACCGCACCGTACAACGACGGTGCGACGCTGCCGCAGTTTCGCAGCCAGCTTGCGTTTGCTTTTTCAGGCGAAAACTGGGGAGACTATAACCGCGTGGCGTTCTGGGTCAGGCCGGATTCCCCGGGCAGCCACAGCGTACACCTGCGCGTCCATGTGAAAAATGAGGGGAAGCAGCCGGTTCCGGACGTCTATCTGCGCGAGGGGCAGCACCTTGCGAACCTCGTGAATCACGAGTGGAACCTTGTGATCTGGGAATTTGCGCTTCTGCCGCGCGATTTCGTGACAGAGCTGCGCGTTTCCATGGATGCGGACGGACAGGACACGACGACGGGCGATACGTTCCAATTTGATTTCTGCGGCTTTGAGCTGCAGCGCGTGGCGCAGGCGGAAAAAGAAAAGGGCTGGGCATGCGCCGAAAACCGTATTGCCTATTCGATGTCCGGCTATGCGTGCGGCGGCCGGAAAACGGCAGTCGCGGGCGGTGTGGAAAAGGAATTCTCCGTGCTGAACGAGGCCGAAGAGCCGGTCCTGAAAAAGGCGGTACAGCGTGTTTCGGACAGCCGGGGGGATTTTGCGGTTTTGGATTTCAGCGAGCTTTCCGAACCTGGGATGTACCGTTTAAAGCTCGGCGATACGGAGACCTCCCCGTTTGAGATCGGCGAAAAGGTCATGGAAAGTACGATCTGGAAGGCGATCAATTTTATTTTCTGTGAACGGTGCGGATATCCCGTGCCGGGCAAGCACGGGTGCTGCCATACGGACGTTATTGCGCGTCACAAGGGCCTGACGCTCTCTTTCGGCGGCGGCTGGCACGATGCGGGTGACATGTCGCAGCAGATGCTGCAAACTGCCGAGGTCGCGCAGGAGATTCTGGAGCTTGCCGGGCGCGTAACGGATGATCCGCTGCTCAGGCAGCGCCTGCTGGAGGAGGGCCTTTGGGGCCTAGAGTTTACATTGAAAAGCCGTTTTGGAGACGGCTACCGCGCGTCGAGCGTCGGTCTTGGCCTCTGGACGGACGGTCTGATCGGCAACATCGACGACGTAGAGACGCGCGTGCACAATCAGGCGTTTCAAAACTTTTTCTGCGCGGCGGTGGAGGCGCAGGCGGCGCTTGCATTCCACGATGTTGATCCGGAGCTTGCATGGAAGTGCGAGCGGGCCGCAAAGGAGGATTACCGGTTTGCGAAGGCACGCTTTGAGGAAAAGGGCGTCGAGTATCCGGTTATGTGGGAGCATACGCTGAACAGCGGTCTTTCACAGTATTATGCGGCGGCGGCCTGGGCGGCGTCCTCGATCTGCCGGTGCCATCCGGACGAGGCCTTCGCGCGGGAGGCGGAGACGTTCGGTGCAAAGCTGCTCGCCTGCCAGGAGACCGGTACGGAGGGGATACCGATGCGCGGCTTCTTCTACCGCGATGAATCGCACCGCACCATTGTGCACTTCACGCATCAGGGGCGGGACCATTCCTTTGTGCAGGCGCTGGAGTCGCTCTGCCTTGCGTTTCCGGATTCCCCGAGCCGGCCTGCGTGGGAGCGGGGCATGAAGCTGTGCGGGGAGTATCTGAAAGGGCTGTTCGCACTTGC
>JAHZCM010000008.1:0-14167 GCA_019422905.1 Oscillospiraceae bacterium
TGCCCCGGAAATGGATTTTTCCCTCTCACCGGAAGAGCAGGCGGCCAGCGTAAGCGTCAGTGCCGCCGCAAGCGCGAGAGCAAGCAGTTTTTTCATTCAAATCTCCCTTTCAAGTACCGGAACCGGCATCAATATTTCGTATTGTAATAATCGATGGCATCATCGATATTCCCGTCAAAGACGACGCGCCCCGCCTTCATCACCACACCGCGCTTGCAGAAGGCCCGCGCCATATCGACGGCATGGGTGACAAAAAGCATCGTGATATCGCCCTGCATGATCTCCTGAATCTTTTTGACGCATTTGTCCCGAAATGCGCGGTCTCCGACGGAAAGCGCCTCGTCCACAATGAGGATTTCAGGATGAATGTTCACGCAGATGGAAAAGCCGAGGCGCGCCTTCATACCGCTTGAGTATGTGCGCACCGGCTGGTCAATATACTCCTCCAGCTCCGCAAATTCCACGATCTCCGGCTCCAGCGCCGCGATCTCTTCGTCATGCAGGCCGAGGATACGCCCTTTGAGGTAGATATTCTCGCGCCCGGTAAATTCCTGATCAAAGCCGCTCGTCAGCTCCAAAAGGGCGCTGACGATCCCGTTGACCTCGATTTCTCCCTCTGTCGGGAACGTCACGCCGGTGATCATCTTCAGCAGCGTCGATTTTCCCGCGCCGTTTCTCCCGAGCACCGCGACGGATTCGCCCCGGCGGATCGTGAGGTTCATATCGACCACGGCCTTCTTTTCCTTGTGGGGAACGCGTTTAAAAAACAGCCCCAAAAGCCGCTTTCGGCTGCTCGAATACAGCTTATAAATTTTCGTTACGCCGGTAAACCGAATTGCAATATCATTCATAGGAATCATCCTCTACCTTTCCGAGGGACACACGCTTTACCCCATCCCGCAGAGAATCGAATATCTGAAGCGCACTGCCGCGGCCTCAAAGCACATCGGCCATTTCGCTGCGCGTGCGGCGATAGCTCCAAAAGCCGAGGGCATAAATCACGACGAGCCAAACCGCAAAATACAAAAGCCGCTTTGGCTGCTCGAAGAACCACGTCTCATAAATAAAGCAGTTGCGGTAGCCATTGCAGATAAACGTGACCGGATTCAGCATCAAGAGCTGGTGCGCAAGACGGTTGTGCATGGAATCGACCTGCCAGAGAATGCCGGAAAGCCAGAATACCGCTGTGACAAAAGACTTGACGAGATTGGAAAAATCGGTGCTGATCGCGGCAATCGGCGCTGCAAACAGCGCCCAGCCTGTGAAAAACAGGAAATTGCACAGCATGTAAAACGGAAGCTGCAGCATGTAGACCGTCGGCATATGGCCGGTCAGCATGAAAATGACGATGGTGATCAGGACAAGAAGGATATGCACGGCAAATTTGGAAATGCTCGTGAAGGTTGGAATCGTTGAAACCGGATACTTCATCTTCGTGACGAGATAGCGGTTCCGCAGAATACACTCCGTACCGAGCGTCAGCATTTCGCTCATATAAAACCAGGGCACAATGCCGCAGATCAGCCACAGGACAAACGGATAGCCCTCCACGTCTCCGCCCTGACGCAAACCGACGGAAAACGCAAACCAGTAGACAAAAATCGTGACAAGCGGCTTGATGACCGCCCATGCCCATCCGAGCGCGGAAGCGCGGTAGGTGCGGCGCAAATCAGAGCCGGCCAGCTTGACGATCTGCTTGCGGTACTCAATATGGTCGTGGAAAATCGTGCTGATCGTCTCCGACATTTTAACCTTTTTTTTCGTAGATACAGCCGCCAAAGCCATACCTCCTTCCCTCTATGCGAAAACAGACTCGTGCCGTCTGTCGTATAACCCCCTGCTATTATACACGTTTTTCCTGAAAAATCAATCTTTTCTCGCCGGAACCGTGATGCGCACGGCACTTTTCACGCAAGAGATCGCCACATCGCGGCCGCCTGCGGCGTATTCGCCGTCTATGGACCAATCGAAGCCGGAGGCGCTGTGCAGCCGAAATGCGGAGGAAGCGGCAAAATCAAACAGCGGGTCCTCAAAGCTGCTGCTGCGCAGTGCGCGAAGAAGCCGGTGAACCTCTCCCAGAGATTCCGGCTTGCGAATCAGAAGCATTTCCAGTTTTCCGTCATTCATATCCACCATATCGCCGTCATAATGCAGCATGCCGCCGATGGATACCGTATTGCTGAACGCGCCGAATACATATTCGCCCACAAAGGCAGCCTCATCCGTTTTTACGGACAGCGGGCGCGCTTCCAGCGCCGCAATGTCCTTGATCCCCTCAAGCACATAGGCGAGGTGCCCAAGCACGCGCTTCATGCTCCGGGGCGTGGCGTAAGAGCACTTCGTAAACGTGCCGAAAGAGGCCACATAGGAAAAATACATGTCGTTAAAGCGCCCGGCATCCAGCTTCCTGTCATGCCCGGCGGTCAGCATGCGCTGCATAGAGGAAATCCGCTTCGGAAGCTGCAGCGTCCGCGCAAAGTCATTCGTTGTCCCCGCCGGAATATAGGTGACCGGCAGCGCCTTTCCGCTGCCGAGCATCCCGTTCAGCACGGCGTTCAGCGTGCCGTCGCCGCCGATGCAGATAATCCGCGTACAGCCCCGCGCTGCGGCGGACGCGGCATAGCCCGCGCCGTTCTCCTCCTCTGTTGTCTCACACCGTTCAATCTGTATGCCACTGCGCTTCATGCGCGATTCCAGCATGTCCGCATACCGCTTTCCCCGCATACGGCCCGCGCAGGGGTTGACGATCATCAGGATGCAGCCATTCCGGAAAAGGCAGAAATCTTCATTTTCCATTTTCTCTTCTCTCTCTGCATAAAATATCAATTATAGTATAGATTTGGCATTCGATCAAAATATGAATGCCGCGTAAATAATCTTTGAATACAGCGGCGCCGCCGCACAGCAGGCGCTGCACGGCGGCGTAATCAGGAGAATGTTATTTTCAGCCCTTAAGCTCGACACGGCGGATCTTGCCGCTGATGGTTTTGGGCAGCTCGTCGCGGAATTCGACGATACGCGGGTATTTATACGGCGCCGTATTCGCCTTGACATAGGTCTGGATTTCCTTCTTGAGCGCCTCGGTGCCCTCGGTGCCCTTTGTCAGCACAATGGACGCCTTGACCACCTGGCCGCGCACCGGGTCCGGCGCGCTGGTGACGGCACATTCGAGCACATACGGCAGCTCCATGATCACCGATTCGATTTCAAACGGCCCAATGCGGTAGCCGGAGGACTTGATCACGTCATCCGTTCTGCCAACATAGTAGAAATAGCCGTCCTCATCGCGCCAGGCGGTGTCTCCGGTATGGTAAAGGCCGTCATGCCAGGATTCGCGGGTCTTTTCCGCATCGCGGAAATAGCCCATAAACAGGCCGCAGGGCGTTTTTTTGTCCGTGCGGATGACGATCTCACCCGTCTCGCCGACCGGCGCCGGCGTGCCGTCCGGCAGGACAAGATCCACGTCGTACAGCGGGCTGGGGATACCCATGGAGCCGCTCTTCGGCACGGAACCGACCGGATTGTAGATGGCGAGCGTGGTTTCCGTCTGGCCGAAGCCCTCGTAGATCGAAAGGCCGGTCGCACGCTTCCACTGCTCAAAGACCTCCGGATTCAGCGCTTCACCGGCAGTCGTGCTGTATTCGATGGAGGACAGGTCGTACTTTGAGAGATCCTCCTTGATGAAGAAGCGATACATGGTGGGCGGCGCGCAGAACGTGGTGATGTTGTACCGCTTGAACATGGGCAGAATGTCGTGCGCGTCGAACTTGTCAAAATCATAGGTAAAGATCGCCGCCTCGCACATCCACTGGCCGTACAGCTTGCCCCAGAGCGCCTTGCCCCAGCCGGTGTCGGAAATTGTGAAATGCAGGCCGTCGGGGTTGACATAATGCCAATACCTTGCGGTGATATAGTGTCCCAGCGCATATTTGTAGTTGTGCTCGGCGATCTTCGGATAGCCGGTTGTACCGGAGGTAAAGAACATCAGCATCGGGTCGCTGCCGCAGGCGCTGTCCTCCGTGCGCTCGAACACATCGCTCTGCGCTGCGACGCCCGCGTCAAAGTCTAGCCAGCCTTCGCGTGCACCGTTCGCCATCATCAAATATTGGACTGTATCGCTGTTTTTCGCCGCGCGCATGGCCTCATCCGCCACCTGGCCGTCCGCGGTACACACGAGCGCCTTCACGCCCGCCGCCTTATAGCGGTAATCGAAATCGTGCTCCATCAGCAGGTTCGTCGCCGGGATGACGATCGCACCGAGCTTATGCAGCGCAAGGATCGCAAACCAGAACTGGTAATGACGCTTGAGCACCAGCATGACACGGTCGCCGCGTCCAATGCCGAGAGACTTAAAGTAGTTTGCCGTCTTATTCGACATGCGCTTCATGTCGCCGAAGGTGAACCGGCGCTCCTCATGATTTTTGGAAAGCCACAGCATAGCGAGCTTATCCGGGTCCTTCTCGGCAATTTTATCGACGATGTCAAATGCAAAGTTGAATTTTTCCTCATTTTCAAAGTCGATGGTTTTGAGAATGCCGTTTTCATCCAGCGTGGTATGCACGAACGGGCTGGAAACGGTTTCGCGCTCGGCGCGGGCCATCTTCGCCTTGATAATCCCCTCAAACTTATCCTTTTCCGGCGCCATCTCCTCGCCCGGACGCATGACAATCGCGTAAAATTCGCAATCACTGCCGCCGACAGCGATCATGCCGTGCGGCGTTCCGCTGTTGTAGTAGATCGTATCGCCTTCGCCCAGCTCCTCTATGTGGGAACCGACCTGCACGCGCATTTTACCCTTGACGATGATATCCAGCTCCTGCCCCTGATGGGTGGAGAGCTTAATGGCTACCTTCTGCTCCGCCTCGTTATACGGCATGGTGACATAAAACGGTTCGGCGGTCTTCTGTTTGAAGAGCGGTGCGAGGTTCAGGTAATTGAAGCCGCGGCGGCGCGTGATCGGCAGGCCCTCGCCGCGGCGCGATATTGTGTAGGTGGAAAGCGTCGGGCTGACGCCCTTGATGAGATCCGTCGGGTCAATGCCAAAGCGCTCTGCGCACTTAAAGATGAAGGTAAAGCTGAAATCGCTCTCGCCCAGCTCGTACTTTCTGTAGTCCTCAAGAGAAACGTCGGTTCGCTGCGCCATTTCCTCTTCGGAAAGACCCATAATCTCACGCATGGTGCGAATTCGCTCCGCCACCTCTGCCAGTTGTGTTTTCAGGTCTGTTCGTTCTGTTGCGGGAGTCTGTGTTTCGTTTGACAATTCAATCCGTCCTTTCCTTAATAGTCTTTCAATGCGCAGCAAATTTTCTGCGCCCGGCACAAAAAAACTCCGTCTCAAATCGCTTTGAGACGGAGAAAATCCGCGGTACCACTCAAATTGCTTCTTTGCAGAAGCCACTCTTCGGGCTCTTCAAAAGCCCTATGCACTCACGCAGCACGTCTCGGAAAGCGCCTACTCGCCGCATGGCTTTCGGGCCTTCAGCTCGGAAGGGATGGGCATTCGGGCTTTCTGTATCGGCTCGCAGCAGCCGCCGACTCTCTGAAACAAAACAGACCGTGCCGTCTTCGTCATCGCTTTTGGAGTATAAATTTGTCAGATTATTATTTATAATACTCGCTTCGGCGCGCCTTGTCAACCGTTTTTTGAAATTTCTTACTGCGCGTCTTTGTGCGCCGCTTCCACGACGTCCGCCGCAGCATCCAGCCAGTCGCCCTCAAACAGCTCAATGACGCCGCGGTCGCACAGCGAGGCGATCTGCGGGTCAAGCGGCAGCTTGCCCAGCACCTTCAGGCCGTACTTCGCCGCAACCTCTTCAATATGGCTTTCACCGAACACCTTAAACGGCTCGCCGCAGCACGGACATTGCACATAGCTGTAGTTTTCAACCAAACCGAGCACCGGCACATTCATCATCTGCGCCATCTCGACCGCCTTGGAAACGATCATGGAGACCAACTCCTGCGGAGAAGTGACAATGATGATGCCGTCCAATGGGATGGACTGGAACACGGTCAGCGGCGCATCGCCGGTTCCCGGAGGAAGGTCGACAAACATGCAGTCCACCTCATTCCAGATCACATCGCTCCAGAACTGCTTGATCACACCGGCAATCACCGGGCCGCGCCATACGACGGGCGAGGTCTCGTCCTCAAGCAGGAGATTGATGCTCATCACTTCAATGCCGCTCTTCGTGCTGGCCGGGAACAGGCCGTCCTCACAGCCCTGCGCCTTTTCCTTGATGCCAAAGCACTTCGGAATCGACGGGCCGGTAACATCCGCATCCAAAATCGCGGTTTTGAGGTCGCGGCGCTGCATGGTAACAGCCAGCATGGAGGTGACAAGGCTCTTGCCCACGCCGCCCTTGCCGCTGACAACGCCGATCACCTTCTTCACCTTGCTCATCTTATTCATGGGCGCGAGAAAGCTCTCCGGCTGCTGGCGGGACGGACAATTTTCCCCGCAGCTCGAGCAATCGTGCGTGCAGTTTTCGCTCATACCTTATACAACTTCTTTCTCAAAAAATTCGGACAAAATCCGTTTTTATTATGATAACGCCTGATCACAGTTTTGTCAAGCCGCGCGCGGTTTATGCGCCCGAAGCTGCGGGCGCGCCTCGTTTTTCCCGTCCGCATTCCAAGCGCCGGTCGGCAAGGCAGGAGAGCGTACAGGCATTGGGGCTGAGGCTGCAAGCGCAGGTGCCCGACGCCTCACGCTCACAGGTCTGTCCGGCGGTAATCCAGCAGGCAGAACAGAAAAACCGCCAGCAGGCAGAGGCTGGAAAGCCAGATCGCCGCAGCGCCTATAATCTGCGACGCCGCGCTGCCGATTCCCGCGCCGACCGCAAAGCACAGAATCACGCCGCCATACTGCAAGGCCGCCTGCAGATGCTTCCGCTCCTTTGTCCGGATATACAGGCAAAACGACTCCGTACCGCTGCGCAGATTGCCGATACACATCGTGCTGGCATAGGGATTGCCGCGCATCCGCCGAAAGGTCTGCACCTGCATGGCGCAGGAAAAGGAAACCAGCGCGTTGGCGGCGTCGTTGGCTCCCGCCGGAATAAAGCCCACGTAGAACAGGATGCCGGCCTCCAAAAGCAAAATCAGATGCTCCCCACTGAAAAGCCGCAGACGACTGGCCGGCGAGCCGATCCACACGGCCGCCATGGTCCCCAGCACAAACGCGCCCAGCGGGACCAGATCATGCAGCGCTTCTCCCCACGCGCCGCGGAGCAGGTTCGCGCTCAGCAGCACGACATTGCCGGTCTGCGCGTTTGCAAACACCTTTCCGCGAAAGCTGTACGTATATGCATCCTGAAGTCCACCGGACAATGTCAAAAGCAACGCGATCCAGTACGCTTCCGATCTTCGTTTCGGCACAGAGCCTGTTTCCGGAAAAGTGGGCAGCTTTTTCATGGTGTTCGATTCCCTCCCGTATTTCAATTTTCATTATACATAAAATCATCCATATGTAAAATACATTTTAAATATATTATGTATATTAAAATCAAATGTATGGGTTTTCAGTCACTGCTTGCATTAGGCTATGCCTGTGTACTGTTTTCAATTGAAAAGCATCTTCCTTATACGGCTATACAGAAAATTGCAGGCATTGGCACGAGGACAATACCTGCAATTCAAAGGATTCAACCGCAAAGTCAGGGCGGTACACCGCATATAAGCCATGCGATGGCATCGGTGTGCATTCGTTCATTCCTGCTTTGTGCCGCCGGTTTTAAAGCAAGGCGCGGCTGATCCATACGCGTCTGGCATAATCCGCGGCGGCTTCTGCGTGCCGGTGGAGCGCTTCCGCAGAATGAACCGCTTTATTCCGCGTGTGCAGCTCCATCTGCAGCTCTACCGGCAAAGCCAGAAAATAACGGCGCGCGCTGCTGCTTCCGGCAAGGAGCGCATCCAGGTCTTCGTAGTACAAGCAATCACCCCGGCTGTAGTATGCCGCGGGGCGGCGCGCTTATACCCCGGAGCGCATCATCCCATCGCCTTGCCGGAATAGTGTATATGCGCGAGCTTCCAGCATTCGCCTTCTTTTCGGAGGACCTGCGTTTCCAATCCTTCCAGGCCGAACGGCTCGCCGCTTTCCCGGCGAATACAATCCGTGTAATAGGAGAACAGAACGACGGCGACCGTATCCGTCAATTTCCGGACTGCGACTTCTTTGGAAATCAAATCGATTTTTGTATACGCCTTGCGGATCCGTCCCAGCAGGAAATCCTCATAGATCGACTGCGTTCCCAAAAAGCACCCTGCCGGAGAGATCAAAACATTTTCTCCGTCTTCTGCCCAAAGCGGCAGGAAATCCGCCGCCTCCTGCGTATGTACGGCATGCCTGTACTGTTCCAGCACCTGCAAAACTTTATTTTCTTCGCTCCATGCCATCTCTTAAATCCTTTCTGCTCAGCGGATCACTTCCGGCGCGCCGGTAAAGGAATACTTCGTGCAAACCGCATCTTCTACACACAAAACCTCAAAGATACCATCGCCGAGCGTATAAAGATTGCTCGGGCCCGTCGGGTCCGCCAGCATAGCCGCACGGGCCCCATCGCGGTCGTCGCGCCGCAGCGTACCGCAAACGCGCACCCATGTGCCGTCCTTCCCCATACCGCAGATCTCAACCTTCGGGTTTGCCATCATCTGCTTATAGCAGCCCTTCGTGTTGTTGGTGCAGATATACGGCTTGCCCTCGAATTCCATCACGCTGCTGAACGGCCGCACGCGCGGCTGATCGCCGTCCTCTGTCGCGACAAAGAATGTGCCTGTCTTTTTAAGCTCTTCTACAATTCTGTTCATTTTATACCATACCTTTCCGCATCCACCCGGATACACGCAAATTGTTGTAATGATTTTTATTACATCTTAAGCATAGCATCATTCAGATGTAATGTCAATAGTTACATCTGAATTTTTAAAAATTTTTTCGCACTAGGTAAGTGCCATTGCACGCTATGGAGTCAGAAAAAGATTTGCTGCACAAACTTCGAATTTTCGCACGATCATTTGACAGTTTATTCTGTTTTCCTATATAACCAGAGCAATACAGCTTTTATTGGCTGCCGAACACTTAACGGAAGGGCTTTACTTCATGAAAAAACGCAAACAGGTACGTAAACAAAAAGGAAAGATTGAGAAACCGAAGATTTCCGCTGCCACGGTCTTGTCTGTCCTCCCTCTTTTCATTTCTTTCTGTTCTCTTCTCATCACTCTGCTCTCCTACCTTTCGAATCAGGACTCAAAACCGCTCGCCTATTATATCCGGCCGACCGTAACGAATACTTCCGGCAGTTCCGTAACAACGGATGTTGAAATCATCGTCACCAACGGTGCCGTTGGCGATGTACGGGTTCTCGATTACCGAAATGGTCAAATCACGGAAATCGCGAATAACGTCGGCGGCGTGATCCGGTCGGGAAGCTCCAAAGACAGACGTACCCTTCAATTTCAAATCGATTATTTCTCTACCGGCGAATTTGCTGCTACGCAATATCTGCTGGTTCACGGTAAGGACGGCAGTCAAAACCTGAGTCTCCTTTTGTATCATTTCAACACCGAAAAAGGAGAAATACAACTGCGCTGCTACTCACAGGAGGAGCTGCTTTTCGCCGAGATGGACCCTGAACAGCAAATATACGGCAACGTTTTGTCCGACTACCGAAATCTGGTCAAAAAGCTAAAGGAAAATGATTTTCTCTGATTCTTCCCTGCGCAGAACGACTGCGGTTTAAACCGGCTGCATGAGCTGGGAAAAGCTGCGGTCTTTCGCAAAGTATACATATGGCCAAGCGCCTTTTTTCGTATTTGCTTCGTTCAGCCGGAAAATGCAACAAACTTTCCCGGGTGCTGTTTTCGTTTACAAACGACAAAAAGAGGAGAGGGAAGCCAGAAAGCTCCCCTCTCCTCTTTTCGAATCCGCTGCCGCAAAGCACCGGCTCCGGAAGAACCGCTGTTTTTTACTTGGCCTTCGCGTCTCTTTCCTTGTCGAGCTTGACATTGCGGAAATAAAGGATCATATCGATCGTGATCTCGATGAAATTCAGGCAATAGAATACCCAGCTCAAATAGAAGATCGGTCCGCTCTTGCCGATGACAAAGCACTGGATGCACTTCATCGCGATACCGGCGATGTAGCCCAGCCAAATGAAAATCTCAAACTGCAGGCTCTTGCCCTTCGCAGTCTTCGATTTCACGGATTTGTAAATCGAAAGCGGCCAGGAAAGACCGAACGCGAGAATCATGACGGTTTCCAGTACCTCGGCAATCATTTCAGGTGTCATTTTGCTTCATTCCCCTTTAATCGAAAAAATATTGCGCACACACTTACGGCCGCAATTATTTGCGCTGTGCAAGATAAGCCGCGCGGCCCTCCTCGTAGAGGTTGTTGCCCTCGCTGTCAATAATGACGACAAGCGGCATCTCCTCTACATACAGCTTGCGCAGCGCCTCGGCGCCGAGATCTTCATACGCGATCAGCTCCGCGCTCTTGATGCACTTCGCGAGCAGCGCGCCCGCGCCGCCGATCGCACCGAAATAAACGCCGCTGTACTTCTTCATGGCCTCCACAACCTCGGGCAGGCGCGCGCCCTTGCCGATCATACCTCTGGCGCCCACCGACATCATGGTCGGCGCATAGGCGTCCATGCGGCCGCTCGTTGTGGGGCCGGCGGAGCCGATAACCTGACCGGGCTTCGCAGGCGTCGGGCCGACATAGTAGATCGTGGCATCCGTCGGATCAAACGGGATCTGCTCGCCGCGCGCAAGCGCCTCGCACATTCTCTTGTGGCCGGCGTCGCGGGAGGTGTAAATCGTGCCGGTGAGATAGACCGTATCGCCAGCGTGCAGCGTTTTTGCAAGCTCCACGGTCAACGGCAATGTAATATGCTTTTCCATATCTTAAGCAACTTCCTTTCTATCTGCAGGTGCGGATCCTGCCATTTCCAACAGCGCAGGCAAAATCCGCCTCTGAACCGTCAGGCTCAAATAACCTCCGTCTTGTGACGCGTTACATGGCAGTTGATGTTGACCGCGCACGGCATACCGGCGATATGCGTCGGCATCGTCTCGATATTGAGGCCGATCGCTGTCGTTTTGCCGCCGAAGCCCTGCGGGCCGATGCCGAGCTGGTTAACCTTCTCAAGCATCTCCTTTTCGAGATCCGCATAGTACGGATCGGGATTCTCCGAATCGAGCGGGCGCATCAGCGCCTTCTTCGCGAGCAGCGCAGCCTTGTCGAAGGTACCGCCGATACCCACGCCGACGACCATCGGCGGGCAGGGGTTCGGGCCGGCCGTCTCGACGACCTCAAGGATGAAGTCCTTGATACCCTGCAGGCCGGCGGACGGCTTGAACATGCGGATCTGGCTCATGTTCTCGCTGCCGAAGCCCTTCGGGCCGACCGTAATCTTGATGTTCTCGCCCGGCACGATCTCCGTATAGAGCATCGCCGGGGTGTTGTCGCCCGTATTGCCGCGGCGGATCGGATCCTTCACGGCGGATTTTCTCAGATACCCCTTGTCATAGCCGCGGCGGACACCCTCGTTGACGGCTTCCGTGAGGTCGCCGCCGACCAGATGCACGTCCTGGCCGATTTCAAGGAACACGCAGGCAAGGCCGGTATCCTGGCAGATCGGGACGCATTCGCTGTCCGCGATCTCAAAATTTTCAATGATATTGTCGAGAACACCCTTGGCGATCTCGCCGTCCTCACAGGCGCGGCAGGTACGGATCGCGCATTTGACGTCCTCCGGCAGGTGCTCGTTGGCCGCAATGCACAGCTTTTCTACAACGTCTGTGATCCGGCTGACTTCGATTTCACGCATAGATAGACCACTTTCCTTTCCTAGCTTACAGCAAGCTCCAATTCATGTATGAATCTCCGGAATAACCCGCGCAGAATCTAGCGCAGAAAACCGTGCAGGGCACGGCTCCGCGATGGATTACAGGGATGCACTGCACGGTTTCACGCTGTTTCAGCGCTTATCTTTCGTGGCGGGCATACTTCGGCAGGAGGAGCGGGGAAACGTCCTCGGAAGCAATGCCGGCAGCTTTAAGTTCTTCCGCATACTGCTCGATATGCTCGAGGGTCATCGTGCCAAGCTCGGTTTCCTTCGCCTTTGCGGCGGCAGCCTTACCGGCATTGCGGCCGAACACGATGATGTCCAGCAAAGAGTTGCCCATCAGGCGGTTGCGCCCGTGGATGCCGCCGACGGCCTCGCCCGCAACAAGCAGGTTCCCGATCGTCTTGGTGAAGCCGTCGCCGCCGATTTCGAGTCCGCCGTTCTGATAGTGAAGCGTCGGATAGACGAGAATCGGCACCTTTCTCATATCGATATCATAGTTCATGTACATGCGCAGCATGGCGGGAATGCGCTTTTCAATGGTGCCCTCGCCGCCGATCATTTCGATCATCGGCGTATCGAGCCAAACGCCGCTGCCGAGCGGCGTCGTGACGCCTTTATGTCTGTCTGTGCACTCGCGGATGATGGAAGCCGCCGCAACGTCGCGCGTCTCGAGCGGGTGCATAAACGCCTCGCCCTCTACGTTGACCAGCATCGCGCCGAGGGAACGAACCTTCTCGGTGACGAGCGCGCCGAAAATCTGCGACGGGAACGCAACGCCCGTCGGATGGTACTGGATCGTATCCTGATACAGGAGCGGAGCGCCTGCGCGGTAGCCGAGAATCAGGCCGTCCGCCGTTGCGCCGTAGTGGTTGGAGGTCGGGAAATTCTGGTAGTGGAGCCGTCCGGCACCACCCGTGGCGATGATCACCGTCTTGGCTCTCGCGACCATATAGTCGTCGGTTTCCATGTTCAGAAGAACCGCGCCGGCAACCTGACCCTTGTCGTCCTTAATCAGCTCCACCGCAGAGGTGAACTCGACGACCGGGATCTTGCGGTTGAGGACCTCATCGCGCAGCGTGCGCATGATCTCCGCGCCGGAATAGTCCTTGCAGGCGTGCATTCTCTTTCTGGAGGTGCCGCCGCCGTGCGTGGTGACCATGTTGCCTTCGGCGTCCTTATCGAACATAACGCCAAGCTCGTTCAGCCACTTGATCGCATCCGGCGCCTCCATGACGAGACGGCGGAGCAGCTCCGGACGGGCCGCAAAATGGCCGCCGCCGAAAGCGTCGAGATAATGCTGAACCGGGGAGTCGTTTTCCTTATCGGCAGCCTGGATGCCGCCCTCCGCCATCATCGTGTTGGCGTCGCCGATACGCAGCTTCGTGACAATCATGACGTTCGCGCCGGCGTTGTGCGCCTCAATCGCTGCGGAAGCGCCCGCGCCGCCGCCGCCGATGACGAGCACATCCACGTCGTAGTCGACCTTGCTGAGATCGACCGGATGGTTCAAAAGACGGCTGTTGGAATGGAGCAGATGGCCGAGCTCCTTCGGCACCTTCTGGCCCTTATTCGGCCCGATCTGGATCGTGTCGAAGCCATCCTCGCGGTAATCCGGATGATACGCCTTCAGAAGGGCGTCCTTTTCCTCTGCGGTCATGCGTCTGGGCTCCATGCCCATACGCTCCTGTCTGGTTGCCTCCACTTTCTTGACAGAGGCAAGCATTTCCGGTGTAAACACGGCTAACCCTCCTTATTTCTCAATCTCTCTCGTGTTGTAGAGCTCCTGCATCTCGGTGATCGGCTTCTGCATGATCTGCTCGATCAGCTCATCGTAAGCGCCGGAATTGATTTCCTCCACGCGCTTCTTGAGGTGCTCAGTCTCCGGCGCGATGTACTTGCCGGTGAGACGTCTCGCAAGCAGGCCGACCATCGGGTGCGAAATGCCCGCCGGGCAGCGGACGGAGCAGCAGCCGCAGCTCACGCAGTCGAAGGATTCCTCCGCGCACTTCTCCAGCTCGCCGCGCTGTGCATAAGCGATATACTGCATGACGTTGAGGCTCTGCGTGCAGGCCTTTGTACATGCATTGCAGCCGATGCAGCTGTAGATCTCCGGATAAAGCTCCATCATAATCTGCTGGTTCGGCTTGATCTCGTTGATGTCATAGGTGCGCTTGTCTGTCGGGAAGAAGGGAATGCTCGCAACATACATGCCCTCCTCCACCTGCGTCTGGCAGGCAAGGCAGGTCTTCAATTCGTTTTTGCCCTTGATGCGGTAAATCGTCGCGCAGGCGCCGCAGAAGCCGTGGCGGCAGCCG
>JAHZCM010000008.1:14177-33793 GCA_019422905.1 Oscillospiraceae bacterium
AAAATATACGTTTACCATGTTTTCCATGTTAAGCCAACTCCCTTTCTTAATATTCATTCGGCAGCTCGTCAATTTCGTCGCAGCGGAACACCGGGCCGTCCTTGCAGACGTACTTGGAGCCGATGTTGCAGCGGCCGCATTTGCCGACGCCGCACTTCATGCGCAGCTCGAGCGTCGTGTAAACCTGCTCCTTGGAGAAGCCCATTTCCACGAGCGCCGCAAGGCAGAATTTGATCATGATCGGAGGTCCGCACAGAAGCGCCGTTTTGTTGGTATCGAAGCCAAGCTCCTTCAGGTACGCGGGAACAAAGCCGACGTGGCCGTCCCAGCCCTCCTGCTCGCGGTCGATCGTGAGGTACACGTTGACGCCCTCGGTCTTCATCCAGACCTCCTGGATTTCCTTGAGCTGCACGAGGTCATCCTTGGAACGGGAGCCGTACAGGATATCGATTGTGCCGTAATCGCTGCGGTTATCGAGCACGTAGTTGATAACCGAGCGCAGCGGCGCAAGGCCGATGCCGCCGGCGATAAAGAGCAGGTTTTTGCCTTTAAGCTCCGTCTCCACCGGGAAATGGTTACCGTAGGGGCCGCGAACGGTGATTTCGTCGCCGACCTCCAGGCTGTGCAGGTAGTCGGTCAGCATACCGCACTTCTTGATGCTGAATTCCTGATACTCCTTATTCGTCGGCGAGGAGGTGATGGAGAACATACCCTCGCTGACGCCCGGCGCGCAGAGCATTGCGCACTGGCCCGGCATATGCTCAAAGAGCTTGCCGCCTTCCGGCGCGTTGACACGGAAGGTCTTGACGTCCGGCGTCTCCTCGCGAATATCGGTGATCACGCCAACCTGCGGAATCAGAACGTCCTTCGTATAGTTGTCATGGCAATGGCACGTACATTCACTCATGATTCGACTGCCTCCTTTTCAAAGGCTTTGATGACCTTTACAATATTCAGCGACGCCGGGCATTTATCCACACAGCGGCCGCAGCCGACGCAGGAGTACATGCCGTCGTTGTTCGCCGGGAAATACACGAGCTTGTGCATGAAACGCTGGCGGAAGCGCTGCATCTGGCTCGTTCTGTTGTTGCCGTGCGCCATCATCGTGAAGTCCGAATACATGCAGGAGTCCCAGCAGCGGTAGCGCTGGACGCCGTGGCCGGTATCGTAATCCTTGATGTCGTAGCACTGGCAGGTGGGGCACACAAAGGTGCACGTGCCGCACGCAAGGCACGGCTTATAGAGCTTCTCCCAAACCGGAGAATCAAACTTCGCGGCGGTCTGGTTGCCGTCCCAACCGGCAAGGGAAAGGTTCGAATACGGCAGTCTTTCGACGATCGCGCGGATATTCGCCTGCTCGTCGGAAACGGCCTTTTCGTCCGCTTCGTTTGCCGCTTCCAAAACGCCGGAGACCGACTCGGTAAGGGCGCTGCCCTTTTCCGTGGCCGGCTTCCAGTACAGCGTCTCGCCGGCCATCCACATCACAACGTCCGCGTCCGGCTCGGCGCAGTCCACGCCGAACACCTTGCAGAAGCAGGTTTCCTCCGGCTCGTGGCACGCGAGCGCCACGATGGTGCCGTGCTCGCGGCGGGCCTTGTAGAACGTATCGACCGGCTCCGCGAGAAAAACCTTGTCGAGCACCTTGATGCCCTGAATGTCGCACGCCTTCATGCCGAACGCGACAAAATGCTGGCTCTTGAGCGCTTCCGGCTCAATGGCGAGCTTCTTATTCTCTTTTTTGACCGTATAGAGCGTTTCGCTCTGCGGGAAAAACATATCCTTCGGGGACTTGACCGTTTTTAGCGTGTCAAGATCCGCCTCCGTGCCTTCGGTCCAGACCGCAAAATTCGTCTGGCCGCTGATATTCACCGGCAGGTAAAGCTCCTGTGTCGCCGCAATGGCCTTAAGCAGCTCGGGCAGATTACGCTTTGCAATTTTGAACATCGCTTATCTCCTTCCCCCGGTGACACCCGGCTCGACGTCGCCGAACGTGAAGCTCGTCAGCGGGCCCTTGGACTCCGCATCGGCGCCGGCCTGATATTCGCCGTAAAATTCGTCTATATCCTTGATAAACTTGCGGTTGAACAGGTGGAGCGGGATGCCCTGCGGACATACGCGGCTGCACTCGCCACAGTCCGTGCAGCGGCCCGCCACATGGAACGCGCGGATGATGTGGAACATCTTTTCCTCAAAGGAATCCGTGTTCGCCTTCTGCGCGCTGTCGAACTTCGTGCTGTCGAACACGCACTTGCGGCAGCTGCACGCCGGGCACACATTGCGGCACGCATTGCAGCGGATGCACTTGCTGAGCTCCTTCTGGAAATACGCGAACTTCTCTTCCGGCTTCATCGCCTCGATCTTTTCGACTTCATGGAAGCGGTCGGCGTCCTTTGTATCGATGCTTTCGCCGATCTCCTCGTCAAAGATCATATGCTCCTTGCCCTTGCAGACGTGGCAGCGCTCGAGCATCGCCTCCTTATACGGGACGGTTTTCTCACCGTACAGCGTCTCCACGGTCAGGGTATCGGCGGGGCCGTCAATTTCCGCGCCCTGAATGCTCAGGATGCCCTTGATGCCCTGCGCCTTGATCTTCTCGACGTCCAGCTTGCCCTTGCAGCCGACGCCGATGATATAGGCCTTTTCGCGGTCCACGCGGTTTTCCTTGATGAGCTGGTTGAAGCTGTATGTATCGCACGGCTTCAGAAAGACAAGCGTCTTGCCCTCCAGCTTCGAGCCTTCGATCATATACTTGCTGAGGTTTGCGCCGCAAAAGCCGTTGTACACAAAGTTTGCGTCGAGATCCTCCGCCGTTTCAAAGTAGGAGGGCTCCGGATTATACGGCAGGTCGCCGATTCTCCAGCCGAGGACGCGGGCGACGGTTCCATCCGCAAGCAGTTCTTTTGCCCGGTTGATTATTTCCTGCATCTCAAATCCTCCAGTCTGACATTCTTGCCGAGCGAAGTGATCTTCGCCACAAACTCGTTCATAGTTTGGGAGAACTTCACGCCCTCAGCCGCGGAGACCCACTCCACGCGGGTGCGGCCATGCTCCACGCCGATATAATCGAGCATGGAGAACAGCAGCGCCATTCTTCTTCTTGCATAATAGTTGCCGGTGCTGTAATGGCAGTCACCCGGATGGCAGCCGCACAGGATAACGCCGTCCGCGCCCTTCTCAAAAGCGCGGAGGATGAACATCGGGTTGACGCGGCAGGAGCACGGCACGCGGATGATTTTGACATCCGCCGGATAGGTGAGACGGCTGCTGCCCGCGAGATCCGCGCCGGCGTAGCTGCACCAGTTGCAGCAGAACGCCACGATCTTCGGTCTGAATTCTTCGTTCGCTGTTATCGACATATTGCATCCACCTCCGCAAGAATCTGTCTGTTCGAGAAGCCCTGCAGATCCATCGCGCCGGACGGGCAGGTAACGGTGCAGGCGCCGCAGCCCTGGCACAGCGCGTTGTTGACGACCGCCACGCGGCGTTCCTCACGGATACCGTGGTCGTTGATGAGCTTCGTCTCGTAGCTGATCGCGCCGTAAGGACACACGTTCGCACACTGCGAGCAGCCGTTGCACAGCAGCTCGTCGGACTTCGCGGTGCAGGGGTTCGTCATCAGCTTATCCTTGGCGAGCAGGCCGATGGCCTTGACCGCTGCGGCGCCGGCCTGCGCGACCGTCTCCGGGATGTCCTTCGGACCCTGGCACACGCCGGAAAGGAACACGCCGGCCGTCGGGGACTCAACCGGGCGGAGCTTCGCATGCGCCTCGGTGAGGAAGTTATTTGTATCGATACTGGCGGTGAGCATCGTCGCAATGCCGCGAACCGACGGATCCGGCTCAATGGCGGTTGCGAGGACGACCATATCCGCCTCCATGAGAATCTGCTTGTTGTCGATCAGGTCCACGCCCTGCACAAGCAACTGGCCGTTCGGCTGCGGCGCAACCTTGCCGACCTGGCCCTTGATGTAGTTGACGCCGTAATCCTCGACCGCGCGGCGGTAGAACTCGTCGAAGTTCTTGCCGGGGGTGCGGACGTCTATGTAAAACACCGTCACATTGACGTCCGGATACTTGTCGCGGATCAGCATGGCGTGCTTTGCGGTATACATGCAGCAGATCTTCGAGCAGTAGCTCTTACCGCGGTTGTCAGAGCAGCGGCTGCCGACGCACTGGATGAACACCATGTTCTTCGGCGGCTTGCCGTCGGAAAGGCGCTCCAGATGGCCTTTCGTGGGACCGGCCGCGTTCATGATGCGTTCGAGCTCCAGAGACGTAATGACGTCCTTGCTCTGGCTGTACGCATACTCGTCGTATTTGTCGAGCTTGATCGTATCAAAGCCGGTCGCGACGACAATCGCGCCGTACTTCTCGGTGATAATCTCGTCCTTCTGCGTGTAATCGATTGCGCCCGCCTGGCACACCTTCTCGCAGAGGCCGCACTTGCCGGTCTTGAACTTGATGCAGTGCTCGCGGTCGATGACCGGGACGTTCGGGATCGCCTGCGCAAACGGCGTGTAGATCGCGCTTCTGTTGCTCAGGCCGCGGTTGAATTCGCTCGGCGCTTTCTTCGAAGGGCACTTCTCCTGGCATACGCCGCAGCCCGTGCACTTCGTCATATCGACGCTTCTGGCCTTCTTGCGGATATCAACCGTAAAATCACCCACGAAGCCGGAAACCTTTTCGACCTCGCTGTAGGTATAGATATTGATCTTCTCGTGCGCGGAAGCCTCCACCATCTTCGGCGTGAGGATACATGCGGAGCAGTCCAGCGTCGGGAACGTCTTGTCGAGCTGGGACATTCTGCCGCCGATGCTCGGCGTTTTCTCCACGATATCGACTTCATAGCCCGCCTCCGCAATATCGAGTGCGGTCTGAATGCCGGCGATGCCGCCGCCGATGACCAGCGCGCGCTTCGTGACGCGGCTCTCGCCCGCCTTCAGCGGCGCGTTGAGGTTGACCTTCGCAATCGCCGCACGCGCGAGGATCACGGCCTTCTCGGTGGCTTCCTCTATGTTCTTGTGAATCCACGAGCAGTGCTCGCGGATGTTTGCGATCTCGACCATGTACGGGTTGAGGCCGGCCTTTTCGGCGGCCTTCCGGAAGGTCGTCTCGTGCATACGCGGGGAGCAGGAGCACACGACGATGCCGGTCAGGTGCTTTTCATGGATCGCTGTGGCGATCTTCGCCTGGCCAACCTCGGAACACATGTACTGGTAATCCTCTGCGTGCACAACACCCGGCTCCAGACGGGCCATTTCCACAACCTTCTTGACATCGACCGTGGCTGCAATGTTGCTGCCGCAATGGCAGACAAAAACTCCTATTCTTTGCACGCTATCACCTCCTGTATCTTCTGAACGCGCTGACTAAGAGCTGCTGCGGAAGCTCCGGATCCAAAAGCTCCGGAATCTCATCCGGCGAAAGGTATGCTTCGCCGCGCTGCCGCACCACAAGCTGCCTTGCCGCATCGATCAGCTTGCCGGGCTTCACATCCCGCGGACAGCGCTCCACGCATGCAAAGCAGGAAAGACATTTCCAAAGCGACTTGGAATTTACAAGCGGCTCGATGTCATCATGCAGCACGTACGACACAAACTGATGCGGCTTGATATCCATTTCATTGAACGACGGGCAGGAAGCGGAGCATTTGCCGCACTTCATGCACTTGTACGGGTTGACGCCGCTGATCTCGCGGATCATCTCCGCCTGTTTCTTTTCGCTGTTCACTGTTCGGCCGCCTCCTCCTTGACGCCGAGCGCCTCTGCGAGAAGCTCGGTAAAATAATAAACCGGGATTTTGCCGCTGCCGCTCTTGTTGAGATTGTACAGGCACAGCGGACATGCCGTGATGAGCATTTCCGCGCCCATACCGGCCGCGCTGTCCATAACGGTCGCGCTCATCCGCTTCGACATATCCTTCTCCTTCAGGGAGATATAGCCGCCGCAGCACTCGTTGCGGTACGGATAGACGACCGGCGTGGCGCCGATGGCGCGGATGAAATCCTCGATGATCGTGGGGTTCTCCGGGTTGTCAAACTCGAGAAGACTGCTCGGGCGAAGGAGCAGGCAGCCGTAATAGGCGCCGATCTTTCTGCCCTTGAGCGGGTTTACAACCCGCTTTTTGATTTCGTCGAAGCCGACGCGGTCCCGAAGTACCTCCAAGAAATGCAGCACCGTCGTCTCGCCCGCATAGGGCTCGTCGAGCTGCATGTAGTTGTTGGCCCTCGTGCGGATGTCCTCCACATTCTTCATGTCATCGTTGACGCGCTTGATGACGTGATGACATGCGGAGCAGAGCGTCACGAGATCCTGCCCCTTCTCCTTCGCCTCGTTCAGAGCGCGCACCGAAGAAAGCTTCGTCGCGATCTCATCGGAGCCGAGCGGGTAGACGCCGCCGCAGCACTGCCAGTTTTCGATTTCTTCCAATTCAAATCCCAGCGCCTTCGCGGAAGCCCTGGCATAAGCGTCAAGCGCCTTTGCCTTCGTCTTCAAAGTGCACCCCGGATAATAGCTGTACTTCATAGCTACTCCTGTCATCCTTTCTGTAATATATTTTTATAACGGTTTTAACGGATGGTTGTCTGAGCCTTTGTTCCGCCCGCTGCGGCGCCCGCCCCAAAATCACGGTTTCTGCGCTTTTGCCCCGGCCGGCGTCGGTTTCGCCTTTCTGCGTCCCGTCCATTTCCCAAGCCGGGCTTTAAGCCGGGCAAAACACTTTTCCCGTGCTGATTACATGGTCTGACCGCGCGGTTTCAACCGGCGTACACAAAACTCAGTTCAATAAATTTTATCATATCGATATTCTTTTATCAAGCGTTTTCGCGATTTTTCTGGATGAAAATATAGGTTTTTCAGGAATCCTTTTTCCGCTTTTGCACACAAAAAATGCGGAGAGCCCGTGCCCTCCGCGTTTTGACTCTTACGCCCGGTGCTCCGGCAGCTCAAACCAGAAGGTGCTGCCCTTGCCGACCTCGCTCACCACGCCGTAGCGCCCGCCGTGCATGTCGAGGATATTTTTTACGATAGACAGCCCCAGCCCCGTACCGACCTGCGCGCGGCGGTGGTTCTTATCCACCTTGTAATACCGCTCCCAGATATAGGGCAGCTTATCCGCCGGGATTCCCTCGCCCGTATCCCGGATCTCCACGCGCACGACGCCGTCCGCGACGCGCTGGCGCAAAGAGACGGTTTTATCCGCCCTGGCATAGTTGATCGCGTTGTTCACAAGATTGTAAACGACCTGTGAAATCCGGAGCCGGTCGGCATATACATACGCCTCTTCGTCAAATGCAAAGGAAAAGCTGTAATCTGCGAGCTTATCGTAACGGTGCAGCGTCTCCCGGATGTCCTCCGTCAGGCAGAACACCTCCGGGCAGAGCCTCTGCGTGCCGGACTGCAGCTTGGAAAGATCCAGCAAATCGCTCACCAGGCCGGCCAGACGGTTGGATTCGTCTATGATCACCTGCACGTTCTCCGGCGTATTCTCGCCCGGAATATCGCGCATGACTTCGGCATAGCCGGAAATCATCGTCAGCGGCGTGCGCAGGTCGTGCGAAACGTTCGCAATCAGTTCCCGGCGCAGATCCTCCACCTTGGAAAGCTCCTGCGCCGCATAATTCAGCGTGGACGCCAGCTCGGAAACCTCGCGCGCGCCGTCCTCCGGGAAGCGAATCGCATAATCTCCCTGAGCAAGCTGCTTTGCGGAAGCGTTGATCCGCTCGATCGGCCTTGAAAGCCGGGACGCAATGACCATTGCAAGCACAAAGGCCATGAGAATCATCACCGCCGTCAGGCACCAGAGCTGCACCTTCAGCGTCTCCACCGTGGAATCGACGGGCACCACGCTGCTGGAAAGCAGAACCAGATACTCGCCGCCGTTCGAAAGCGTGACGGTGCGCGCATACAGAATGCTGAGATCCCTGCCCCCGGAGGCATCGGTTATATTATCCTCCAGTACGCTTCCGCCCGCCGCCTTAACCTCCAGAAACAGACGCTGGCAGTCCCATTGATTAAAGCGCTCCAGCACGCCGCTCCGCGCATTCGGCGACGATGAGATGTTCACGCCGTTTTTATCCGCAAGCAGAATGGAAACGTTTGTGTCGTAGGTAATCTGAATAAAGTCGTTCATCGACGCGCCGTCGTTCAGCATATCGACCACGCTGTCGGAGATCTCCCGGATCTCGACGGTCTTGATCGCCTTATAAAAAGTATTGAGCAGCGTGATCTGGAAAAACCACAGCAGCGCCACGATAACGGCCGTGAACACCACGAAGCCCAGCATAACCTGCGCGCGGATACCGGGCTTTTTCAGCCTCTTAAACCGCTCTCTCATATGCCTGTTTCAAACCGGTATCCCACGCCGCGCAGCGTTACGATGAACTTGCTGTACGGGCCGAGGCTGCGGCGCAGCAGCTTGATGTGGGTATCGAGCGTCCGGTCGTCTCCGTAAAAGTCATAGCCCCACACGTTTGTAATCAGCATCTCCCGAGTCAGGGCAATATTCCGGTTATTCACAAGGTAAAACAGCAGGTCATATTCTTTTGGGGAAAGCTCCGCCCGCTTGCCGTCCACGGTGACGATGCGCCCGGTGAAATCCACCTCAAGGCCCTCGGCCCGAAACACGTCCCGCCGCTGGCTGTCCGCACGGCGGACGCGGCTCATCACGGCGTTGACGCGCATCATCAGCTCCTTCGGAGAAAAGGGCTTCACCACATAATCGTCCACGCCGAGCTCAAAGCCGTGGATTTTATCGTATTCCTCGCCGCGCGCGGAAAGCATGATGACCGCCGGAGACGCGGTTTTCCGAATTTCGGCCACGGCGGAAAATCCGTCCAGCTCCGGCATCATCACGTCCATAATGACGATGTCAAACAAATCGGGATTCTTTCGGCAGAGCACAACGGCCTCCATGCCGTTTTCCGCCTCCGTTACCTGATGCCCTTCAAACTCAGCGTATTTCCGGATCAAAAGCCGGATCTTTGCTTCGTCGTCCACAACCAAAATTCTGTACACCGCACGTACCTCCTTCAAGCGCTGACTATATTCTGTAGTATACAGGCCAAATGTGAAAACACTGTGAATAACCGACGAAGTTTTTTGCTCCTCCGCCCGTTATTCATGTGCAATTGCTCTAAAACTTTAATTGGTTTTTCAAGTATTTTAACGATTTGCTCGAACCAATGCAAAAAACTGCCTTCTGCCTGTTGACATTCCGCGGAAATTGGAGTACGATAACTATAGAAAATACACATAAATTCATAAGTCACTTATGAATATTAGCGTGTTTTTAACAATTTCGCCAAGCCTAACCGGTTTCGGCGCAATATACCGAGGAGGCGTGTATATGTTACCAATTATCACAATTTCCCGCCAGTATGGCAGCGGCGGCCATGAGGTCGGCGAGTGTCTGGCGGAAAAACTCAACATCCCCCTTCTCGACAAGCAGCTGATCGCAATGGCTGCAAAGCAGAGCGGTCTGAGCGAAGAAGTCTTTGAGAAGGCAGATGAAAAGGCCGGAAGCAGTCTTTTGTATTCCATGGTGATGGGCAATTATACCTTCGGCAGCCGCATCACGGGGATCAACGAAATGCCGATCAACGACAAGCTGTTTATCCTGCAGAGCGATCTGATCAAGAGCGCTGCGGACAAAGGGCCGTGTGTCGTCATCGGGCGCTGCGGCGATTATATTTTGCGCGATTACAAAAACGTGTTCCATGTATTCGTCCATGCGAATAAAGAGGCCCGCATCGAGCGCATCCTGCGGAAAGGACTGTGCGAGGAAAAGAAGGTTTCGGATTTCATTGCGAAACGCGACAAGCAGCGCGCGAATTACTACAACTTCTATTCCAATAAGCGCTGGGATGATCTCTCCAATTACCACTTGACGATCGATTCCTCGAAGTTCGAAATCGAGGATATTGCGGACATCATTATCGATGCAATCGGCCGTATCAAAGCGTAAGCCGTTTTCTTTCGAGTTTATCTACCTTTTATATTTTTCATTTTTTATCCCTTCAGGAAAAGAGGCGTACCGTCCGGTACGTCTCTTTTCCTATACGTCCGCGAGCGCTGCCTGCACCGGCTCCGTTGTCATCAGGTGGATGATTTCAAGCCCCGCGGCGCACGCCTTGCGCACCGTATATGCCGTACCGCCCTTTTCCCGCTGCAAATAGCAGACGCAGTACCCCGCGGCAGCCACCAGCGCGTCGTTGCGGCGGTGCATGCAGTCTGCCGTGTACGCGTCCGACACATAGGTCACGGAATCCGCTTTACTCCGGATTTGCTCGTAACGCTGCCGGTCGGCGGCTTTCCAGCCCCGGCATTGGTCGCGGCACGGCAGGATCAGGTGCAGCGCGACAGGCAGGGTCTCCCGCACTTCCAGAACCGCCTGCGCAGCCAGCGTGTCGAAGCCCAGCGCGCCGCCGGCATAAAAATCCGTAACGCCCTGCGCCGCCAGCGCGCGGATCTCCGCCCGCAGCGCGGCATAAAGCGGCGCCCGGTCCGCCTGCGCAATGATCCTGTGTCCCGTAAAACAGCACGCCTTCCGCCGCACGGCAGCCTCTCCCCCTTCGCGTTTTATAAATCCATTGTACCGCCTTTTTTGCCGTCTGTAAAGCGCCATATGGACTTTGCGGGCGGTTTGTGGTAAAATGGCAGACAGAAAGGATGGAGCAAAACGCCTATGAAAGCCAGACCCGTTAAAAACACCTTTTGGAACCTGTCCGAACAAAAAGCCAAGCGCCTGTGTATGATCCTCGGCGCCGTACTGCTCGTGCTGGTCCTCGTGATCGCGCTTTTTCCGCTGCTGGACAACACCGAAACGCCGTATGAGGTGACGACCTACGCCATGGGCAGTTATGTGCAGCAGTCCGTATACGGAGAAAATCAGGAGGAAGCCGCCGTACAGGCCGCCGACGCCATACAGGCACTGGAAAACCGGATCTCCTGGCGCGTATCGGGCAGCGACATTCAAAAGCTGAACGATGCCGCCGGCGAGAATTGGATTTCCGTTCACAGCGATGTTTTTGAAATTCTGGAGATCGCGCAGGATGTCGCCGAAAAGAGCGGCGGCGCGTTCGACGTGACCATTGCACCTATCTCCCGGCTCTGGGATTTTGACAGTGAGCGCAATGAAGTGCCGGACGCAGACAAGCTCGAATCCCTGCTGCCTTATGTCGGTTACGAATTTCTGCGTCTCGACGCCGAAGCGGGTACCGCCTCCCTGAAGCTGCGGAATAACGCCGTCGATCTCGGCGGTATCGGAAAGGGTGTGGCCTGCGACGCCGCCATAAAGGCCTATGCGGAGGCCGGCGCGCAGGCCGCGATCGTCTCCGTCGGCGGCAGCGTCGGCGTATGGGGCCGGAAATCCTCCGGCGCGCCGTGGGGCATCGCCGTCCGCGATCCGAATTCCACCGGCACGCTCGGCACGCTCTCCGTGGAATCCGGCTTTGTTTCCACCTCCGGCAGCTACGAAAAAACTTTTACGCAGGATGGAAAAACCTATCATCACCTGCTCGATCCCAAAACCGGCTATCCGGCGGAAAGCGATCTCGTTTCCGTGACGGTGCTGAGCGGCAGCGGCGCGCGCTCCGACGCGCTGGCCACGGCTTGCTTCGTCCTCGGTCTGGAAAAGGGCATGGCCCTGCTCGAAGAATATGACGCGGAGGGAATTTTCATCGGGCAGGACAACACCATCACCGTGACCGACGGTCTGGCCGACCGCTTCACACTCACCGCCGACGGCTATCGGCTGGCGGCTTAACCGTAGAAAGAAGGCATCTGTTATGAGGAAATATTTTTCGGTGCCGGCGCTGCTCCTTTCCGTTTTGATGATCCTGAGCGGCTGCAGCACGTTCCTTGCCGTGACGGAAAAAGACGCGTCAATCGCTGAGCCGACCGCCGCGCCCACGGCGCCCCCTACCTCCACCCCGTCCCCGGAACCGACGGCAGAACCGACCTCCACACCCGATCCCGCCAAGGCTTTGCAGGACTGCGTGTGGATTGCGTACCACGATACCGAGGGCGTCGAGTATTTCGTCTTTGAGCTGACCTTTCACGCGGACGGCACGATGGAATACATGGCCGGATGGTACCGCAGCGAAATCGCCTATTACGGCACCGGCACGTATACGGCCGACGCAGAAACGATCCAATACGCGCTTTCCGACGGAGCCACCGATCTTGCGGGCAGCGTTTCCTATACGCTTTCCGGAAACACGCTGACCCTGTCGCCCGGAAGCGGTGATTTGCTCATGTATCTTCTGGAATCCGAAAGCCTGACCTTTGCAGTCAAAGGCTCGGCGGAAGATACCCCGCCCTTCTCCGTATAATGGAAAAGCGCAGGTTTACCTATCGGGAAGGCGCTCTCCTTCTCATTCTTTTGATTCTGGCGGCGGGCCTGTACCTTTGGAGCCTTTCGCGGCCCGCGGGCGGCGCCGTCATCATAGAGCAAAACGGCGCGGAGCTCTACCGCATCCCGCTTTCTTCTCTCACGGAGCCGGAAATATTGGAAATAAACGGAACGGTCATCGAGGTGAGCGAATCGGGCGCCCGGTTCGTCTCCAGCACCTGCCCGGATCAGGTCTGCGTGCAGGCCGGACTGTGCACGCGCGCCGGCCAATCCGCCGTGTGTCTGCCGCAGCGTGTCAGCCTGCGCATCACCGGCGACACCGGCAATACCGGCGGCACAGACGCCGCCACCGGATGAGAAAGGAGCCGCCTATGCAAAGCCGATCCAAAAAAATTGCGGTATGCGGCCTGCTCGGCGCGCTGGCCTTGGTGCTTTCCGCCCTGGAGGGCATGCTGCCGCCGATTCCCGGCCTGCCGCCGGGCGCAAAGCCGGGCCTTTCCAACATCGTCACCATGTTTGCGGCCGGTTCGCTCGGCCTGCCCTGCGCGCTGGCCGTCGCGATGCTCAAGGGCGGCTTCGCGTTTCTGACACGCGGCGTCACCGCCGGGCTGATGAGCCTTTCCGGTGGCCTCCTGAGCACGTTCGCCATGTGGCTGGTCTGGAAAAGGACGCGCTTTTCCCTGCTTTTTACCGGCGTATGCGGCGCGCTCGCCCACAACACGGCGCAGCTCTGCGTCGCTCTGCTGCTGACCGGCTCCGCCGCCCTGTTCTACATCCCGGCCCTGCTGCTCCTCTCGCTCGCCTGCGGCGTCTGTACCGGACTCGTCCTGCAACTGATTTTGCCCCTGCTTCAAAAATTACCGAAAAACTAGAACGGCGCATCGCTTTCAAAAAGCGGTACGCCGTTTCTTTATGTGCCGTCACACGATCTTCCCAGCCAAAAGACGCCGCAGGCTGTCTCCCGATCCCGGAAATCCTATAAAAAGGCCACCGGATACAGGGACGCTGCCCCTCCGTATCCGGCGGCCTTTTCAGATGACCGTCAGGTATTTTCCATATTTTCACGGGCAACCGCCAGCATCAGCTTGATGCGGTTTTCCTGATTGACCTTCGTCGCGCCCGGGTCATAATCGATCGGCACGATATTCGATTTCGGATAGATATTCTTCAAGCTCCGGACCATGCCCTTGCCAACGATGTGATTCGGCAGGCAGCCAAACGGCTGTGCGCAGATGATGTTCGGATAGCCGCTTTCAATCAGCTCCATCATCTCCGCGGTCAAAAGCCAGCCCTCGCCCATCTTGCAGCCGTAACCGATCACGCCGCCGATGAGCTTCTTCAGGTGCGCGTAGGAGGAAGGCACCGTGAAGCGGTTCGAAATGGTGTTGGCGTGCTCCGCCGCATGGATCACGTGGCGCTCGATGCCAACGAGATAGTCGAACATCACCTTGACCACCTCAAATTTTGCACGGCTGCCGCCGTACAGCTTGATGTCCTCCATGCGGTTGTCCACCTTAAAGAGCATAAAACCGATGATGCCGGGCACCATGGTTTCGCAGCCCTGGGAAAACAGGAACTCCTCGAGATCGTTGTTGCCGATCGGCGAATACTTGACATAGATTTCGCCCACGACGCCGACGCGCACCTTCTTTTCCCCTGTGACCGGGACGCGGGCGAAGTCCTCCGCAATCTGCGGCAGATAATGCTCCATCTCCTTGGCGGAGTAGCCTTTTTCTTCGGAGAACATCGCGGTGAGCTTCTCCGTCCAACGATCCACCACCGCACGGCTCGCGCCCTCCTCCTGCTCATAAGGGCGCGTCTGGTTGTGCAGGAGCATCAGGAGGTCGCCGTAAGCCAGCACCGCGAGCGCCTTGCGGATCATCGGCAGCGTCAGCTTGAAACCACTGTTCTTTTCAAGGCCCGAAAGGTTCAGGGAAATGACCGGGATATGGGAAAGACCGTCCTTTTCGAGCGCCTTGCGCAGCAAATGAATATAGTTTGAAGCGCGGCAGCCGCCGCCCGTCTGGGTGATGATCAGCGCCGTCTTGTTCAGGTCGTATTTGCCGCTGTGCAGCGCGTCCATCATCTGGCCGATCGTCAGAAGCGCCGGATAACACGTGTCGTTGTGCACGTATTTCAGGCCCTCATCCACGATCTGGCGTCCGCGCGTCTGTAAAATCTCCACGTTGTAGCCGTAGGAGGAAAACAGGTTCTCAAACAGCTTGAAGTGGATCGGCAGCATATTGGGCGCAAGGATCGTGTAATCCTTTTTCATTTCTTTTGTAAATTCCACACGCTTTGCAGCATCCATCGTGATGACCATGGCTTTTGCGTGGCAAAAGCCCATCCTTTCTTTGGAAATTGATCCGGTTCCGGGAAACCGCAGACACTTCATCCCCGGTTTCTCAAAACACGGCCGGAAAAGCCGTACTTCCGGCCGCCTCTTTTACAGCAGATCGAGCGCGGCAAACAGGCTGCGCAGGCGAATGCGCACCGCGCCGAGATTTGTGATTTCGTCAATTTTAAGCTGCGTATAGATCTTGCCGCCGTTATGCAGGATCGAGCGCACCTCGTCGGTGGTGATCGCATCCACGCCGCAGCCGAAGGAAACGAGCTGGATCAGGTTGATCCGCTTGTCGTTCTGGTCGACGACATATTTCGCCGCCGCATACAGGCGGGAATGATAGGTCCACTGGTTCAAAACGCCGGTGGGGAATTTCTCCACCTTTGCGGAAACGGCATCCTCCGTGACGACGACCGCGCCGCAGTCGCAGATCAGGCTGTCGATGCCGTGATTGACCTCCGGATCCACATGGTACGGGCGGCCTGCCAGAATGATAACCGGCTTGTTCTGCTCCTCGGCGAGCTTCAGGAATTTGTCGCCGATGGCGCGGCAGGCCCGCATGTAAAGGTCATACTCGGCATAGGCCGCATCCGCCGCTTTCTTCACATCCTGCTTCGTGAAGCTCTCCTTCAAATGGCGGCGCAGGATCTCATACATCTTGCCGGGGAAATCCTTGCGACGGTGAATGCCCACATAGTCGCCGATAAAGACGGTTTCCTCCAGCTTTTTGATATTCGAGGAGATGACCTCCGGATAATACGCCACAACCGGGCAGTTGTAATGGTTGTCGCCGAGGCCCTCGTCAAAGTTATACGACATGCAGGGATAAAAAATCGCGTCTACATGATTGTCCAGCAGCGCCTCCACATGGCCGTGCATCAGCTTTGCCGGGAAGCAGGCCGTATCGGAGGGGATCGTGTGCTGTCCTTTGAGGTACAGCTGGCGGTTCGAAGCCGGCGAAGTCATCACATCGTAGCCGAGCGTCGTGAAGAATTTGTACCAGAACGGCAGCAGCTCGTACATGTTCAGCCCCATCGGGATACCGATAACCGGCTTGCCGGTGTTCTTGTATGTATAGCGCGAGAGAATCCTGCGCTTTTCTTCAAACATATTGTATTTCGTATCGCTCGATTTCACGCCTGTGACCGGCTTTTCGCAGCGGTTGCCGCTGATGAACTTCCGCCCGCCGGAGAACGTGTTGACCGTCAGCTTACAACTGTTCGAGCAGCCGTGACAGGTGATCGCCTTGACGCTGTGCGTGAACGCGTCGAGCGCTTCGGCGGAAAGCAGCGTGGACTGCGGCAGGCTGTCGCCGCCCTTGGCGAGCGCCTTTTCGCGCGCGTAGAGCGCCGCGCCGTACGCGCCCATCAGGCCGGCGATCGTCGGGCGCACAACGTCGCGTCCGATTTCCTGCTCGAAAGCGCGGAGCACCGCGTCGTTCAGGAACGTGCCGCCCTGCACGACGATTTCCTGGCCGATCGCCTTCGAATCGACCGCGCGGATCACCTTGTACAGTGCGTTTTTGACGACGCTGATCGAAAGGCCCGCGGAAATATTCTCCACGGTGGCGCCGTCCTTCTGCGCCTGCTTCACCGAGGAGTTCATAAACACCGTGCAGCGGGAGCCGAGATCGACCGGACGGTCCGCAAACAGGCCGAGCTTCGCAAATTCCTCAATCGTGTAGCCAAGCGCGCCTGCAAAGGTCTGCAGAAAAGAGCCGCAGCCCGAGGAGCAGGCCTCGTTGAGGAAGATATCGTCGATCACGCCATTGCCGATCTTAAAGCATTTGATGTCCTGCCCGCCGATGTCGATGATGAAATCGACCTTCGGATTGAACGCGCGCGCCGCATAGAAGTGCGCCATCGTCTCCACGATGCCGTAATCGACGGAAAACGCGTTTTTGATGATGTCCTCGCCGTAGCCCGTGGCGGCTGAGGCGCAGATTTTCACCTGCGGGAAGCGGCTGTAGACCTCCTGCAGGAACTCACGGATCAGCGGGACCGGATTGCCGCTGTTCGGCATGTAGCGCGTGCAGATGATGCCGCCGTCCAGATCCGTGACAACGGCCTTCACCGTTGTGGAGCCGGCGTCGATGCCGATAAAGACCGGCTCGCCGTCTGTCACACCGTCGCGGATCGTGACGCCCGCGTTGTTGTGCCGCTTGAGGAACGCATCGTACTCCGCCTGATCCTTAAAGAGCGGCGGGCAGGCGCGGTATTCCTCCTTCGCGGTGTAATGCGCGATGCCGTTGATCAGCATCTTGAGCGGCTTCTCCTCGCCGTCCGCTGCAAACGCCGCGCCGAGGGCGACGAAATACAGCGAGTTTTCCGGACAGATGCCGGTGATGCCGAGCGTATCGTCAAACGCCGCGCGCAGCTCGGAGAGAAAAGTCAGCGGGCCGCCGAGATAGACGACCTTACCCGCAATCTCCCTGCCCTGCGCAAGGCCCGCGACCGTCTGGTTGACGACGGCGTACAGGATGCTCGCCGCCACGTCCTTTTTCAGCGCGCCCTGATTCAGAAGCGGCTGGATGTCGCTCTTTGCAAAAACGCCGCAGCGCGACGCAATCGTGTAGATCTTCTCGTGCTCCTTCGCGAGCGTATTCAGCTCGTCCGGCGTGATATTCAAAAGCGTCGCCATCTGGTCGATAAAAGCGCCGGTACCGCCCGCGCAGGAGCCGTTCATACGCACCTCAAGGCCGGAAGCGTTGTTGCCGTCCGTCAAGAACAGGATCTTTGCATCCTCGCCGCCCAGCTCGATGACCGCGTCCGTACCCGGCACGAGGCGGTTGACCGCGATGCGCGTGGCATAGACCTCCTGCACAAACGGGATATTGCTGCGCTCCGCAAGGCCCATGCCCGCAGAGCCGGAAATACTCAGGCGCACCATTGCATCGGGAAACTGCGCCTCCACTTCGTGCAGCATTTCGACCGATTTTTCAATGATGCGCGAGAGATGGCGCTCATATTTTGAAAATAAAATCTCGTTTTGATCGTTCAGAACAACGCATTTCAGCGTTGTCGAGCCGACATCCAATCCGACTCTCATCGTGTAACCCATCCTTTCCATGGGGCGCCGAGTCTCTGCCCCAAACCGGAACCATCTGGCTTCTCCCTGATTTTTCCATATGCCGCGCCCGCACTTTTGCCTGTGCGCCACGGTTTCCACATGTATATTATCATAACACAGGAGCCAGAACAATTCAATACGCACGCCAGCGCCGAAATTGTAAAAAATTTTGGATAAAGAGAAAATTTCTTCTGCGCAGAATCGGCAGAATAGGCGCCTGAATATGCCGCATATACTATTTTGAATATGCTGAAAGGACGGACCCTGACTATGACAAAAAAGTATTTTCCGGGCGCGAATACCGGGCGCGGCTTCATCGGGCATTTCGAGGGAATTGTCCCGCCGTGGGAGAAGCCGCACTATACCTATATCCTCAAGGGCGGCCCGGGCGTCGGCAAAAACACGCTGATGAAGAAGGTTTCGTGCCTTGCCCGGGCAAACGGCCTGATCGTGGAGGAATTCCGGTGTGCGAGCGACCCCGAAAGCCTCGACGCCGTGCGCATCCCGCAGAGAAGGATCGTGCTGCTGGACGGCACCGCGCCGCACACGGTCGATCCCGCCATTCCCGGCGTGGAGGCGGAAATCCTGAATCTCGGGCACTTCATCCACCGGGAGGCCTTCGCGCGGCGGCGCGGCGAGCTACAGCTTCTGCTGGAGGAAAACCGCGCGCACTACAGCGCGGCCTATGCGTGCCTTGGCGCTGCGGGCTCGCTCCGGCGGGCCGCCGTGGAGGACGCCGCAAAATCTGCCGACCTGCCGATGATCCGCGCCTTCCTGCGCGAAGGCTTCCCCCTTTCCGCCCCGGGTACGGCGCGCACCTTGTTCCTGCGCTCTCCCACGCCCGGCGGGGTCATCGATTTCCGCGAAACACTCAGCGCGGAAAACACGGTGTTTCTTCCCGGCATCCTCGGTGCGGTCTTTCTGCGCGAAGCCGCCGTTCTGGCGCGCGGCACGCGGATCGAGCTTTTCCCCGATTTTCTCACGCCGGAGCTGCCGCAGTGCCTCCGTCTGCCAGACAGCGGCACGATGCTCTGCGCCGTGGACGACACGCACAGCACACTGAACGAGTTCCTGCTCAGCCCGCTGCCGGATTTCGTCCCCTTTGCCATCCACGAGGCCGACCTGCTGACCGCCCGCGCCGTGGAGGAGCTGCGGCTCTGCAAGCGCACGCACGACGCGATCGAAGCGGTTTATCGCCCATACGTCGACTATGACCGCGTGGATCAGGAAACACAGCTCCTGCTCGAAAAGCTGGACCTGTAAAATTATCGTCCTGCATCTGCCCCCTTTGGCGGGAATCCTCTGCCGGGTTTACCGCCTTTACAGAAAAAGTACGAAACGAAGGCCCCGTCTGCATTCAAACAGACAGGGCCTTCACATTCCGTAGTTCTTATTTCTCACAGAGAATGACGGTCGCATCCGCATGGAGTTGGAGAACGGAAGCCGGAACTTCCGGCGTGACCTTTCCGTACAGCGCGCGCTCCACGATATCCTTCTTGGCCGCGCCCGCAATCAGAAGGAGCTTCCTCGCCTTCATAATCGTGCCGATGCCCATTGTGATGGCCTGCGTGGGAACATCCTCGCGGCGCGCAAAGAGGCGCGCATTCGCATTGATCGTGCTCTCGGTCAGCTCCACCGTATGCACGGCCGCCGGGAAATGATCCGTCGGCTCATTAAACCCGATATGGCCGTTGTGGCCGATGCCCAGAAGCTGGAGGTCTATGCCGCCCATCGTCTCAATCATCTGCTCATAACGGGCGGCCTCCGCGTCCAGATCCGCCGTAAAGCCGCTGGGCACGTGCGTGTTCGCCTTATCGATGTTGACGTGGTCAAACAGATTGTCATTCATAAAA
>JAHZCM010000081.1:0-7184 GCA_019422905.1 Oscillospiraceae bacterium
TCCGGTTTTGGTATCTGCTATCAATTTGCTATCAAATGCCCCGTTTCCGTTTCAAGAACCCAGTGTTTTCAAGGCTTTGCGGGTTTTGTCAGTTATTCCCACTCAATCGTTGCCGGGGGCTTACCAGTGCAATCATACAGCACGCGATTGACGTGCTTGACCTCATTGACGATGCGGCTTGTGACCGTCTGGAGCAGGCCCCACGGGATCTCCACCGCCTCTGCGGTCATGAAATCCGTCGTCGTCACGGCACGCAGCGCAACTGCATAATCGTAGGTGCGCTCATCGCCCATAACGCCCACGCTGCGCATGTTGGTCAGCGCGGCGTAATACTGGCTGACGCATTTATCCAAGCCGGCCTTTGCGATCTCCTCGCGCCAGATCGCATCGGCATCCTGCACGATCGCAATCTTCTCCGGCGTCACCTCGCCGATGATGCGGATCGCAAGTCCGGGACCCGGGAACGGCTGGCGGCTGACGAGGTATTCCGGCAGGCCCAGCTCACGGCCAGCCTGCCGCGTCTCGTCCTTAAACAAATCGCGCAGCGGCTCGACAATCTCCTTGAAATCCACATAATCCGGAAGGCCGCCCACATTGTGGTGCGACTTGATCACGGTGCTTTCGCCGCCGAGACCACTCTCCACAACGTCCGGATAAATCGTGCCCTGTGCGAGGAAATCCACAGCGCCGATCTTTTTGGCCTCTTCCTCGAAGACGCGGATGAACTCTTCGCCGATGATCTTGCGCTTTTTCTCAGGCTCCTCTACGCCCGCGAGCTTATCGTAAAAGCGCTGGCGCGCATTGACGCAGATGAAGTTGAGTTCAAACTGTCCGTTCGGCCCAAAAACCTCGCAGACCTCCTCCATCTCGTTCTTGCGCAGCAGGCCGTGGTCGACAAAAACGCAGGTCAACTGCTTACCGACCGCTTTTGCAAGCATTGCCGCCGCGACAGAGGAATCCACGCCGCCGGAAAGCGCGCAGAGCACCTTGCCGTCACCGATTTTTTCCCGCAGCGCCTTAATGCTCGTCTCCACAAAGGAATCCATCTTCCAGTCTCCCTTGCAGCCGCAGACCCGGTAAACGAAATTCGAGAGCATCTTCTTGCCCTCCTGCGTGTGAAGCACCTCCGGGTGGAACTGCAGCGCATACAGCTTCTTTTCCGGTATCTCCGCTGCGGCAACCGGGCAATTATCCGTATAGGCCGAAACGGCAAAGCCGGGCGCTGCCGCTTCCACGTAATCGTTGTGGCTCATCCAGCAGATGGTGTCCGGGCTGACATCAGTGAAAATCTCCGAAGCCGTATTCACATGCACGAGCGTTTTGCCGTATTCACGCTCCGGCGCTGTGCACACATGGCCGCCGAGCACATGCATCATCAGCTGGCACCCATAGCATAGGCCGAGCACCGGGATGCCCAGCTCAAAGATCGCAGGGTCAATCGTCGGCGCGCCGTCCACATACACGCTGTTCGGGCCGCCGGTGAAGATGATGCCCTTCGGATGCTGTGCGCGGATTGCCTCAAGCCCCACGCGGTAAGAAACAATTTCACAATACACATTGCATTCGCGCACCCGGCGGGCTACAAGCTGATTATACTGCCCGCCAAAGTCCACCACAAGAATCTTTTCATTCTGCGCCATAAAATTGCACACCCAAACCTTCCTTATTGTTTTTCACTCCGGCTTTTTTCATTCAACCGTCACGGATTTTGCAAGATTGCGCGGCTTATCGATATCGCAGCCCTTCATGGACGCCACGTAATATGCGAAAAGCTGCATGGGAATCACCGAGAGCGACGGCAGCATAAACGCGCTGATCTTCGGAACATAGAAAACCATATCCGTCTGCGCGGCAATTTCCGTTTTATCCTCCGTCGCAAGGCCGAGCACAACCGCGCCGCGCGCCTTGACCTCCTTGATGTTCGACATCATCTTGTCGAACAGGCGGCTGTCCGTCGCAAGGGCGATCACCAGCGTGCCGTCCTCGATCAGCGAGATCGGCCCGTGCTTCAGCTCACCCGCCGCATAGGCCTCCGAATGGATATAGGAGATTTCCTTGAGCTTAAGGGACGCTTCCAGGGAGGCCGCATAATCGACATTGCGGCCGATGAAGTACATGTCCTCGGCGTTAAAATACCGGGACGCAAAGAACTGGATATTCTCCCGGTGCGCCAGCATCGATTCAATCATTTCGGGAATGCGCTGCAGCTCGGCGATATAGCCGTCCAGCTGCTCCACCGTAAGACGCCCAAGCTGTTCGCCGATATACAGTGCCAACAGATAAACTACCGCAAGCTGCGTGCTGTACGCCTTCGTGGATGCGACGGAGATTTCCGGACCTGCCCAGGTATACAGCACATCGTCGGACTCGTTCGCAATCGTGCTGCCCACAACATTGACGATCGACAGCACACGGCATCCCGCCCGCTTCGCTTCACGCAGCGCCGCCAGCGTATCTGCCGTTTCGCCGGACTGGCTGATGATGATCATCAGCGTGCGCTCGTCGATGATCGGCGTGCGGTAGCGGAATTCGGAGGCGACGTCCACCTCAACCGGGATGCGCAGCAGCTCCTCAAAGGCGTATTTTGCGACAACACCGACATGGTACGCCGTGCCGCAGGCGACGATGCAGATCTTTGTAAAGCGTCTGAGCTGCTCCGCTGTAAGCGTGATGTCATCGAGTACAACGCGCCCGTTCCGGATGCGCGGCGCGATCGTATCGCGTATCGCCTTCGGCTGTTCGCAGATTTCCTTCATCATGAAGTGCTCAAAGCCGCCTTTCTCCGCGGCTTCGATGTCCCAGTCAATGTGCTCGGCGGTTTTCGTCACCGGCTCGCAGTCGCGGTTGTAAAACGCAATGGATTCCCGCGTCAGCACGGCGATTTCATTGTCCTTGAGACGGTAGATCTCCCGTGTATGCGAAAGAATCGCCGGAATATCGGAGGCGATGAAATTCTCTCCCTGCCCCGCGCCGATAATCAGAGGGCTGTCCTTGCGCACGCAGAAAATGCGGTCGGGATAGTCCGCGCAGATAATGCCCAGCGCATAGCTGCCCTCAACCTTGGAGATAACCTTTGAAATCGTCTCCAAAATGTCGCCGTGGTCATAGTATTCCAGAAGCTGCGCGACAACCTCGGTATCCGTTTCGGAAACGAACTGTACGCCGCGGTGCATCAGGTGATTTTTCAGATAGAGATAATTCTCAATGATACCGTTATGCACGACGGCGAACCGGCCGCCCTCGCTTACCTGCGGGTGGGAATTGATATCGCTCGGCGCGCCGTGTGTCGCCCAGCGCGTATGGCCGATGCCCAGCGTGCCGCTGAGCGCCTTGCCGCCGTCGATCAGATCGCTCAGCACACGGAGCCTGCCCTTTGCCTTGACGACCTTGAGACCTTCCTCCGAAAAAACCGCCACACCTGCAGAATCATAACCGCGGTATTCCAGCTTCTCAAGCCCCTGCAGAAGAATGGGTGCCGCCGCATCACCGCCGATATAACCGACAATTCCACACATACTCAAATCCTCCCTTTCTATACGCCATATGCCATATCATAATATTTTTTGAAAGCGGGCAGCCGAGGTTGCCCGCTTTCCTGATTTTTATCTGTAGATAATATCCTCACGCGCCGGGCCGTTGGAAACCATGGTGATCGGCACGCCGATATGTTTTTCAGCAAACTCAATGTAATTGCGCGCGTTCTCCGGCAGCTCCTCATACTTGCGGATACCGCTGATGCTGCACTTCCAGCCCGGCAGAACCTCCAGAACCGGCTTGCAGCGCTTCAGCTCCGTGGTCGTCGGGAAATAATCGATGCGCTTGCCGTCCAGCTCATACGCGACACAAACCGGAATCTCATCGAGATATCCAAGCGCGTCGAGCACCGTAAAGGCAACGCCGGTCGCGCCCTGCACCTGGCAGCCGTAACGCGCCGCGACAAGGTCGAGCCAGCCCATTCTTCTCGGCCGGCCTGTCGTCGCGCCGTACTCGCCTCCGTCTCCGCCGCGCTTTCTCAGCTCTTCGGCCTCTTCGCCGAAAATTTCGGAAACGAATTCGCCCGCGCCGACTGCGCTGGAATATGCCTTCACAACCGTGATGATCTCCTTGATCTCATACGGTGGAATACCGCCCGCGCCAACAGCGCCGAAACCGGCGATCGGCGAGGAGGAGGTGACCATCGGATAGATGCCGAGATCCGGATCCTTCAGGGAGCCGAGCTGGCCCTCAAGCAGAATTGTCTTGCCGGCCTTGACCGCCTCATGCAGCAGCGTAAAGGTATCCGCCACATACGGCGCAAGCGCTTCCTTGTATTCCATCAGCTTCGCGTAGATTTCATCGCGGTTCAGCGGCTCTGCCTTGTAGAGGTCCTTGTAGAGCACATTCTTGAGGTCGAGCACATGGTCGATCTTTTCCATGAGCGCGTCCTTGTCGTCAAACAGCTCGCCGACCTGGAAGCCGATCTTCGCGTATTCATCGGAATAACACGGCGCGATGCCGCTCTTTGTGGAGCCGAAGGACTTCGCCGCAAGGCGGGCCTCCTCCATGCCGTCCAGCGCCTTATGATACGGCATGACGATCTGGCAGCGGTTGGAAACCAGAAGATTCGGCATCGGCACGCCGCGATCCGTAACGGCCTTGATCTCGTCGATAAAGTTTTCAACAGACAGCGCTACGCCGTTGCCGATGATATTGATGATGTTCTTTCTGAAAATACCGGAGGGCAACTGATGCAGCGCAAATTTGCCGTACTCGTTGATAATCGTGTGGCCGGCGTTGCTGCCGCCCTGAAAACGCACGACGATGTCCGAGGTCTCCGCAAGCATATCGGTGATTTTGCCCTTTCCCTCGTCGCCCCAGCAGGCGCCGACGATTGCCTTTACCATAATCGTTCAAGCCTTTCTCTGTTATATTCATATTGTCTATTCTGTCTCATATATGCCGAAAATACGGCGGACAGGCTGATTTTACAGGTTGATTTCCGCGGTTTCCGCTTCCGTATCGGCATAGCGCTCAAGCACCGGCTGCACGGTCTCCTTAAGGAAAATTTCCGTCTGGCGCGGCGCGCGGCCCACATATTTGTGCGGATCGACGATCCCTTTGAGCTCCTCCAGCGTGACGCCGAAAATCGGATCGTTTGCAATGCGCTCGAGCAGGTCGTTTTCGCCGCCCTCCTCCTTGATCACTCTGGAGGCCGCCATCGAATGTACGCGCACATGCTCGTGCAGCTCCTGCCGGTCCGCACCGCGCTTCGCGGCGTCCATCATGATATTCTCGGTCGCCATGAACGGCAGCTCGCGGCGCAGGTGCTGTTCAATGACCTTCGGATACACGACCAGGCCGTCCGCCACGTTCATCACAAGGTTCAAAATCGCGTCTGTCGCGAGGAACGCCTCCGGCACGCTGATGCGCTTGTTCGCGGAATCGTCCAGCGTGCGCTCAAACCACTGGGTCGAAGCCGTAATCGCCGGGTTCAGCGCATCGACGACCACATAGCGGGACAACGAGGCAATGCGCTCACTGCGCATCGGATTGCGCTTATACGCCATTGCCGAGGAACCGATCTGGTTCTTTTCAAACGGCTCCTCCACCTCCTTGAGGTGCTGCAAAAGGCGGATATCGTTCGAGAATTTTGCCGCGCTCTGCGCAATGCAGCTCAGAACGTTCAGCATCTGGCTGTCGAGCTTTCTCGGATACGTCTGGCCGGAGACGGCGAAGCAGGTTTCATAGCCCATCTTCTCCGCGATCTTCGCATCGATCTTCGCGGCCATCCCGTCGTCGCCGTCAAACAGCTCGAGGAAGCTCGCCTGCGTGCCCGTCGTGCCCTTGGAGCCGAGCAGCTTTGCCTTGCCGATCTGATATTCAACGTCCTCAAGATCCATCAGGAATTCCTGAATCCAAAGCGTCGCGCGCTTGCCGACCGTCGTGGGCTGCGCGGGCTGGAGATGCGTGAACGCAAGCGTCGGCCGATCCTTGTGCTCCTCAGCAAACTTCGAAAGCACGCGAATGACGTTGACGAGCTTTTTCCGCACGATTTTCATGGCTTCCGTCATGATGATAATGTCGGTATTGTCGCCGACATAGCAGCTCGTTGCGCCGAGGTGGATGATGCCCGCCGCCTTCGGGCACTGCTGGCCGTAGGCATAAACATGGCTCATCACATCGTGGCGGACAAGGCGCTCGCGCGCTTCGGCGACCTCATAGTTGATATCGTCCGCATGGGCTTTCAGCTCATCCACCTGCTCCTGTGTGACGGGCAGGCCAAGCTCCATTTCACTCTCCGCCAGCGCGATCCAGAGGCGGCGCCACGTTTTGAACTTCATATCGGGCGAGAAGAGATATTTCATCTCCTTGTCGGCATAGCGGGAGGACAAGGGCGATTCGTAGGTGTCTCTCATATTGTTATGCTTTCCTTTCTGCATAAAAACCACACAAACGGAGCTGCCGGAACACCGGAAACTCCGTTTCACATGCTTCTATTTTCGCCTGTATTCAGTTCAGCCCAAGGCGCTTCATCATTTCCGCGTAGGCCTCTTCCACACCGCCCATATCGCGGCGGAAGCGGTCCTTATCCAGCTTTTCGCCGGTGTGGCTGTCCCAGAAGCGGCAGGTATCCGGGGAAATCTCATCCGCAAGGATGATCTCGCCCTCGCTCGTCTTGCCGAACTCGAGCTTGAAATCGATGAGATCGACGTTGACCTTCTTGAAGAACTCGATCATCACCTCGTTGACCTTGAGGCTCATGGCCGCAATCTGATCGATTTCCTCACGCGTTGCAAAGCCGGCCGCCAGAATGTGGTAATCGTTGACCATCGGGTCGCCGAGATCATCGTTTTTATAGCAGAACTCCAGCACCGGAACGCGCATCGGCGTGCCCTCCTCAAGGCCAAGACGCTTTGCGAGGCTGCCGGCCGCCTTATTGCGCACGATAACCTCCAGCGGCACGATTGTGACCTTGCGCACAACGGTATCGCGGTCGTTCAGCTCTTCGACATAATGGGTCTTGACGCCCTGTTCCTCGAGCAGCTTGAACATAAAGTTTGACATACGGTTGTTGACGACACCCTTGCCGACGATCGTGCCCTTCTTCAGGCCGTTGAACGCGGTCGCGTCATCTTTATAAGATACGATGCAATATTCCGGGTCCTCTGTCGCGTATACTTTCTTTGCCTTGCCCTCGTAGAGTA
>JAHZCM010000081.1:7194-9203 GCA_019422905.1 Oscillospiraceae bacterium
TAATCCATTACCATACCTTTCTTTATTTGCGCTTTTCCGCCGCGGTGTTCCCTTCTCCGGCTTCGCTGCGGACCTGCACATTACAATACATGATAATTCTATAAAAAACTGCACCGATTGTCAATCTTTTTCCGAAAACCGGGGTGCAAGGATTCGTACAAATTCGAATTCATTCCGCGGCAAATACTGGTGTTTTTACAGAAATAACTTCAAAACTTGCAAAATTCTGCATCCTGATATTCATTTACAGCATTAAACTTTTGAAATTTTTCTGCGAAATATATTGTCAATCCGCCGTGAATGTGTTAAAATAGGCGCATGTTCCCCACAGAGGGTTTCCCGCTCGGTTTTGCAGGATTCCATTTCGGAAGTTGCGTTTCACCGGGATTCATTATTTTCTTAATTGCAAGGAGCGATCGTATGTCTTATGTCAGTGAACAGCTTGCTGAGCTCAAAAGACTCAACGCAAGCGAGCCTGAATTCATTCAGGCTGCAACAGAGGTTCTCACTTCTCTGGAGCCGGTTATCGAAGCCAACCCGCAGTACGAGGCCGCCGGCATCTTGGAGCGCATTACCGAGCCGGAGCGCCAGATCAAATTCCGCGTGCCGTGGGTGGACGACAACGGCAAGGTGCGTGTAAACCGCGGCTACCGCGTACAGTTCAACTCCGCAATCGGCCCCTATAAGGGCGGCCTGCGCCTGCATCCGTCCGTCAATCTCGGCGTGATCAAATTCCTCGGCTTCGAGCAGATCTTCAAGAATTCCCTCACCGGCCTGCCGATCGGCGGCGGCAAGGGCGGCTCCGATTTCGACCCGAAGGGCAAGAGCGACCGCGAGATCATGGCGTTCTGCCAGAGCTTCATGACCGAGCTGTTCCGCCACATCGGCGCCGACACCGACGTGCCGGCCGGCGACATCGGCACGGGCGCGCGCGAGGTGGGCTTCATGTTCGGCCAGTACAAGCGCATCAAGAACGTGTGGGAAGGCGTGCTCACGGGCAAGGGCCTGTCCTACGGCGGCTCGCTGGCCCGCACCGAGGCCACCGGCTACGGCCTGATCTACTTCGTGCAGGAGTACCTCAACTGCCACGACGACAGCTTCGAAGGCAAGACCGTCGCCGTTTCCGGCTCGGGCAACGTGGCCATCTACGCCACGCAGAAGGCCCAGCAGCTGGGCGCGAAGGTGGTCACCATGTCGGACTCCACCGGCTGGATCCACGACCCGGCGGGCATCGACCTCGACCTCGTGAAGCAGATCAAGGAAGTGGAGCGCGGCCGCATCTCCGAGTACGCCGCGCGCAAGGAGGGCGTCGAGTACCACGAGGGCCGCGGCGTGTGGAGCGTGCCCGTGGACATCGCCCTGCCCTGCGCCACGCAGAACGAGCTTTTGCTGGAGGACGCGAAGCAGCTCGTGGCCAACGGCTGCAAGATCGTGGCCGAGGGCGCGAACATGCCCACGACGATGGACGCCACCGCCGTATTCATGGAAAACGGCGTGGTGTTCTGCCCCGGCAAGGCGGCGAACGCAGGCGGCGTGGCCACCTCCGGCCTGGAGATGTCCCAGAACTCCGAGCGCCTGTCCTGGACGTTCGAGGAAGTGGACAGCAAGCTGCAGGGCATCATGAAGAACATCTACCATGCAGCCGACGACGCTGCCAAGGAGTACGGCCACGAGGGCAACTACGTCATGGGCGCCAACATCGCGGGCTTCAAGAAGCTCGCCGACGCCATGATGGCCCAGGGCATCGTGTAGTCGCGGCAGCCCGGAAAGCATCGCGCGCGGAAACGGGTCTCGTCCTCAGGACGGGGCCCGTTCTTTTTGCCATGCAATGCGCAGGACGAACTCGGCCGTCGCCCGCTTACCGACCGGGCCGATCACGCTCCAGCAGCGACACCGTACGTTCGACGAGCGCGACGGGATCGTCGCCGTCCTCCGGGAAGCGCACGGCGGCCGAGCTAGCGAACTTTTAGAAAAGATATAAAACATCAGAGTATGGACAGTTGCGGATG
>JAHZCM010000082.1 GCA_019422905.1 Oscillospiraceae bacterium
ACGACCTTCGGGTTATGAGCCCGACGAGCTACCGAACTGCTCCACCCCGCGATATATTCACTTTCTGAGTGCTTGATTATTATACTACATATGAATCAGAATTGCAAGCCCTTTTTTAAAAAAAACAAATCTTTTTTCAGCTCTCCATTTGCAGACCTTTGCCAAAACATGAAGCGCCCCGACCGATCGGCCGGAGCGTCTTTTTACAGGTCTCTGTATTTTTTGATGCGGCGCATCTTGCGGCGCTTGCGGTTCATTGCCACTGCCAGCGCGATATATGCCGCCAGCAATACAAGAATGATACCCGCCGTAATCAGGAACCACGGCGAGGTGATGATCTCTTTTCCCTGCTCGATGGTCTGTACGATTTCGCTGCGCTCTACGCTTTCCGCCGCTACGAGCGGCACCACAGCCAAAACCTCTCCCTTATAGGTATACGTTGCCGTGCCGATTTCATCGCCCTTTTTCACAGGCGCCTTCACGGACTCCGGCAGATCCAGCTCCATTTTAATATTGCTTTCGTCCAGGTCTATCGGCATCATCGCCGTCACATTGCCCTGCGCCACCACCTGCAGGCGATCCTTATCCCAGACGTATTTCAGATCGACCTCGGCAATCAGGTCGCCGTCCATCACAATCGTCTTGTTCTCGATACTCGTAAATGCCCAGCGGAACAGCGTCGCAGCATCATACATTTCGCCGTGATAATTCGTATAATTCCCGTCCTCGTCGATATACGGGCTGCCGAGACAAATCACCAAATAGCTGTAGCCGTCATAGAAGCCGGAGGCCGCGATACAATAGCCGGATTCATTCAGGGAACCGGTCTTAATGCCGGTCGCATATGTATAGTACTCTTCCATATAGCTGAGCAGCATGCGGTTCGTCGTGGTAACCGTGCGCTCCTCGCTTGTCATATTGGTCGGCGCCTGCGTGTAATAGGTCTGCGAAGTGATTTCCGAAAAATACGGCAGCGTCAGTGCATACTGCGTAATCGTCGCCATTTCACGCGCCGTTGTATAGTGGTTCTCGTCATGCAGGCCGTGCGGATTCACAAAATGCGTGTTCGTACAGCCCAACTCCTGCGCCTTGCGGTTCATCAGCTCCACAAAGCTCAGCACGCCGTCGCCGTCTTCGTCAAACGCGGAATCCTCCGCCGGAATCCGCATCGCGTCCACATATTTGGCAAGCGTCAGCGCCGCGTCGTTACCGGAGGGCACCATCATCAGGTTTAAGAGCTCATAGATGGAAAATTCCTCTCCGGTCTGAATCTCCGCCAGAGATGATCCTGTCCCCGCAAGCTCCTCCGCCACGCTCTCCGGAACCGTCGTGCGGGTATTCTGCAGGTCGCTCACGGTTTCCGAAACGACGATATAGGTCATGATCTTCGTCAGGGATGCCATCGGGCGGCGCTCATCCGGATTCATCGTAAAGACGACCGTACCCGTATCCAGACTGACCATAAAAATCGACTCGCTGTTCGGGTCGGTCAGGCGGTCGCAGACAAAGCCCTCCTCCGGCTCCTCCGGCACGGACGATCCCGTGTCCGCATTCGTTCCATCCCCGTTCTCAGCGGTTAAAGAAGAGACATTCGTGCCCTCTTCACCGCCCGCGGAAGTCGCCGAAGCATCTGCCGCAAAAGCCGTTATCGTCAAAAGAACCGCCAAAAAGAACGCGGTAAATCTAAAATTTCTCACTATCCATTCTCCACCAGACATGCTATAATAATGAGGCAACAACGCTGTCTGTCGACAGCGTTTCGGCGTGCGGATCCGGATTCGCGCCTTACAATCCTCCGCCGATGCCGTGAAGTAATTTTGAACGAAATTATTATAGCACGCCTTTCGCTTTCTGAAAAGGGAAATCAGGCCGTTTTTAGAAAAATGTAATATTACAAGGAGAATACCATGAAGCTGCTGCACATTGCGGATCTGCACCTTGGCAGGCTTTTGTACGGACGCAGCCTGATCGAGGATCAGCGTCATTTCGTGCGCGAAGCCCTGCTGCCCGCCATAGATACGTATGAGCCGGACGGTCTTTTGATCGCCGGGGATCTCTACGATCGCCCGGTCGCCTCCACGGAGGCCATCGCGCTCTTTGACGAGCTGCTGGAGGCGCTCAGCGCGCGGCAGGTGCCCACCGTCATCATCTCCGGCAACCACGACGGTCCGGAGCGTATCGCCGTCGGCGCAAAGATGCTCGCGCAGTTCGGCATCCATATCGTCACCTCGCTCTCCGGCGCGTTTCAGCCGGTTTCCATCGGAGATGCGCAGGTCTTTGCTCTCCCCTATTTCGATAACGCCCAGATGCGCGCCTTTCTCGGCGACGACACGCTCCGCGGCGCAGGTGCGTGCATGAAGGCCGCCGTGGAGAGAATGGAAGCGCAGTTTGACCCGGAGAAGAAGCACATTCTTGTCGCGCATTGCTTTGCGGCGGGCGCTTCGACCTCGGATTCCGAATCCCGGCTCTTTGTCGGCGGCGCGGGCGACGTTCCCACCGATTGCTTCGCGCCGTTTGACTACGTTGCGCTCGGCCATCTGCATGCGGCACAGCGGGCAGGCAGCACGGCGCGCTATGCCGGCTCCCCGCTCAAATACTCGGTGGACGAATCGCACCAAAAGAAGAGCATGACGCTCGTGACGCTCGGCGAAGCCGTTGGCATCGAGCTGCTTCCGATCACGCCGCTGCACGACGTCAAGCGTCTTTGCAGGCCGTTCAACGCGCTTCTGCAAGCAGGCGCAGAACAGCCCGACACCGATTATGTGGAGATCGTTCTGGAGGACGACGCGCCCGTTTTCTGCCCGGCCGACCGCCTGCGCCCCTACTACCCCAACCTGCTCAGCGTGCGCAGCGAATGGTTTCTGAAAACCGGCGGCGCTTCGCCCGCCGAATCCCTGCGCGGGCGCGACCAGACAGCAATCTTCACAGGCTTCCTGCGGGATATCTGCGGCGAGGAGGCGCAGGAGGGCGACACGGCGCTGTTTGAGGAAATCATGCGGGAACTGGAGGGACACGCCCTATGAAGCCGTTATCCCTAGAGCTTGAGGCATTCGGCCCTTATCTGGACCGGACCATGCTGGATTTTGAAAAGCTGAATGAAGCCGGGCTGTTCCTGATTTCCGGCGCGACCGGCGGCGGCAAGACGACGCTGCTCGACGCCATGTGTATCGCGCTGTTCTGCAAATCCACCGGCGGGCGGCGCAGCTTTGCCGATATGCGCAGCCTCCGCGCGGACAACGCACAGCGCACCGAGGTTGTTTTCACCTTCTCCCTCGGCGAAAAGGAATATCGCTTTCATGGCGCGCTGTTCATGCGAAAGAAGCGTGGAACGGAGATTTTTGAGCTGCACGAGCAGCACGAATGCTTCCTTTTCGAAAACGGCGAATGGGCTTTGCAGGAGAGCGGCGCGGCGCGGCGCGTCACCGAATACGCCCAGATGCTGCTTTCCCTGACCGCCGAGCAATTCTCGCAGGTCATCGTTCTGCCGCAGGGCGAATTTCTGCGACTGCTGCGCGCCAATTCCAGCAGCAAGGGCGACATTCTCAAGACGCTTTTTGCCTGCGAGGTCTGGGACGCGCTTCCTGTGCGCCTGAAAGCCAAACTGAACGCCGTCTATGCTAAACGGCAGGACTGCGGCGCCCGGCTGCAATCCCTGCTTGAAAAGCACCGCGCCGCAAATGCCGGAGAGCTTGCGGAGCAGATCGACGCATTGCGCATGCAAAAGCAGACGCTGGGAACCGTGCTTGCCGCAGAACAGGTAAACGTGAAAAAGGTACAGGCCGCGCTGGAGCGCGCAAACGATTATGCCCGCCTGCAAAAGGAATACGGCACAGCGAAGGCGGAGCTGGACGCCGCCGTGAAACAGCGCACGGAAGCCGAACGAGCCGCAAAGGAAGCGGAGAAATCCGTGCATCAGCTCGGCCGCCTGCAGGAGGATGCCTTGCGGATGGAGCGCCGTGCCGAGGCCCTGCGGCAGGAACGCGAACGCAGCGCCGAAAAGCAAACCGTACAGGGAGAAATCCGCACGGCGGAAAGCACCGGGCGGCAGCTCGCCGAAGCGGTTGAGATGGCCAAAGCCAGCCGCGCAGAGACGCTCGACCGCATTGAAAAAGGTGAGGCTTACCTTGCGGGCTGCATACAGGCAGCCGAAGCCGTCTCTCAAAAGCAAAATGAAAAGGCCGCTTTGGAGGATAGCCTGCGCCGCCTTGAGGCCCTTCAAGCCGCGAAAGACGAGTATCTGCGACTGCAAAAGGTATGGAAAGCACAGAGCGACCAGGCACTTCGGGACCGGCTCGCCGCAACCGCACAGGACAAGGCGGTTTCCGCGGCAGAAGCCGCCCAGCGCCGGAACACGGCGGCTTCCCTCGCCGCCGGCCTGCGCGACGGCATACCCTGTCCGGTCTGCGGCGCCGTCCATCATCCGGACCCGGCCTGCTCCGCAGACAAGGCCATTTCCGAGGCTGAGCTGGATGCGCTGCGCACAGAGCTGGAAACGCTTCGCCGCACCCACAGCGAAAGCGAAAACAAGGCCGCGGCGGCGGGGGCCGCCGTGGAAATCGCCGCACGGACGGTTGAAAAGGCTGGTGGAGAATGCACCGATATTCGGGAAACGGCGGAGACCTTAAAGGCTCGTTTGGAGACTTGCATACAGCAGCTCACAGAGCAGGAAAAGCGCGCGAAGCAACGCGCAAAAGCGCAGGAGCGGCTGCAAACCCTCCGGGAAAATGCGGAGGCCGCCGCAAGGCGCGAAGCGGAGCTCTCCAAAAAATACGCCGCGTGCACCGGAACGCTTGAGCAGCTCCGCCGGCGCATGGAGGGCTTCAGCACGGTGCGGGACACAGCAGAGATCGACCGCGAGACCCGCGCACTGCAAGCCGACATACAGAACACAAACGAGCAGCGCAACGCGACAGAAGCCCTCCAGCGCAGCACTTCGGAAGCGCTTGCCGCCGCAAAGGCCCGTCTGGGGGCGGCAAACCGGCGAGCTGATACCGCGCAAACGGCCCTGAACGCTTTCGGCGCGGCGCCGTCCGATTCATCGGAGGCCTGTACCGAAGCGCTGAACCGCGCGCAGAAGCGCGTCAGCGGGCTGTCGCTCCCCCCCGGCAGTGTCGGGCAGGCGCTGGAATCTGCCCAGCAGAGCGCTAAGTCCGTTCAGGACCTGACTGTTGAGGTCGATGCGCTCGACGCGGAATACAGCCGCTATGCCCGCCTGCACGGCCTGCTTTCCGGCAAAAACGGCATGCGCATGCCCATTTTGCAGTACGTGCTCAGCATGATGCTGGAGGAAACGATCGCCAGCGCAAACCGTTTCTTTTCCATTCTGAGCCGCGGCCGCTACGCGCTGCGCCGGATGGACGCGCCGAAATCCGGACAGGGCTATACCGGCCTCGATATGGAGGTGCTGGACGGCATGAGCGGCTCGGCCCGGTCCATCGAAACACTCTCCGGCGGCGAGCAGTTTCTCGCCTCTCTCTCGCTCGCCTTCGGTCTTTCCGAGGTCGTGCAGAGCTATTCCGGCGCGGTGCGGCTCGACGCGCTTTTCATCGACGAGGGCTTCGGCTCTCTGGACGGCGATACGCTGGACACCGCCATGCGCGCGCTGGAAACCATTCGGCAAAGCGGACGCGTGGTCGGTATTATCTCCCATGTCTCCGAGCTGCAGCGCCGTATCCCGACGATGATCCGCGTCACGAAAAAGGAGTCCGGCTCCGCCGCAGCGAAAGTCATTTCCGAATAAAACCGAACACACAAAAGGAGGAACACGAACAAACACCGTGTTCCTCCTTTTTTATACAGGTCGGTCAGCCTGCCGCCGCGCCGCCGTCTGCGCTTCCTGCAAATTGGCTGTTGTAAAGCGCGGCATAGAAGCCGTCTCTCTCTATCAGCTCGTCGTGCGTGCCCTGCTCCACAATGTCGCCGTCCTTCATGCAGAGGATCAGATCGGCGTTGCGGATCGTGGAAAGCCGGTGCGCGATGATAAAGCTCGTTCTGCCGCGCATCAGATTGTCCATGGCCGTCTGAATCGAAAGCTCCGTGCGGGTATCAACGGAGCTTGTCGCCTCGTCGAGAATCATGATCCGGCTGTCGGAGAGGATCGCGCGGGCAATCGTCAAAAGCTGCTTCTGTCCCTGCGATACATTGGTGGCCTCTTCATTCAGCACCGTGTTGTAGCCGTCCGGCAGCGTGCGCACAAAGTGGTCCACCTGCGCCGCCTTCGCGGCCGCAATTACCTCTTCGTCGGTCGCATCGAGCCGCCCGTAACGGATATTTTCCAGAATTGTGCCGCTGTAAAGCCACGTATCCTGCAAAACCATGCCAAACGCACGCCGCAGGTCGCTGCGGGCAAAGTCCGTAATATTCTTGCCGTCTACGTAGATCGCACCGCTGCTCAGCTCATGGAAGCGCATCAGGAGCTTCACCATCGTCGTCTTGCCCGCGCCCGTCGGGCCGACGATCGCAATTTTCTGCCCGGCCTTGACATCTGCCGAGAAATTATGGATGACCGTCTCCTCCGTGTCTTCATAACCGAAGGTCACGTGCTCAAAGCGGACGTCACCGTGCACCCCGCAGTCATCCAGTCTGAATTTCGGCGCCGCTTCTTCGATTTCCGGCGCGGCAAGAAACTCAAAAATACGCTCTGCGGCCGCCAGCGTGCGCTGGATCTGGTTCGAAATGCTGGCCAATTGTGTAATCGGCTGCGTAAAATTGCGCAGATACTGGATAAATGCCTGAATGCCGCCCACCGTCATCGTGCCGCCCGCCGCCATGGACGCGCCGAGAATACACACCACCACGTAGCCGAGGTTGCCCACAAAGCTCATAATCGGCTGCATCAGGCCGGAAAGGAATTCCGATTTCCAGCCCGCGTTGTAGAGCTTTTCGTTCTCCTCATCGAATTTCCGGAGCGAGCTTTCCTCCCTGCAGAATGCCTTGACGACCACATGACCGCCATACATCTCCTCCACATGGCCGTTTACGGAGCCGAGGTATTCCTGCTGCCCGACGAAGTGCTTCTGGGAGGCTTTGACCACCGTTCCGGCAATCAGCAGCGTCAGCGGCACGGTGCACAGCGCCACGAGCGTCAGCTGCCAGCTGATGGAGAGCATCATAATCAGCACGCCGATTACGGAGCAGACGGACGTGATAAGCTGCGTGATGCTCTGGCTCAAGCTCTGGCTCAGCGTATCGACGTCGTTCGTGATGCGCGAAAGCACGTCGCCCTGGCTCGTTTTGTGAAAAAAGGAGACCGGCAGGCGGTTGATCTTCTGCATGATCGCCGTGCGCATATTATAGGAAACCCTCGAGGAAACGCCCGCCATGGTAAAGCCCTGAATGTAGGAAAAAAGCGCGCTGATCCCATACAGCGCAACGAGCACCAGCAGCACCGCGCCGATATAGCCGAAATCGATGCCCTTCTCCGCGCCGGTGATGATGCGCATCAGGCCGGCGGTCAGCTCGTCTGTGGCTTTGGCCAGAACCTTCGGGCCGACGATTGTAAATACGGTGGAAAGCGCGGCGAAAAGCACGACCACCAAAATTCTGATCTTAAAGGGTGCGAGATAAGCGAAGAGCTTGCGAAGGCTTCCCTTAAAATCCTTGACCTTCTCCCCCGTCATCTGTCCCGCCATCGGGCCATGCGGCGCACGGCGCGGTGCGCCCGTCATCTTTCCGCTCATGCCAATTCCTCCTTCGAAAGCTGGCTTTCCGCAATTTCGCGGTAGATCGGGCACGTCTCCAGCAGCTCCCTGTGCGTGCCCTTGCCGACAATCTTTCCCTCATCGAGCACAATGATCTGCTCCGCATTCAAGATGGTGGAAACGCGCTGCGCGACAATCAGCACAATGGAATCCTTTGTAAAGGCGGCAAGCGCCTGCCGCAGCTTCGCATCGGTTTTGAAATCCAGCGCGGAAAAGCTGTCGTCAAAGATATAAACCGGCGCTTTTTTCACCAGCGCCCGCGCGATGGCAAGCCGCTGCTTCTGTCCACCGGACACATTCGTGCCGCCCTGCGTGATCGGGTTTTCAGCGCCGTTCGGCAGCTCGGAGACAAATTCGCTCGCCTGCGCGCAGTCGATGGCCTCCAGCACTTCCGCGTCGCTGGCGTTCTCCCCACCGTAGCGGATGTTGGAGGAAATAGTGCCCGAAAACAGCACGCCTTTTTGCGGAACATAGCCGATCTGCGCCCGCAGGTCGGCCTGCCGGACATTCCGGATGTAAACGCCGGTCAGGCGGACAGCGCCGCCGGTCCCATCGTAAAAGCGCGGAATCAAATTGACAAGCGTGGATTTTCCCGCGCCGGTCGCACCGATAAAGGCCGTCGTCTCGCCGCGCTTCGCGGTAAAGCTGATATGGCTGAGCGTATCCTCCTCGGCATTGCCGTAACGGAAGCATACGTCGTCAAATTCCAGGTTTCCGGCGCCCTCCGGCAGCTTCTGCGGCTGCGCCGGATCCTGGATGGAAAGCTCCGTATCCAGCACCTCCTCAATGCGCTGGGCAGACACCATGGCGCGCGGCACCATGATAAAGATCATCGTGATGAACAGGAACGACATGATGATCTGCATGGCATACTGGATGTACGCCATCATATCGCCGACCTGCATTGTCGATTCGGCAATCGCATGGCCGCCGACCCATATGATCAACAGCGAAACCAGATTCATCAGAAGCGTCATGAACGGCATGGCAAACGACATCACCCGCTGGGTAAAACGGTTCGTCCATGCGAGATCCTGATTCGCCCTGTCAAAACGCTCTTCCTCAAATTTTTCATTGGAAAACGCGCGCACCACAAGCAGGCCGCTCAGATTTTCGCGGCTGACCAGATTCAGCCTGTCGGTCAGCTTTTGCAACAACTTAAATTTCGGCATGGCAATCTGCAGAATAACGAGACTCGCACAGATCAGAACGATCACGGCGAGCGCAATGATCCAGCTCAGGGACACACTCTTCTGCAGCGCGAAGATGATGCCGCCGATGCCCATAATCGGCGCGTAACACATCAGGCGCAGCCCCATAGACACCAGCGTCTGCACCTGTGTGACGTCGTTCGTCGTGCGGGTAATCAGAGAGGCTGTGGAAAAGCGGTCGAACTCCGCGTTGGAGAAGTTCTCCACCTTTTCAAAAACGTCCCGGCGCATCTGCCGGCCGACAG
>JAHZCM010000083.1 GCA_019422905.1 Oscillospiraceae bacterium
CGCCGTGCTGATCGGTTTGATTTATCTCACTGCCGGAACGAGCGCTTCACCCGCAGACGGTTGATCGCACGGGCAAGGTTCGCCTGTGCCATCTTATACTCTTGTACGGTCCTCTTCTGGAGCAGCGCCTCCTTGGCCTCGGCCGCCGCACGTTCGGCGCGCCTCGCGTCGATCTCCTCGGGGCGCTCTGCGGAATCGATGAGAACAAGCACGTCGTTGTCCTCCACCTTCACAAGCCCCGCCGAAACCGCGCCGACCAGCGTATTCTCTCCGGGCAGCCTACAGGTCATGGTTCCCGGCACAACCGCCGCGATCATGTTGCTGTGGTGCGCCAAAATACCGTACTGACCTTCCGTCGTCGGAAGGACAAGCGACTCGCATTCGCCCTCGTAAAAGACACTGTCCGAGTCGTAAATATGCACGTGAAACGTATCCATCAGACCGCCTCCGTCCCGAGCGCTTCCGCCTTCGCGACGACGTCCTCTATTGTACCGACATTGAAAAACGCAGCTTCCGGATACATATCCATTTCGCCGTCCACAATCGCTTTGAAGCCGCGCAGTGTCTCCTTCAGCGGCACATATACGCCGGGATTGTTCGAAAATTTCTCCGCCACATGCATCGGCTGCGAGAGGAAGCGCTGGATTTTTCGGGCGCGCATGACCGTCATACGGTCCTCGTCGCTCAGCTCATCCATGCCCAAAATGGCGATGATATCCTGCAGCTCGCTGTATTTTTGCAGCGTCTCCTGCACCTTGCGGGCGATGCGGTAATGCTCCTCGCCCACGATATCCGCTTCCAGAATACGGGAGGAGGATTCCAGCGGGTCAACCGCCGGATAGATGCCCTGCTCCGCAATCTTGCGGCTCAGAACCGTCGTTGCATCCAAATGGGCGAAGGTCGTCGCCGTCGCCGGATCGGTCAGGTCGTCCGCCGGAACATAAACGGCCTGCACCGAGGTGACGGAGCCGTCCTTTGTAGAGGTAATGCGCTCCTGCAGCTCGCCCATTTCATTCGCCAGCGTCGGCTGGTAGCCGACGGCGGACGGCATTCTGCCGAGCAGTGTGGAAACCTCGCTGCCCGCCTGCACAAAGCGGAAAATATTATCGATGAAGAGCAGGACATCCTTGTGCTCGCGGTCGCGGAAGTGCTCCGCCATCGTCAGGCCCGAAAGCGCGACGCGCATGCGGACGCCCGGCGACTCGTTCATCTGCCCGAATACCAGCGCCGTTTTGTTCCCGACGCCGCTCTCCTGCATCTCGCGCCAGAGGTCGTTGCCCTCACGGCTGCGCTCACCGACGCCGGTAAACACGGAATAGCCGCCGTGCTCCATCGCGACGTTGTGGATCAGCTCCTGAATCAAAACGGTTTTGCCGACGCCGGCGCCGCCGAACAGGCCGATCTTGCCGCCCTTCGGATACGGCTCCAGCAGGTCGATGACCTTAATGCCCGTCTCGAGAATCTCGACCGCCGGGCTTTGCGCGTCAAACGAAGGCGGCTTGCGGTAGATGCTGCGGCGCCTGGTTTCGGCCGGAATCGGCTCGCCGCCGTCAATCGGCTCGCCCAGCACGTTGAACATGCGCCCCAGCGTGCTTTCGCCGACCGGCACACGGATGGTCTCGCCATGGGCTTCTACCGGCATACCGCGGAAAAGCCCCTCGCTGCCGGAAAGCATGATACAGCGCGCGGTGCTGTCGCCCACGTGCTGCGCCACCTCCATCACGTAGCGCTGCCCGTCCTTTTCCACGGTGAGCGCTTCCCTGATCTTCGGCAACGGTCCGGCTTCAAAAGCCACATCGATGACCGGGCCGGAAACCTGCACAATCTTTCCTGTATTTAAAATGCTCACGCTTATAACCACTTACCTTTCTGCACGGTGCACGCTTTGCGTCTCCACCGCCGGCGGAGCCGCGGTCTGCACCCATAGCGGGCAAAATTCCGCTTTTCAAGCCTCTTTCCCGTGCTTTCTGCGCTGCGCTTTCGCGCCTGCGGAAACCTCCGTAATCTCCTGCGTAATGGCGGCCTGCCGCACACGGTTATACTGCAGGGAAAGCTCGCCGAGGAGCTTTTCCGCATTCCGGTTCGCGGAGTCCATCGCGGTCATGCGGGCGTTCTGCTCGCTGCAAAAGCTGTCGATCAGCGCGCTGTAGATAAAGCCGGAAATGTAGCTCTGCATGATGTTGTCCAAAACAGCCGGCACGGAGGGAACGAACTCAAACGGCTTCGTCACGGCCTTCTCCACCGTATCCGTCGCAAAATGCGCCCTGTGGAACGGGAGCAGGCGCGTACAGTGCGCCGCAGAGGAAAGGCTGCTTTCCATATCGGTATAGATGATGAAGATCTTCTCCAGATCACCGCGGTCGAATCCATCGAGCAGAATCGCACAGATCTCGCGGGCGCGGTCCATCGTCGGGTTCTGCGCTGTATAGAGGAAGCTGCGCTCGATCGGGATATGGTGCTGGGCGAAGAAATGCCGCCCGTATTCCCCGACCACAAACAGCTTTGTGTCCGGATGCTCCTGCAGCATCTTCTGGGCCTCCTTGATGACGTTCTGGTTATATGCCCCGGCGAGACCCTTATCCGCCGTGATGACCAGGCAGCCGTAGGTGCCGTCCAGCGGTGGCGCGCCGTCGGGCGGATAAAAATACCGGCTGTCCACATCGCCCGCCGTGCGGAAAATGCGTTTGATTTCTCCCTGCAGCGCCTCGAAATACGGGCGTGTGCGCACAAGCTCATTTTTGGCGCGGCGCAGCTTGGTGGAGGCAATCAGGTACATCGCGTTTGTGATTTTCTTCGTATCCTTGACGCTTTCAATTCTGCTCTTGATTTCCTTTGTACCGGCCATATCACTCACCGTTCCTTACGGATTCCATGTACTGCCTGAGGAATGCCTTCGAAAACTGCCAGATCTCCTCGCGGTCCGCATCGGACAGCACGCCAGTGCGGTCGATTCTGCGGCAAAGCTCGGCATTCTGCGTTTCGGCATACGCGAGCAGCGCCTTCTGGAACGCATTGACCGCTTCCAGCGGAACCTCCTGCATGACATGCTCCTGCGCGGCGACAAGCGTAATCACCTGCTCGTGCTGGCTCATCGGCTGATACTGCGGCTGGCGAAGCAGGCGCATCAGGCTCTGGCCGTATGCGAGCTGGCGCTTCGTCGTCTCATCGAGGTCACTGGAAAATTGTGTGAAAACCTCCATCTCGCGGTACTGGGCAAGATCCAGGCGGAGCGTGCCCGTGGCCTTTTTCATAGCCTTGGTCTGGGCCGCGCCGCCCACACGGGAAACCGAAAGGCCCACATTCACCGCCGGACGCTGCCCGGCAAAAAACAGGTCGCTCTCCAGAAAGATCTGGCCGTCAGTGATGGAAATGATGTTCGTCGGGATATAGGCGGAAACGTCGCCCGCCTGCGTTTCAACGATCGGCAGCGCCGTCATACTGCCGCCGCCCTGCGCGTCGGATAAGTGCGCCGAACGCTCCAGCAGACGGGAATGCAGGTAGAAAACATCGCCCGGATAAGCCTCGCGGCCCGGCGAACGCTCCAAAAGCAGGCTCAGCGCGCGGTACGCAATGGCATGCTTCGAGAGATCGTCGTAAACAATCAGGACGTCGCGTCCCTGATACATAAAGTATTCGCCCAGCGCGCAGCCGGCATACGGCGCGATATATTGCAAAGAAGCCGATGCGCTCGCCGGCGCGTTGACGACGATGGTGTAATCCATCGCGCCGCGGCGCTTCAGCGATTCCACAAGCTGCGCCACGGAGCTGGACTTCTGCCCGACCGCGACGTAGATGCAGACGACGTCCTTGCCCTTCTGGTTCAAAACGGTATCGATCGCCAGCGCCGTTTTGCCGGTCTGGCGGTCGCCGATAATCAGCTCGCGCTGTCCACGGCCGATCGGGAACATGGCGTCAATGGCAAGCAGGCCGGTTTCCATCGGCGTATCGACCGGCTGGCGGTCGATGATGCCGGGCGCCGGCACCTCAATCGGGCGGTAACCTGTGGCTTCAATCTCGCCCAGCCCGTCGACCGGGCTGCCGAGCGCATCCACAACGCGGCCGAGAAACGCATCGCCCACCGGAACGCCGGCGGTCCTGCCGGTGCGGCGGACAAGGCTCCCCTCGCTGATCTCCTCGCAGTCGCCAAACAGGATACAGCCGATCTCATCCCTTCGCAGGTCCTGCACCATGCCCTTGACGCCCGAGGAAAACAGCAGGATCTCGCCGTATGCCGCGTGCTCCAAGCCGCTGACGACCGCGATCTCGTCGCCCACCGAAAGCACGGTGCCGGTCTCTTCGGCAACCACCTCCGGCGACCACTCGGAAAGCGCCGTTTTCATCAGCGGGATGATCGGCGCACCGTCAAAGTTCAGCTTTTTGAGATGCTCCTGAAACTGGCGCATGCGGCCCTCAAGGCTCCAGTCGTACACATCGGAGCCGACCTGCAGCCGGAAGCCCCTGCGCAGCGCGGCATCCCTCTCCCACGTGAGTGCAACCGGCGCACCGTATTTGCGTTCCAGAAAATCGGCAAAGCGCTTTTCCTGCTCCGCCGTGGGCCGAATATCGCTGCGCAGAACCGCCTGAAGCTCTGTCTGCTCCGGATTACGCATGTGGCTCTCCCCTCTCCGTCGAATCGAGGAAGCTGTCAAAGGCTTCGCTGCTGTTTCTGTAAACGAACTTCTTCGCGGCCTCCATGGCCAGCTCCGTCAGCTCCTTCTGCGTATCGGCAAGAACCTTTTCGCGGGTGCGGTCCGCCGCCTTGCGCGCGTTCAGAACAATCTCATCCGCCTGCTCCTTTGCATCGGAAAGCTGCTGCTGCACCGATGCGTCCACCTCATGCTGGGCCTCCGCCCTTTTGCGGCTGATTTCCGCATCGACCGCATCGAGCTGGCTCTTGTAATCTGCCTTTAGCTGCTCCGCCTCGTCAAGCATTTGCTTGGCCTTTTCGTCCATGCTGCGGTAATAATCCTCGCGCTTCTGCATAAACTTCTTAACCGGACCGAACAGCAGGAAATACAGGCCGCCGACCAGAATGATAAAATTCATTGCATGCAGCAGAATCTGCTGCCAATCAATATTCAATGGGATGTTCACGATCCACACCTGCCTTTACAGGACAAAGATAATCAGAATGACAACGAGCAGCGCATAGATGATGGCCGTCTCAATAAACACGAGGCCGAGCATCAGCGTGGTACGGATCTTGCTCTCTGCCTCCGGCTGGCGGGAAATGCTGTCCACGGCCTTGCCGGCCGCCAGGCCCATCGCGATCGCGCCGCCTGCCGCGGCAAGACCGACGGCAAGGCCGGAAGCCATCGCCTTGGAGCCCGTGCCGTTGTCCGCCGAAGCGGCCTGATTCGTTTCAGCGCTCTGCGCGGCAGCGGGCGCCGCGTCGCTGCCGCCTGCGCTCTCCGCAAATACCGGAATCGCCAGCGCCAGCAAAGCGATAACCACCAGCAGGATCATGGAAACTCTCTTGATATTCAATTTCATAACATTCATTCCTTTCTTTAGGCCGCCTTGGCCTTCGCCTTTTTGGGCTTACGCTCGTGCACTTCCGAAACCTCGCCGTAATAGAGCGCCACCAGCATCGTCAGCACATAGCTTTGGATCAGCGCGTGCAGCAGGGTGAACATTACGCCCACCACGACCGGCAGCACAAAGCTGAGATTGATGTAGTAATAAACCAGCTCCGTCACCAGAAGGCCGCTCAGAAGCGCGCCGAACAGACGGAAGCTCATGGAGATGGGCAGCGAAAACTCTTTCAGCGTGCTCCCCACGCCCCGCAGGCCGTTTCCGGCAATGCCGCCGGAAAGAATCGCAAGATAGGACAGGCAGCCCATCGCGATCGCCGCGTTGACATCGGAAAGCGGCGCGGGCAGCGCGATGGAGTGCCCGGCCGTGGTCGTCGCCTGTATGCCGAACAGCTCAAAGAATGTGCCGACAAAAATGTAGACGCCTGCGCCGAAAATGTACGCGCCGAGAAAGCCGTTGCGGCCGGGGCTGTTCGTTTTCGCCATGTTGTCAAACAGGCCGACAAGCTGCTCCAGCAGCATCTGGAATTTTCCGGGCTTCATTTTAAAGCGCGGTATGGCAAAGATGCGGACGCACGCCGCAAAAACAAGCAGCAGCGCCGATACCGTCATCGCGGAAATCAGGCCCGGATTGACATCCTTGAGTCCAAACAGGCTGATTTTACCGGATTCATGCAGTACGGCGTCGCGCATGGCCTCTTGGATCGTCTCGCCCTTTTCCGCGGACGGCACCAGCAGGCTTGCCACAAGCAGCGCCGCAATCGCGCAGAGCCAGACAATCAGCCATTTCTTTCTTCCTTTCATCCGTTTACTCCCTTTCACTTCAAGATTGCCGGCCGCCGGCCGGGTTCATGCGGTAAAAGCCGCCCCCTTCCTAAACTTCCCCACAGAACGCAACCGCATCCGTTCGTCCTCTTTGACGAACACGGAATGCGGTCTTTTACAATTCCAGATTTTATTTTTTGATACAACGCAACTGTTTTTCGGTTGTGTTTTTCAAGCACCTGTATTATACTATAGTTAATCCAAAAATGTAAAATATACGTTTGATATGTCTGTTATTTGTTTTTAATATTTTCGGAAAGGCGCATATATCCCATGGTTACATACGATTACTACCGAATTTTTTACTTCGTCGCACAATACCGCAGCTTCACGCGGGCGGCGGAGGCGTTGAACAACAATCAGCCGAACATTACGCGCTGCATGAACAACCTGGAGCAGGAGCTGGGCTGCAAGCTGTTTGTCCGCTCGAACCGCGGCGTCACCCTGACGCCTGAGGGCAAGCGCCTGTATGTCCACGTTTCCGCCGCCTACGAGCACCTGCGCGCCGGAGAGCAGGAGCTGCAAAAGGATTGCAGCCTTGAAAGCGGCTCCATTTCTATCGGCGCGAGTGAAACCGCCCTGCACCTGATTTTGCTGGACAGGCTTTCCGCCTTCCACAGCCGGTATCCCGGCGTGCACCTGCGCATCACGAACGACTCCACCCCGCAGGCAATTTCTGCCCTGAAGCGCGGCCTTTTGGACTGCGCCGTCGTGACGGCGCCAAGCAACGCCGTAAAGCCGCTGCGCGAGACGCGGCTGCTCTCTTTCCGGGAAATCCTGATCGGCGGCCCGCAGTTCAGGCACTTGTCCGACGGCGTGCACAGCCTGCACGACCTGACGGAGTATCCTTTCATCTCCCTGGGCGAAGGCACCAGCACCTACGCCTTCTATCAAAGCCTTTTCTTAAAGCACGATCTGCCGTTTCACGTGGATATTGAGGCCGCCACCATGGATCAGGTACTCCCCATGGTGGAGCACAATCTCGGCATCGGCTTCTTCGCCGAAAGACTTGCCGCGCACGCCATTGAACGCGGCCTCGCCTATCCGATTGCGGTAAAAGAAACCATCCCGGAGCGGGCGGTCTGCCTGATTGAGGACGCCACGCATCCGCAGAGCATCGCCATCCGCGCCTTTAAAAAGCTGCTCTGCGCCGAAAAGCCCGCGACCTGATTCCCCACAAAAGCAGGAGAGCCGCCGCATACGACATTCGTATGCGGCGGCTTTTCCTTTATCTTTAATATCCTTTACTTTATATTGTAACCATCACGCGGACTTTCGGGTTCTTCTCCCCGGCAATGACGATCATCTCGATCAATTGATTGACATAATCCAGCAACGCGCCGCCGATTTTTCCATAGCCGACAAGCTCAATCTCCGCATCGCAGCGCGGGTCCTCCAGCGCCTTCTGCAGGGCGTCCAGCGCCGGCGCTACCCGACGCAGGCGCAGCTCCGCGTTCAGGTACGCGTGCAGGTCGGGGATATCCCGCACCGCGGTAAGATCTATTTCCGCACGCATGACATGCCCTCCGCAATATAGATTTCCTTCAGAAACACCTCGTCGCGCGCCGCGGTGATCTGCACGCGGACGCCGGAGAGCTTTTTCTCAGTAAAGCCGGTCAGCGGATTCTGCACCGCAAACGGATCCTCCAGCATACAGATCTGCTTGTTCCCGATACAGGTGCCCTCATACAGCGCGTAATCCGTCTTTTTGTCGCTGAGGCCGAGGATACGGAAACCCTCCACGCGCTGGCCCTTTGTAAGATCCTCGCGCAGCACGACGCAGCCGATCTCCACCGGCTCGGCGGTGCGGACCTCGTAGACGGGCTGCGTCGGCGTGCCACCGACCTTTTCGACCGTGCAGGGAATGCGCCGCTCCACGGTCCGCTCAATCAGTTCGCCCAGCTCCTTCAGGCGCTCTACGTCGCGCGCATCCAGCAGGCCGTCGCGGTTCGGCGGTACATTGAGGTTCAGGCAGGCATTTGCGCCGCAGGAGCGCAGATAGGTGTTAAAAAGGCGCTCAAGCGAATGCGGCTCCTCGTTTTCGTGCCAGAACCAGCCGGGTCGGATCGACATATCGATCTCTGCCGGCGCAAAGACCAGCCCTTTGGAATACAGGATATTCGGCAGCGTGCCGATTTCCCGGTTCGTGTTGTACATATAGCTGAGCGAACCGGCGTCCGCCATCGGGCCGGGACCGGTCTGTACGTCGCTGTAAAAGCACAGCTCACTCGGGACAACCGCCCATTCCGAATAACGCGCCACGCCGGCCTCATTGCCGCACCAGCGCGTGTCCGGGCCGTAATCGTTGAAAATCACGGCGCTCGGCTGATGCTTGCGGATCAGCTCAAAATAGCGCGGAAAATCATAGATCTGCTTTTTGCCGTTCTCGCCCTCGCCGCAGGCATTGTCAAACCAGACGCAGAAAATGTCGCCGTAGCCGGTCAGCAGTTCCTCAAGCTGATTGCAGAAATAATCGTTGTAGGCCGGCGTGCCGTAGAGCTTCGAATTGCGGTCCCACGGCGAGAGATAAAAGCCGAACCGAATTCCGCCGCGCCTGCAGGCCTCGGCCGCCTCGCGCACAACATCGCCCTGAAACGGGCTGTTTTTCACGCTGTGCTCCGTATATTGGCTCGGCCAAAGGCAGAAGCCGTCGTGGTGCTTCGCCGTGAGAATCATGCCCTTTA
>JAHZCM010000084.1 GCA_019422905.1 Oscillospiraceae bacterium
AGGCGTCGGAAAGTTTGCCATCCGGCAAACCTTTCCGCGAACGCCGTGAGGTTATTATACCACACCGCACACCATAAAGAAACCTCTCAAAAAAATTTTCCGAGGCCAAAATTCCATCTTGACAAAGTTTATATTTTTGTATTATAATATGTGCCAAGGTGAACAATTAAGCGCATAATTGTTCGAAGTGCGTTGATGTTTATCTCATAGAAACGAATACATTATAGAAAGGGTGAGGTAATGTATGCCGAAAAAGACGGTAGGCCACGCAATGCATGCACTGCACACCGTAATGCGCCGGTTCGTGGACACATATTCTCATAAGCAGGAACACGAGCAGCTCACCAGCGCCAACACATGGGTTATCCATTTTATCGCTGAGAACCGCGGCAGCCCGGTTTATCTGCGCGATATAGAACGGCACTTCGGCATTACACGGTCCACGGCCTCTAAGGTTGTGGATTTACTCGTGCGCAAGGGTCTTGTGGAGCGCCACATCGGCGAAACGGATTCGCGGCTGCGCCGCCTGACGCTTACGCCGCAGTCCGAAGCGCTGCTCCAGACCATCCGGGAGGATCAGGAGATGCTGGAAAGCGTGCTGACGCGCGGCTTTACCGCCAATGAGGTCAATACGCTGCTCTCCTATTTTGCGCGGATGCAGGAAAATATCAACATCGCCATATTGGAAAAGCAAAAGGCGGAAAAGGAGGAACACGCTTGGTAAAGAAGCTGATGCGGAGTATCCGCGAACAAAAGAACAATTCCATTCTCGCTATGGTTACCATCAGCGGCGAGGTCGTCTTTGAAGTCGTCATTCCCCTGCTGATGGCAAATCTCATAGACTTCGGCATCGATGCCGGCAACATGAATTATGTGCTCAAAATGGGGGTCGTGCTGCTGCTTGCAGCGGCGGGACAGCTTTTCTGCGGCGTAATTTCCGGTAAATTTGCCGCGGAGGCCTCGAGCGGCTTCGCGCGGAATCTGCGCCACGATATGTTCTACAAGGTGCAGACCTTTTCATTCTCAAACATCGATAAATTCTCCACTGCAAGTATCGTCACACGCCTGACGACCGATGTGACGAACCTGCAGAATACCTACCAGATGATCATCCGCATGGCCGTTCGCAGCCCGCTGATGGCCATTTTTTCACTGATCGCCGCTTTTTCCATCGACGCACAGCTCTCCTGGATTTTTCTCGCGATTATCCCGGTGCTCTGCGGCGGCCTGTACCTGATTATGACGAAAACGCATCCGATTTTCCAGCGTGTTTTCAAAACATATGATAAGCTCAACGGCGTTGTGCAGGAAAATCTGCACGGCATCCGCGTCGTCAAGTCATTCGTCCGCGAGGACCACGAGGAAGAGAAATTCAATACAATTTCCGAACGCATCTATAAGGACTTCCGCAAGGCCGAGCAGCAGCTCGCATGGAACGCGCCGCTGATGCAGCTCTGTATGTACGCGGCGGTCCTGCTGATTTCCTGGTTCGGCGCACGCGCAATCGTTGCCTGCGGCGGCGACGCGGCACTCGGCCTCTCCACGGGCGAGCTTTTGAGCCTGATTTCCTATGCTACGCAGATTCTGATGAGCCTGATGGGGCTTTCCATGATCTTCGTTATGCTCACCATGTCCCGCACCTCCGGTGAACGCGTCGTGGAAATTCTCGACGAGACGCCGGATATCACAACGCCGGACGAACCGGTACATACGGTTCCCGACGGCAGCATCACCTTCGACCATGTCCAGTTCAGCTACCATAAGAACAGCGGTAAGCCCGTGCTCAGCGATATCAATCTCTCGATTCCCGCCGGCGCCACGGTCGGTATCATCGGCGGCACCGGCTCCTCAAAATCCAGCCTTGTGCAGCTGATCCCCCGCCTGTACGACGTACAGCAGGGCGCTGTAAAGGTCGGCGGCATCGATGTTCGCCGTTACGATCTGGACGCGCTGCGCGGCGAGGTCGCCATGGTGCTCCAAAAGAACGTGCTGTTTTCCGGCACGATCAAGGAAAACCTGCGCTGGGGCAATGAAAACGCGACGGACGAGGAACTGGTGCATGCATGTCAGCTGGCACAGGCCGACGATTTCATCCGCGTCTTCCCGAACGGCTACGACACCTACATCGAGCAGGGCGGCACGAACGTTTCCGGCGGCCAGAAGCAGCGCCTCTGTATTGCCCGCGCACTTCTCAAGCAGCCGAAAATCCTGATTCTCGACGACTCCACGAGCGCCGTCGACACCCGCACCGACGCCCTGATCCGGGACGCCTTTGCAAAGGAGATTCCGGACACGACGAAAATCATCATCGCACAGCGCATCGCCTCTGTGCAGGACGCCGATATGATCCTTGTTTTGGACGACGGCAGGATCACGGACTGCGGCAGGCACGAGGAGCTGCTGAAATCCAGCCCGATCTACCGCGAAGTCTACGAATCCCAAACGAAAGGAGACGACGACAATGCCCCCACGTCCTAACGGCCCACGCCTTTCCATGAAGGAAAGTCTCCAGCAGCTTGATAAAAAGACGCTTCTGCGCCTGCTGTCCTATATGAAGGCATACCGCGTGCAGTTGGTCCTTGTTTTTCTGTGTATTGCACTCAGCGCGTTTGCCAGCGTCATGTCCTCCCTGTTCCTGCGCACGCTGATTGACGACTATATTGCGCCGCTGCTGCTTACGTCGGCTCCGGTTTTCACCGGGCTGCTGTTCGCCCTGTGCCAGATGGCGGTTATCTACGTCATCGGCGCCTTCGCCACTTTGCTTTACAACCGCATGATGGCGGTCGTTTCTCAGGGCACGCTGAAAACCATCCGCGATGAGATGTTCGCGCACATGCAGACGCTGCCGATCAAATATTTTGATACGCACACGCACGGCGACGTTATGAGCTATTATACGAACGATACCGATACGCTGCGCCAGATGATTTCCCAAAGCATCCCGCAGACGCTCTCTTCCATCTTCACGGTTGTCTCCGTATTTTTCTCCATGCTGTCCCTCAGCGTTTGGCTGACCGCCTTTATCATCATATTTCTCATTCTGATGTTTAAGGTCATCGGCAAGGTAACTGCAAAGAGCGGCGGTTATTTTGTCCGCCAGCAGCAGTCTCTCGGCGCCGTCAACGGCTATATCGAAGAGATGATCAACGGCCAGAAGGTGGTCAAGGTTTTCTGCCATGAGGAAAAAGCGAAGGAATCGTTCGGCAAGAAGAACGACGAGCTCTTTCATAACGCCACGGAGGCCAATAAATTCGCCAATATTCTCGGCCCTATCATGAACGCGCTCGGCTATGCGCTGTATGTGCTGATCGCCATTCTCGGCGGCTTTATGGCTCTCAACGGGACCCCGAACCTCTCCCTGTCCGGTATGGGCGTGATGACGCTCGGCTCCATCGCCTCCTTCCTGCAGCTTTCCAGGAGCTTTGTGCAGCCGATCAGCCAGGTTACCCAGCAGATTTCCTCCATCATCATGGCTATGGCCGGTGCTTCCCGTATTTTCTCCCTGCTCGACGAGGAGAGCGAGACGGACGAAGGCTACGTCACGCTGGTCAACGCCGAAAAGCATGGCGACACGCTTGTGGAAAGCGACAAGCGTACCGGACTCTGGGCATGGAAGCACCCGCACGGCGACGGCAGCGTGACCTATACGGAGCTGACCGGACGCGTGGAGCTGAATGAAGTCGATTTCGGCTATGTGCCGGATAAAATCGTATTGCACGATATTTCGATCTATGCAAAGCCGGGCCAGAAAATTGCCTTTGTCGGTGCGACCGGCGCCGGCAAGACAACCATCACCAACCTCATCAACCGCTTCTACGACATCGCAGACGGCAAGATTCGCTATGACGGCATCAACATCAACAAAATTAAAAAGCCTGATCTGCGTTATTCCCTCGGCGTGGTTTTGCAGGACGTCAATCTGTTCACCGGCACCGTCATGGAGAACATCCGCTACGGCAAGCTGGATGCGACGGACGAGGAATGCATCGCGGCGGCAAAGCTCGCCAATGCGGACGGCTTTATCCGCATGCTGCCGAACGGCTACGACACGGTGCTTTCCGGAGACGGCAGCGGCCTCTCCCAAGGCCAGCGCCAGCTGATCTCCATCGCACGCGCAGCCGTTGCCGACCCGCCGGTTATGATCCTCGATGAGGCGACTTCCTCCATCGATACCCGCACCGAATCCATCGTTCAAAGCGGTATGGACGCGCTGATGAAGGGCCGCACCGTGTTCGTCATTGCGCACCGCCTGTCCACCGTCAAAAACTCCGACGTGATTATGGTGCTCGACCATGGCCGCATCATCGAGCGCGGCAGCCACCATGATCTGATCGAGCGCCGCGGCACTTATTATCGCCTGTATACCGGTGCATTTGAATTGGAATAATTTTTCTGCACCGCTTGCTTTTCTCTCCCCGGCGTGCTACAATCAGGTACACAGACGTTCTGTTTTCGATTTAACGCGTGCAAAGGAGGATTATAGAATGGCTCAAATTCTGGAACCCGGTGTGGAAATTTGCCATTGCAAGAAGGTTACGTTCGGCGACGTGGAGGATGCGCTCCACCAGCTGCACCATTTTGACGACGTGCTGGAGGCTTTCGAGGATGTGCAGAAAATCACGCACTGCTCGACCGGCTGCGGCAAATGTCACGATAAAATTCTTGATGCGATTTCCGCTATCATGATGCCTTAAAAGCAAACCGAGACCCCAGAAGCGTTCCGACCGAATGCTTCCGGGGTCTTTTCTTTCCTCCGCGGCGCCCGAAAAGGGCGCCGCTTTTTCTTTTTTACCCGCCAACAATCCTGCAAGAAAAATATTTTGAAGATTTTGTGACAGGCAAATGTAGGAAATATCGTTCAAATATTTTCCTTTATTTTTGCTGCATATTTTCCGTTTTTCACCGCATATCCAATACTTTTTGTATTATAGCATGCAAGAACGAAAAAGTCTGCCTTCTCGTTCAAGTTACCAAAAAGGAGGGATAAAAATTCCCGAACTGTATCCGTACAGTTCCGCAAAAGCATACCGCAAAACCATGAACAGAAAGAGGATAAAATTACATGAAAGGGATCCGTTTCCGCAAGATTGCTGCTATACTGCTCGCTGCGCTCGTCCTATGCGCGCTGCCGGTTGCGGCCTTTGCGGAATCCAACATAAGCATATCTGCCGTTCAACCGTATGCACTCGGTACAGGCCACAACATTTCCGTAAAAATCTATAAAGTAGTGCTGGACAGCAGCAAACCGCTTGGATATCAAACTCCCGAACTGGTGACAACAATCACTGTAACCTGTACAGACGGAACCGGCCACAGCGGCTATAATCCCTTTGTAAAGCTAAAAGAGTTCTATCCCACCAATGTCGGAACTGGGTTGGCTGGGAATTCAATGGCTATTACAGCGGCGGTAAAGGAAACGAAACGTTTTACAGTTGGACAAGTAGTTCTGTAAACGCTACTGCAAACGTTACGGGCAGTGAGCCTTACCCCTGCTCCAAAAATTTCTACCTGATCTATGATCAGCCTGAACTCACGCCTACACCCACGCCCACACCTACGCCGACTACAGAGCCGACGACCGAGCCGACCGCATCGCCTCACCAGATCCGGTAAATCCAACGGATGCGCCGTCTGCAACACCCTCTCCGAAATCTGAGCAGCCGGAAAACGACGTGCCGCAGACCGGAGATTCGGCAGATTATTTCCCCTGGATCGCGCTTCTCTCTATTGGCGCGCTGGGCCTGGCAGCCATATGCGTCTGAGTTAAACGCTTCAAAAAGGTAAAATAAACCGGAGTTCCCCTCATTTTGGGTCCACCATATAAGAGGAAACCGCGTGTCCGCCCGGGCACACGGCTTCCTTTTTTGTTTTCAAAATTCGGCCTCGGACGCGCCTTTTGTATGCGCTGCCCTGCATAGTTTTCATTCTATCGGAAACAATAGCCGCAGACCATGCAGGATCTCCTGCGGAAAGGACATGAAGGAATGAAAACGAAATCCGTGAAGGAATACGATGCTATGGTGCAGAAGGCATCGCCCCGCTCGCCCATCTTGAAAGACTGCCTGCTCGCTTTTCTATTCGGCGGTGCAATCTGCACGCTCGGACAGGCAATCGCAAACCTGTTCATGCTGTTCGGCCTGACGCTCAAGGATGCGCGCACCTGCGTTTCCATTGCGCTGATCCTGCTCTCCGCCACGCTGACCGCCTTCGGCGTTTACGACGATATCGCCAAGCACGCCGGCGCCGGTACGCTTGTACCGATTACGGGCTTTGCAAATTCCATGGTTTCACCCGCAATGGAATTTAAAAGCGAAGGCTTTGTGACCGGACTCGGCTCCAAGCTGTTTACAGTATCCGGCCCTGTGCTGGTATTCGGCATTTCGGCCTCCGTTTTTTATGGAATCATCCTGTTTATTCTGGACTTTTTCAAGGGATGAATCCCCGGTATTGATTGGACAAGGAGCAATTGCTATGAAAAGACTCGGAAAATATACAATTCGATTTGAGCGCTGCCCGGCAATTCTCGGCTACGCGGCCGTCGGCGGAAAAAAAGAGGCCGAGGGGCCGCTCGCACGCGATTTTGACCAGACCTTTCTGGACTCCTATCTCGCGCAGGAAAGCTGGGAAAAAGCGGAAAGCATGCTGCAGACGGAATCCGCCACGCTGGCCATCCACAAAGCCGGGCTGGAAAAATCGGACATCAGCATGATTTTCGCAGGCGACCTTTTGAACCAGTGCATCTCCAGCACCTTCGGCCTGCGTGAAATGGACATTCCCTTTCTCGGGCAGTACGGCGCATGCTCCACCATGGCGCAGACGCTCGCCATGGCGGCGATCATGGTGGAAAGCGGCGCGGCCAACTACGCCTGCGCCGTGACTTCCTCCCACTTCTGCACGGCGGAGCGCCAGTTCCGCACACCTTTGGAATACGGCAGCCAGCGTACCCCCACCGCCCAGTGGACCGCGACGGCCTCCGGCAGCGCTGTGCTCGGAAACGGGCAGGGCATCCGCGTCCGCCACGTCACAGTGGGCCGCATCAAGGATTTCGGCGTGACGGACGTCGCCAACATGGGTGCCGCCATGGCCCCCGCCGCGGCACAGACGCTGCTGGATTTTTTCACCGACACGGCGACGGCGCCTGCGGATTACGACCGCATCTTCACGGGCGACCTGGGCCTTGTGGGCACTGAGCTGCTGCACAGGCTGACGGCGGAAAACGGCATACGCCTTGAAAACCATCAGGACTGCGGCCTTCTGCTTTATGACCGGGACACGCAGGACGTACACGCCGGCGGCTCCGGCTGCGGCTGCTCCGCAAGCGTATTGTGCGGGCACATTCTGAACCGCATGACGCGCGGAGAGCTGAAAAACATCCTGTTCATGGCGACGGGCGCGCTGATGTCCACCACCTCCTCGCAGCAGGGCGAAAGCATTCCGGGCATCGCCCATCTCGTACACCTGCAGGCCGAATAAGTATTTTACCCGCCCCGAATGGTTTTCCGCACCGGGCGATTTTTACCGATCCTTTTTTCTGATTTGATTGCGAAACGCCGTAGGTGTCATATCGTAGGCATTCTTAAACGCTGTGGTAAAATAGGTCGCATTGGAGAACCCGGACTGCACTGCGATTTCCGCCACTGTTTTCTTGGTTTCAAGCAGCGCCGTGCGCGAAAGCTCAAGCCTCCGCTGCATCAGGAAAGCGGCGAAGGACTGGCCGCTGACGGATTTGAAAATTTTGCCCAGATACGCGGCTGACAGGTCGAAATGCTGCGCGATGCCCTTGAGGGAAAGATCCGGATCCGCAAGATGCAGCACAGCGTATTCTTCAATGGACGCCGCCAATCTTTCATTTTTTTCCTGATAGCTGATTCCTGTCGCATTGTTGAAATCGACGAGTTCACCATGGTTTGCAATGCGATTCAGATCGAGATACTGCGCTGCTTTCGTGTAGGAAAAGCCGATTTCCTGCTGTGCGGAAACAATCGGTCCCAGGCTGCCCGCAATCCGGATACCCACTTCCTTATCCACGAAAATCTTGAGCTGATTGAAGCTGATCTGATACTCCTCTGAGACCCGTTCTTCCTGCAGCATCAGCAGCACCGCCACGGTATCTTCGCCCATTTCGGCCGTTTTACATTTAAAAGGCTCCCCAAAAATCTCATCGGAAAGATTGCACATGGTATAGCGCAGGATACGATACTCCTCGCCGCGCTTTTCCGGCGCAATCTCCGTTTTGGGCTGAAACCGAATCAGCAGCACCGCGTAATACGGGGCTTCGATCTGACTGCGCAACTTACGGACGCACTCCTTGGATACGAGAAACGGCAATTCCTTTCCCACAATCAGGTTGCTGAGAAACTGCATTTGAATAAACTGCTCGCTCTGGTACTGCTCGTGCTCCACCTTGGCAATCGCATGATCAATGAACAGCATTTCGTCCTCGACATTCACCGTTTCCATGCCGACCGCCTCACGGCATTTATTGGCAAGCTGGCGCAGCGGCTTTTTCACCTTTCTGCTGAATATAACGGATGCCACAATCAGCGTAACCGGTATAACGGCCGAAATCAGCAAAAGCGTAACGGTTAGCCGCTTTAAGCCGCTGTAAAACGAGGAGTA
>JAHZCM010000085.1 GCA_019422905.1 Oscillospiraceae bacterium
CTTCGGCTTCATCGGCCCAAACGGCGCGGGCAAATCCACCACCATCCGCACTCTGCTGGGATTGATCCGGCCGACTTCGGGAACCGCTCTTATACACGGTCTGGATATCGTCCGGGATAAGAAAGCGCTTCTTGCCCGGGTGGGCTACCTGCCTTCCGAGGCGGCGTTCTATCCCGGAATGCGGGTGCGGGACATCCTGAAGCTGTCCGCGGATCTGCGAAAAAAAGATTGCAGGGAGGCCTCCGCCCGGCTCTGCGAGCAGCTCCAGCTCGATACGGAGCGAAAGGTGGAGGAGCTCTCTTTCGGCAACCGAAAAAAAGCCGCCATTGTCTGCGCCCTGCAGCATGACCCATCGCTGCTGATCCTAGATGAGCCCACAAGCGGCCTGGATCCCTTGATGCAAAGGGCGTTTTTCGATATCCTCCGGGAGCGGAACGAAGCCGGCGCCACGGTGTTCCTGTCCAGCCATATTTTGTCGGAGGTTCAGCGCAATTGCACCAGAGCGGCCATTATCCGGGCGGGAAAAATCATCGCCTGCGACAGTGTGAAAGCGCTGGCAGAGACCGGCGCAAAGCGGGTCAGCGTTCGCGGTGCGGTGGATTTGACCCGGCTTTCCGGCGTACGCGATATACAGACGTCGACAGACGGCATGAGTTTTCTCTATAGCGGCGATATAAACGCCCTGCTTTCCGTGCTTTCCGGCAGTCACATTGAAGATTTATCTGTTTCCGAACCGGATTTGGAAGAGATCTTCCTGCATTATTACGAGGATGGAGGTACAGAAAATGACCATTTTGAAGCATGAATTGAAGCAGGGAACGCTGTCTTTTGTCATCTGGACCGGCTCCATCGCCTTTCTCCTGATGATCTGTGTTTTTTTGTTCCCGGAAATGAAAGAGGAAATGAACGCAGCAGGCAATGTGTTTGCTTCCATGGGCAATTTTTCCGCTGCGTTTGGTATGGACCGGCTGAATTTTGGCACGCTGACGGGCTTTTACGCCATTGAATGCGGCAACGTGCTGGGTTTGGGCGGTGCGTTCTACGCCGCTCTGATCGGCATTGCATCGCTCTCCAAGGAAGAAAAAAACAGGACGGCGGAGATTTTGCTGACACACCCGATATCCAGAAGCCGCATCATCACGGAGAAGCTGGCTGCGGTCACGGTACAGATCATTGCCATGAACGCGGTCATTCTTGCCCTGTCTCTTTCTTCCATTATGATAATCGGCGAAGGCATCCCGTGGAAAGAGGTGCTGCTGATACACCTCGCCTACCTGCTGCTGCAGGTCGAGCTGGCGGGCCTTTGCTTCGGCATTTCCGCGTTTCTCCGCAGGGGCAGTCTCGGCGCGGGCCTCGGCTTCGCCGCGATCCTGTACTTTTTAAATCTGATCGCCAACATGACAGACGATATGAAATTCTTGAAGTTCATCACGCCGTTCGGCTATTGTGACGGCGCGGACATAATCGAAAACGGCAGGCTTGACGCAGCCCTCATCGCCGTTGGGCTCGGCTTCGCCGCTGCAGCCGTTTTCGTCGGATACCGGCAGTATATCCGAAAGGATATTCAGTCCGGCTAAACCGTCGCACGGCAGCGGGTTCACAAAAAAACAGACGCCAATCGGAGTGCAATCATCCGGATTGGCGTCTGTTTTTTAACTCAAAATAGAAAAAACCTGCGATCGCGTCATGCTGATCGCAGGTCTGGTGGGCCATCAGGGACTCGAACCCCGGACCGACCGGTTATGAGCCGGCTGCTCTGACCAACTGAGCTAATGGCCCGTATGCGCCGCAATCGCGGCCGTAAATTATCATAGCATAATTTCAGGAGAAATGCAAGGACTCCGGATGAAAAAGTTGCACAGCATCTGAAAGCTGCAATCATTCTATTTCTTCCGCACGCTTCGATTTTTTAGAAACCGCAGCCGACTTTTCCGCCGAGAAGCCCTCTGTGGATTCCGGCACAAACATGATCTTAACGGTCAAAAGCATCAGTTTGAAATCCAACATCAGCGACTGCTTTTCGATATACTGCAGATCCAGCCGCAGCTTATCATAGGGGTTTGTGTTGTACTTGCCGTAAATCTGGGCATAACCGGTCAACCCGCCCTTTACGCGCAGGCGATACGCAAATTCCGGAATCTCCCGGGTGTATTCTTCCACATGCTCGATGCGCTCCGGGCGCGGGCCGACAAGCGACATGTCGCCCTTGATCACATTCAAAATCTGCGGAAACTCGTCGATACGCAACTTCCGGATGATACGTCCCACGCGTGTGATGCGCGGATCATCGGAGCGGCACGGGATCGATTTGCCCTCTTTTTCCGCATCCACAACCATGCTGCGAAATTTGATGATTTCAAAAACCTTCCCGTTTTTCGTGCAGCGCTTCTGCTTAAAAAACACCGGGCCGCGATCCTCCAGCTTAATCGCCAGCGCCGTAATCAGCAGAATCGGCGACATAATCACCAGGCCGATAAGCGAGATGACAAGATCTGTGATGCGCTTAAACAGATTATACCAGAAGCGCTCGCTGTGATATTCGTACTTCAACAGCGGCGTATCGATCAAATGCCGGGCGCCGAAGCCCTGCATCGTAATTTCTTCAATCCGCGGCGTGACATACAGGCTTTTTCTGTCCTGCATGCAGTACCACAGCATTTCAGACCGCCGCGCGCCGCGTACCTCATAGAAAATCACCGCTTCATACGGATCCAACTGTTTTTTCCAGTCTTTTCCCAACTGCTCGTAGGGAATCACCTTTTCCACCCGCAGAATATACTTGAGCTTTTGGAGCTTTTTCAAAAAAGCCTTCGTGTCCCGCGTGCCGGAAACGATCAGCGTCTTTTCCGGTTTGGAAAATGCCATGGTCATACGCTTGCTGAGAAACGCCCACAAACCCGCTACAAGGAACTGGCTGCCGACGGTAATCAAGCCGGGCACAAGATTGACATAGTTATGGCGGATCATGCAAAATTCGCCGTACAGCAAAAGATCCGCGATGCCAAAGGCCAAAACCTGTGAAAATAAGGTTTCAGCGATGGAAAAATCCGCAATCTTAAAAGCCCGGAATAAATTGCCCAAGGCAGTATAGACAATGATATACAGCGCCATTGTAACCGCATAGCCGATACTCCCCAAATCCGAAAAGATTGTCGGGCCGTAATACTGAAACAGTACAATGGCAAAAAAGCCGATCTCAAGCAGGATAATCGCCGTTTTCGTGACCATAGACAGGATAAACTTCGTATTGTTCATACGTGACTACACATCCTGATCAACCTGATATTTTGGGTTATTATACCCCTTTGTGCTGCAAAAGTCAAATCCGGCCGCAACACGGCCCTTATACCGTCTCATCTTTTCCAAAAAAAGACAAAAGGGAACGGCCCGCATGAACCGCTCCCTCAACGCACTGTGAAATTATTCCTTTTCGCTGTCGCCTTCGCAGCCGCAGTCTTCGTCATCGAAATCGAATTCCAGATTCTCGCCGCAATTCGGACAATCGATGGAGCCTTCCTCCAGCATTTCGCCATTCAGCTGAATCGTATCGCCGCAGCTCGGGCAGGTCACTTCAAAGTAGCAATCGTCTTCGTCGTCCCACTCGTCATCCTCATCGTCATAGTCGAAATCGTCGTTCTCATCCAGCTCGTAGAAATCCTCCTCAAGCTCGCCGAGATCCTCGTCGATCTCATCGACCTGACCGCTGAGTTCATCGTAGGCGTCCTCCATTTCCTCGACGGAAATGCAAAGGTCGTCCAGAAGATCGACGATCGCGTTGAAGAGCTTCGTCTCCTTCGCATTCGGATCCAGCTCCAAGCCCTCCATCAGGCCGCGGATATAGGCTGCTCTCTCAGAATTTGTCATAATCATCACCATATCTTTCCGGATCCGCGCCGCGCGGCGCAAATCCTCTGTGGAAAAAGCGGTCCGCCGCCTTTTCCGCTTTCGGCGAAGAACGGCTGCTTACGCACGCTCCATGTATTCGCCTGTTCTGGTATCGATGCGGATCATTTCGCCCTCGTCGATGAAGAGCGGAACCTTGATCTCCGCGCCGGTCTCCAGCGTAGCCGGCTTTGTTGCGTTTGTGGCCGTGTTGCCCTTAAAGCCCGGGTCGGTCTGCGTGACCTGAAGCTCGACAAAGTTCGGCGGCTCAACGCCGAAGACGCTGCCCTTGTAGGAAAGCACCTTGCAGACCATGTTTTCCTTGACAAACTTGAAATTGTCGCCGAGGCTGTCCGGGCCGATCGGAATCATCTCGAAGGTCTCGCTGTCCATGAAATAGTACAGGTCGCCGTCGTTGTAGCTGTACTCCATATCCTTTCTCTCGATATACGCCGTCGGATACTTATCGTTCGGGTTGAATGTCTTTTCTGTCACAGCGCCGCTGATGACGTTGCGGATCTTGGTACGAACAAACGCCGCACCTTTGCCGGGCTTGACGTGCTGAAATTCGATGATCGAATATACATTGCCGTCCATTTCAAACGTAACACCGTTTCTGAAATCGCCTGCGGTAATCATTGTCAAATACCTCCAAAAGTTTCTTCGAACCTATTGTATAATAGAATTCCTCTTTTTTCAAGAAGAAATCCACCGGTTTCTCAATTTTCTGCGAAATTACAGGATAATAAGCTCCTTCGGGGAGTGCGTGAGATTTCTGCAACCGTCCTCCGTGACGACGATCATATCCTCAATGCGCACGCCGCATTTGCCCGGAATATAGATACCCGGCTCCACCGTGATAACCATGCCCGGTTCCGTCACGGTCGTGTCCAGCTTGGAGAAGCGGGGCCACTCGTGAATCTCAAAGCCGACGCCGTGACCGAGGCCGTGGCCGAACGTGCCGGGATACGGCGTTTCAATGATATCGCGCGCAACCTTATCGACATCGCAGCAGCGCACGCCGGCGTGAACCGCGTCGATCGCGGCGAGCTGCGCCTTGAGCACCGTGTTGTAGATTTCCTTCTGCTCGTCGCTGACGTAGCCCAGCGCGACCGTGCGGGTCATGTCGGAATGATAGCCGCGAAGCCTTGCGCCGGTGTCCATCGTGATGAGGTCGCCTTTTTTGATCTTTGTGTCGCCCGGAATGCCGTGGCACTGAGAGCCGTTCGCGCCGGTGACGACGATTGGGTCAAACGCGTTGCCGTCCGCGCCCTGCTTGCGCATGAAGAATTCGATTTCCAGCGCGATTTCGCGCTCGGTAACGCCCTCGCGGATATACGGGAGGATATGCTCGAAGGTCGCGTCCGTAATCGCCTGCGCGTCGCAGATCTTCTGAACCTCTTCCTCACTCTTTGTGATGCGCTGTGCACGGATCGCATCGTCCAGCGTCGTGTCCAGCACCGCCTCGGCGCCGCACGCCGCACAGAGCTTCTCAAAGCGCTTGGCCTGTCCGTAGGGCAACGTGGAATACTCCATATACACATTCGAGATGCCGTGCTTTTTCAAAAGCGCCTGAATCGAATCGTTCAGAGACGTGAACTCGGCAACCTCCACGTCCTGCGCCTTGGCACGCGCAGCCTCCGCATAGCGGAAATCGAGGATATAATATGCCTTCTCCGCTGTGAGCAGCAGCGCGCCGTCTGTGGACGGGAACGCCGTGAGATAGTACAGGTTGGTTTCGGAAACGACAAGCGCCGCTTTCTTTGCGTCGCCGCCGATGACCCTTTGGGTCAGCCGCTCAATGGGTGTGCTCATGATGATCACCATTCCTTTTGAAATTTGTACCGGTTTCACCGCCGGCCTGCAACGGCGCATAATGCGGCCTGAGAAAACGCTCCAGCCGGCGCTTAAAGCGAACCGTCGCCGCCGGATCCGGTGCTATGGGGTCGAGCAGTACAGAGCGCATGCCGCACAGGTTCGCGCCGAGAATATCCGTAAAAATCTGGTCGCCGACGACAAGGCATTCCCGAACCCGGACACCTGCGAGCCGTTTTGCACGCAGATAGCCAAACGGCGAAGGCTTACAGGCAAACGAAATATACGGCAGGTTAAACTGGGCTGCAAACGGCGCCACACGCTTTTTGTAATTGTTTGAAACCACAATCAACCGGATCTCTGAAGCAGAAATCCGCCGTGTCCATTCGAGCACGCCCTCAGAAGGGGTCTGGGAGCCGTGAGCGGACATGGTATTGTCCACATCCAGTACGATGGCCCGAATGCGCATCGCATGAAGCATCTCCGGCGTAATCTCCGTTACACGGTGCAGCGTACCGGTCGGTTTGAATAAGGCCACTTCATCCTCTCCCGTCTGATACAGAGTGCAATATCCGGCGCAGCCGGATGAATCCAGGCGTTTACACAAAAAAGCGGGCAAAAAGCCCGCTTCTTCACCGTTTCATTATTTGTACTTGCGCTTGCGAGCTGCTTCGGACTTCTTCTTGCGCTTGACGGAAGGCTTTTCATAAGCCTCTCTTTTACGCACTTCCTGAATCACGCCCGCTCTTGCACACTGCTTCTTGAAGCGTCTGAGCGCGCTCTCCAAAGACTCGTTGTCTTTGATTCGGATTTCAGCCATCTATATCCCTCCCATCCGCCATCAGGCAGGGGTTTGTATTGTTATTAGCACGAAATAACACAAATAATTATAGTTGCCAAGGCAAAAAAAGTCAAGGCTTTTTTCACAAATTTGCAAGAAAAGAACACTTCGGGCAAAAGAATTCTCGCATTCGCCGCTTTCCGCCGGACAGCACACATCATTTACACCGTATTGCCCTTCCGACAAAGCGCCCCTAAAAAACGCGGGAAAAAACAAGAAAATATGATGAAATTCCTCGAAAAATCGCTTTATTATACCAGAATCTCATCCATATGCAGCGTAAAATTCGAAAAAAAATCTGCTCAAAGAAGAGTGGAAAACCTTGACAAGCCTTAAAAAACATCATATGATATAATTATAAAGTAAAGAGACCATTTTGGAGAGTGGGGTACACAGCTATGAAAAAAGAGACTCTCACGAAAAGCGAGCACGAAATCATGAGTTTACTCTGGCATGTCGATAAGCCGTTGACCGCTTCTGAAATCATCGAACAATCGACAGACAAGACATGGAAGGACAGCTATATCCATCTGCTGATTAACTCTCTGCTGGATAAGGAAATGATCCGCGCCGAGGGGTTCGCAAAAACGACCAAAAATTATGCGCGGACTTTTCTTGCGGCCGTCTCGGAAGAGGAATACGCCGTCCGCCAAATTACCGGAAAAAAGGGATTGGATATGTCCTCCGTTGTTTCCATTGTCTCCGCCTTGATCGATCAAGCCGAAGATCGGCCTGCACTGATCGACGCGCTGGAAAACATGCTCGCTGAAAAACAAAAAACAACAAATTGATTTTGACGGACCTGCGCCCTCAACCGGCGCAGGTCCGTTCCTTTTTTCAACTGTTCTCCAGCTTATCCTTGCCCACCGGCCTGAGGAATAAGCGCTCAAAGCTCTCCCGGCTGTCCGAATAAGCGAGCGCCCACATCATTTTTGCAATAACCGCTTCCGTCGTCATGCTGGAAGCCTCCAGCACACGGTATTTCTCCTTGATAATATGGCCCACACGGTATACGGAAAGATTGCTTCCCTCATGCGGCACCTGCGTCGTGATCACGACGCGCACGCCGTTTTCCATCATCGCCGCGATTTTCTCCTCGAAAGCGTTGTCGCCATAGTACGGAATGCCGCCGACGCCGAAGCTCTCGATGACCACGCCGCGGCAGTTTGCGTTGATGTAGTCGAAAATCGAAGGGTCCATACCGGGAACTACGCGGACGGAAAGAATCTCCGGTACAAGCCGGTTGTAAAAGCGAACCGCTCCGCACTCCGGACGTTCGTCGATATAGCAAAACAGCTTCTTATCGTAAAAGACGCCGATATCCGGGTAATCGATGCTTGAAAACGCATCAAAGCTCTTGGAATGTGTTTTCCGGGCCCGCGTGCCGGCAATGACATGGCTGTTAAACACAACATGCGTGCCGCAGGCGCGTTCGTCCGTCGCGTAAGCAAACGCTTCATACAGGTTGCGGCGCGCGTCGCCGTCCGGCTCCTGAATCGATTTCTGCGCCCCTGTGAACACAATCGGCTTCAGGTTTTCCTGCACAAGATACGACATCGTCGCCGCGGCATAAGCCATTGTGTCCGTACCGTGTGTAATCACAAAGCCGTCATAGCGCTCATAGCCGTCGCGGATCATCTCCGCCAGATGGAGCCACTGCCTCCAGCACATATTCGTGCTGTCCAGGCTGTATGGCTGCACGGTGTCCACCCTGCACATCGTGCGGATCTCCGGCACGGCGCTGAGCAGCTCCTCCGAGGTGATGGCGGGCGTCAGGCCGTCCTCCGTTTTAGAAGATGCGATCGTTCCCCCAGTTGCAATAAACAGAATTTTTTTCATTCCGGATAATTCCCCTGTCGACGCGCCTTGCAGCGCGTTTTTTTACATTTTTTCCTAAAACCCATGCTGTTATACCATATTTCCCCGTGCAATGCAAGCAAAACTATTTTGCGCCGTTTTTCCGGAGTATGTGCACAGAAAAGCAGTCGGCGTAAACAAATTTTAAAGCTCAGCTTCAATCCACACCACGGACT
>JAHZCM010000086.1:0-3476 GCA_019422905.1 Oscillospiraceae bacterium
ATCGAATGAACAAGCATATTGCAAAAATCACACAGGGCGCAAAGGCGCTGCGCAGAGCGGTGAAGCGCGCATGGAAAAGCCCCTTCTTCCGCGCGCGGTACCACTATGTAAAGTGGTACGAAAAGGGCGAGATCGACCCGAACGCGGTACTGCTGCAATCCTACGACGGCAAGGGCATATTGGGAAATCCGTATTATATTCTCCGGGAGCTCAGTCAAAATCCGGCATATGCGCATTTGAGGCTCTATGTTGTTTCCACAAAGGCGGATATGCCGGACGTAATCCGGGCGGCCGGCGCGCTGCACAATGACCGTATAGAAGCCGTGCGCATTTATTCCCGGAAATACTGCCGGCTGCTTGCGACGTGCGGATATCTTGTGAACAATTCAACCTTCGCCTCCTTTTTTATTAAGAGGGAGGGGCAGGTTTACCTGAATACGTGGCACGGCACGCCGCTGAAGCAGATGGGCAGGCAGATTATTGACGCGCCGAATGAGCTGGGAAACTCGCAGCGCAACATGCTGATGGCCGATTACCTTTTATATCCAAACCGTTTTACCTTCGAGGTCATGAAGCGGGATTATATGCTGGATAACATGTACAAGGGCAAATATGTTCTTGGCCCGTACCCGCGCAATGATGCCTTTTTCGACGCGGAAGGCCGGGCGCGCATCCGCAGGGAAGCGGGCTGTGAAAATAAAAAAGTGGTTGTTTATATGCCTACCTGGCGGGGCACGCTGGATAAACAGAACAACCAGGCGCAGTGCGCGTATATATCCGCGATGCTGGAGGAGCTGGACAGCCGTCTCCCGGACGACACGGTTGTTTTTGCCAAGATGCACAATTTTGTCTCGTCCTCCATTTCATTTGACAGCTTCCGCCATATTCGTCCGTTCGACGGCCGTTATGAAACTTACGAGTTTTTGAATGCCGCCGATTGCCTGGTGACGGACTATTCGAGCGTTTTCTTTGATTTTGCAAATACGGGCCGGAAAATCGTTCTTTTCGCCTATGATAAAGAAGAATACCTGCGTGACCGCGGTATGTATTTGAAGCTGGACGAGCTGCCGTTCCCGATAGTTACGACCGTGAGCGGGCTGTGCGCGGAGCTGGCTGACCTCAGCCGGTATGTCCCATATTCCCGCTTCCAGGAGGAATACTGCACCTTTGACGGTGCGGAGGGAGCCGGAAAAATCTGCGGTCTGGTCTTTCAAAATAAAGTGTGCGGCGGCCTTGAGGTATTGGACGGCAGGGCTTTCTCTAATGGAAAGGAAAGCGTTGTGCTGATGCCCGGTTCCCTGATGAAAAACGGATTGACTACGGCCTGCATGGGGCTGCTGAACAGCGTCGATCTGGACAAACGCGATTATACGCTGATCTTCTTCAGAAATGCCGTAAACAAACACAGGCATATTCTGAATATGCTTCCGCCCAAAGTGTCCTATATCTCCGTTCAGGGATATTCGGTCATGACGCTTGCGGAGACGCTTGCACAGGCGCTGTATTTCCGGCTGGACTGGAAAACAAAATGGATTGAGCGGAAGATGGATTCTCTCTTCGCACGCGAGGTCAAGCGCGTGCTGCCCGGTCTGCATTTTGACTACGCGATCCATTATACCGGCTATGAACGGAAAATGGTGCATATTTTCCTGCATCTGCACGACGTCAAGCGGATGATCTACGTCCACAATGATATGGCCAAGGAATACAAGGTGCGCGGGAATTTCCACATGCCCTCCATACAGCTTGCATACCGGAGCTTTGATAAGATTGTCCCGATCCGGGAGGGGCTGGATGAAGTGACGCTCCGGAGCTTTCCGGATGTACAGCCGGAAAAGATCCATGTCGCGCACAATGTCAACGATATTGAGGGCATCCGCAGCAGGGCGGCGCTGCCGCTTGCCTTTGATGAGGACACCTTCTGCAATATGGAATTGGAGCGCGTTGAGCGTATTCTCGATGATGCGGATAATTTGATCTTTACCAATATCGCCCGCTTCTCTGTTGAAAAAGGCTTGGATCGTCTTGTCGGCGCGTTCCTCCGCTACGCAGAAGAGAATCCGAAGGCGTATCTGGTGATCATTGGCGGCCATGGCGACGAATTCGGGAAAATCTGCGGTATGGCTGCCCGCAGCGACCGGGTGGTAATTATCCGCTCGCTCTCGAATCCGCACCCGATTCTCAAAAAGAGCAGTGCGCTGTTCCTCTCTTCGCTGCACGAAGGGCTGCCGATGACGATTATGGAGGCGCTGATTCTGGGAATCCCCGTGATCTCCACCGATATCGAAGGCCCGGCGGAATTCCTGCGGCAGGGCTACGGCGCTCTGGTCGAAAACTCGCAGGCGGGTATCGAGCGCGGCATGCGCGCCTTTGCAGAGGGCGGCCTGCGTGCGGAAAAGAAATTCGATGCGGAGGATTTCAATAAGCAGGCGCTTGCGGAATTTGAAGCGCTGTTTGATTGATATAAAAGCAAGTTCGCGCAGCGGCGCGGGAAAGGCAGACAGCCATGAAAAGAGTTTTAACCTACGGCACATTTGACCTGCTCCACTACGGGCACATCAATTTGCTGAAGCGCGCGAAGGCGCTCGGCGATTACCTGATCGTCGCCCTGTCCACGGATGAATTTAACGCGGGCAAGGGCAAGGTTGCGTTTCATGATTACGAGACGCGCAAGCTGATGCTTGAGGCGATCCGTTATGTCGATCTTGTGATTCCGGAGGAAACATGGGAGCAGAAGATCAGCGATGTGAAGGATTACCATGTGGATATTGTCGTCATGGGCAGCGACTGGGCGGGCAGCGATCGCTTCGATTACCTCAGGGATTACTGCGAGCTGGTCTTTTTGGACCGCACGCCGGGCATTTCCACCACAAAAATCAAGCACGATCTCGGCCTTGTCAAGGATGAGGCGTAAAAGCAGCTTTTTGAATGCCCTTTTGCCTGCCGGTCACGGATCCGGCTTGCACCCTGCGGGAAAGCGGCCGCGCGGTACAAATGCATAAACGGCGCTCCTTCTGCATACAATTCTAAAAATGCAGGGGAGCGCCGTGCTGCATCCGGGCAGGGAAGAGCGGGAGTCCGTTCTCCGGCAGCATGGCTCCTGCCCGGTAAGGAATGGTGGTTTCATGAAAAAGCGGGATATTTACGGCTATCTGATCGGCATCGGGGCGGCGGAGCTTGTCGGGCTTCTGGCACGCCTGTTCTCCGGCGCGGGCAACGCGTTTTACGGGACGCTGAAGCAGCCGCCTCTCGCGCCGCCGGGCTGGGTGTTTCCGGTTGCATGGGCGATCCTGTACGCTATGATGGGCGCGGCGTCGTATCTGGTTTACGGGAGCGATTCGGAGCAGCGGAGCAGCGCGCTTGCCCTGTACGCCATACAGCTTGCAGTAAATTTTTCATGGACGCTTGTTTTTTTTCGCTTCCGGCTTATCGGCGCGGCGGCAGCGGTTCTGATTCTGCTCAATGTCCTGCTTGTG
>JAHZCM010000086.1:3486-5641 GCA_019422905.1 Oscillospiraceae bacterium
TGCTGACCGTTGTGCAGTTCTGGAGGGTTCACCGGAGTGCCGGGATCCTGATGCTGCCGTACCTTTTGTGGACGCTGTTCGCGCTGTACCTGAATCTCGGCGTCTGGTTTTTAAATCCTTAAGGCGGCGCTGCACAGGGGGACGGCAAACGCTTTTGCCGTATCTACGCTTTAAGAAAAAGAAGGATGCACCTGTCCGGGCGCATCCTTTCTGCATGTTTTGATGTCTCATACAGTCAGCTCGGCATACGCGGCTTCGGTGAATGCGAGAAGCGCATCCGGACTTACAATCAACTGTATGCCGCGCTGTCCGGCGCTGACGGCGATCTCCTCAAACAGCATCGCTGTTTCGTCGATGTAGGTTGGAAATTTCTTCTTCATGCCGACAGGCGAGCAGCCGCCGCGGACATAGCCGGTCGTCGGCAAAAGCTCCTTGACGTGCAGCATTTCAACCGATTTATTGCCGCTTACGCGCGCCGCCTTTTTGAGATCGAGCGCCTCAGCGACCGGAATACAGAACACCGCAAAGCCGGTCCTGTCGCCGCGGGCAACGAGCGTTTTGAATACCGCTTCGCGCGCCATGCCGACGGCATCCGCTGCATGCGTGCCGGAGAGGTCGCTTTCCTCGTATTCGTAGGTGCGCACCGCGTAAGGGATTTTTGCCGCGTCCAGAAGCCGCATGGCGTTTGTCTTTTTTTCGGAGGTATGGGAAGCGCTCACGCCATGTCCAGCTCCTTTAAAATGAGAGCGGCCGCCTGCTCGGCGCATTTGCGGTAGCCCTCCTCGGTCAGGTGCAGCATATCCTCGCATTTGTAGCAGTTTTTGTCCGCCTTGCAGAGCGCATACAGGTCGTTGACCGTCACGCCCTCCGCGTCCATCAGCTTTTTTGCCGCGTCGTTGTACAGGCGCACCCATGCGTCGTTGTAATGGATGCTGTCCGCCTCCGTGCCGGTGTTGTCCGCAGCGGCACCCGGCTCGAGAATCGGCGTCGTCGTGGCAAAAATCACCTTGGCGCCGTTTCGGCGGCACTCGCCGAGAATACGCTTCAAAAAGTGAACGTATTCCTCCACGGGATGCATCGCCTCCGCCATCGGCGGCTCAATGTTCATATCCCAGTAGCCGTTGTTCCAGTGTACCACGTCGAATTTGCCGTAATGCTTGAACATCTGGTTGGCCTGCCAGAGCGTATACGCGGCAAAACGCCCGTTGTCGTCGGGGTCATAGACGACCTCGCATTTGCCTGCCAGAAGCTCCCTGACGTAATCATCGTAGCCCATGCGGATCGAGTCGCCGAGCAGCAAAACTTTTTTCATATTGTATAACCACTTGCCTTTCTGCGCAGCGCGGCGGTTCCGCATTGGACGGAACACAGCCTGCGCCGGTATTTGTCCGGATTCTGTCACGGCTATTATAGCGCGCGGGCGAGGGAAATGCAACCTTGCTTTTTCCATCCTCCCGTGCTATACTGATGCTCCCGAAAAAACAGAAAGGGAGATTTCTATGGACATGCAGGATTGGATGGAGCGCTTTCGAAACACAGTGCTCAAAATCTTTGGCAGACGGATCGTGTGTATCGGCCTACAGGGCAGCCGGGGAAGGGGAGAGGCGACGGAGACCAGCGATATCGATGCGGTTGTCATTCTCGACCGGCTCGATGCGGACGATTTGCGCGCTTACGGCCGCGCCGTTTCGGCCTTGCCGTACCGTGCGCTGCTGTGCGGCTTTATTTCCGGCCGGGCAGAGCTTGAAAACTGGGATACCGCCGATCTGTTTCAATTCTATTTTGATACGGAGCCGGTATACGGCGATCTCGAATTCCTCCGCGCGCGGATAGACGATGCGGCGGCGGAACGCGCCGTGCGTATGGGCGCATGCAATCTGTACCACGGATGCGCGCACAACATGCTGCACGAAAAAAGTGGTGAAGTGCTGGCCGCGCTTTTGAAATCGGCGGTATTTACCGTGCAGGCCGCGTATTACCGGAGAAACGGCGTTTATATCCGCCGGCATAGCGAGCTCGCAAAAGCAGTATCTGGTACAGAGCGGGAGCTTGTGGAGGCGGCGCTGCGCACCAGGACGGGGATACAGCCGGACTTCGACGTATATTCCGCGCTGCTGTTCACATGGGCGGGCGCACTCATCCGAAATCCATAACA
>JAHZCM010000086.1:5651-8224 GCA_019422905.1 Oscillospiraceae bacterium
TCCGCTCCTTTTATACTCCAATCGGGATTCTGCTTTGCAAAAATCCCGCGGAAAATCAAGCCTTATTCTGAATATACCGGTCGATGGCAGCCGCGGCGGTCTTGCCCGCGCCCATCGCCAGAATAACCGTCGCTGCGCCGGTGACAGCGTCGCCGCCCGCGTACACACCCTCGATCGAGGTCAGGCCGTTCTCGTCCGCAAGGATCTCGCCCCATTTTTTGGTATCCAGCCCCGGCGTGGTGGCCTTGAGCAGCGGGTTCGGCGAGGTGCCGAGCGCCATGATCACGCAGTCCATCGGCAGCTCGAATTCACTGCCCTCCTTGACGATCGGGCGGCGTCTGCCGGAAGCGTCCGGCTCGCCCAGCTCCATCTCCACGCAGCGGATGCCCGCAGCCCAGCCGAAATCCGGATCGCGCGGATCGGTGACGCCGTTCGAGAGGATTTCCACCGGGTTCGTCAGCGTCTTGAAGATGATGCCTTCCTCCTCCGCGTGCTCAACCTCCTCCTTACGGGCGGGAAGCTCGTTCATGCTGCGGCGGTAGATGATGTAGACGTTTTCCGCGCCGAGGCGCTTTGCCGTGCGCGCCGCGTCCATCGCGACATTGCCGCCGCCTACGACGGCGACATGCTTCGCATGCTGGATCGGCGTATTGGAATCCGCGCGGTAAGCCTTCATCAGGTTGCTGCGCGTCAGGAATTCGTTTGCGGAGTAGACGCCCTTGAGGTTCTCGCCCGGAATGCCCATGAAGCGGGGCAGGCCTGCGCCGGTGCCGATGAAGATGGCCTCAAAGCCGTATTCGTTCTTCAGCTCCTCAATGGTCAGCACGCGGCCGATGACCATGTTCGTCTCCACCTTGACGCCGAGCGCCTTCAGGTTGTCCACCTCTTTCTGCACAATGGCCTTCGGGAGACGGAACTCCGGGATGCCGTAAACGAGCACGCCGCCGGCCAGATGCAGCGCTTCAAAGATCGTGACCTCGTAGCCGAGCTTTGCGAGATCGCCGGCGCAGGTCAGGCCTGCGGGGCCGGAGCCGATCACGGCAATCTTGTGGCCGTTCTTCGGCGCGGAGATCGTCTGCACGGTCGCGTGGCTGTTGTGCCAGTCGGCAACGAAACGCTCGAGGCGGCCGATAGCGACCGGTTCGCCCTTGATGCCGCGCACGCATTTTCCCTCGCACTGCGTTTCCTGCGGACACACGCGGCCGCAGACGGCAGGCAGGGAGGAGGAGCGGTGAATGACCTGATATGCGCCCTCAAAGTCGCCTGCGGCTACCTTTTGGATAAATTCGGGAATCTGAATGTTGACCGGGCACCCGGAAACGCAGGGCTTATTTTTGCAGTTTAGGCAGCGCTTCGCTTCGTCGAGCGCCATTTCCTCGGTATAGCCGAGCGTGACCTCATTGAAATTTTTGTTTCGGATATTCGGATCCTGCGAGGGCATGGGATTCTTCGTAAGTCTCATATTCGGCATGGTTACTGAACCTCCTTGAACAGATTGCAGGCTTCCTCACGCGCATGGCGCTCGAAGTCCGCGTAGCTGCGGGCGCGGCTCATGGCCTCGTCAAAATCGACCTCGTGGCCGTCAAAGTCCGGGCCGTCCACACAGGCGAACTTCATCTTGCCGCCGACGGTCAGGCGGCAGCCGCCGCACATGCCCGTGCCGTCCACCATGATCGGGTTCATGGAGACGACGGTTTTCTGGCCGTATTCCTTCGTAGTCAGGCAGACGAATTTCATCATAATCAGCGGCCCGATGGCGATGACCTCATCGAAGCGCTCGCCGCTTTCCAGCAGCTTCTTGAGCGGCGCGGTGACATTGCCCTGCTCGCCGTGGGAGCCGTCGTCCGTCATCAGCGTAAAGCGCTCGGAGCAGGCCCTGAATTCCTTCTCCAGAATGACGAGGTCCTTGCTGCGGAAGCCGACGATAGAGGTCACCTCGGCGCCGAGACGGTGCAGTTCCTCGGCAACGGGCAGCGCGATGGCGCAGCCCACGCCGCCGCCGATGACACAGACGCGTTTTAAGCCGTCCACATGGGTGGGCGTGCCAAGCGGGCCGACGAAATCCTGCAGGCTGTCGCCTTCGTTCAGATGGTTCAACTTTTCGGTGGTTGCGCCGACGATCTGGAAGATGATGGAAACCGTGCCCTGCTCGCGGTCATATCCGGCGATGGTGAGAGGGATGCGCTCGCCGTCCTCCTCGACACGCAGAATGATGAACTGGCCGGGCTTCGCCTTTTGGCGACGAGCGGCGCGTCGATTTCCATCCGCGTAACGGTGGGGTTCAGCGGTTCTTTTCTCACAATGGTATACATAAACTCTCAAAACCTTTCTTACAGTTTTGCTTTTTACCCTTCAAAATCCTGCAAAAATGCGGATACACAACACAGTATAGCAGAAAAATCTGCAAAGTACAATGGAGAACTGTCAAAAAGTCGTACATAAAGGGCGGGTGTTTGGAAAATCCCCGCCGTCGCGGCGAGACAGGAGGAAAGCTCGCCGGACGACAGGGACGCACATCCGTTTATCGGGTTTTAGAAATCGACCTCAGTGTCGTAGTAGCAGCACTTGAGCAG
>JAHZCM010000087.1 GCA_019422905.1 Oscillospiraceae bacterium
TGCATCTGTGCATGGCCGCCCGTGAGCACGGCTGCGAAGTAAACGACATCTTTTACCACGTCGGGCTTCGGCGAGTAGGGGACGACGGCCCGGAAATTTGTGTCCAACTGTACGGTCAGACCGGTCTCCTCCCGGATTTCCCGGAGTGCCGTTTCAGCCTCCGTTTCATTTGCCTCCACATGTCCTTTCGGGAAAGCCCAGTGGCCGCCGTTCTGGTGCCGTATAAGCAGAATTTCACAGCCGGCATCGGTTTGCCGCGCAATGACTGCGCCGCAGGATATTTCTTTTTTCAACAGAAAAATCTCCTCTCGAGAATCAGATAAAACGGGAATTGCGCATGGATTATACGATGGCCGGATTCTTTTTGCCATATCGGGATGGGGAGAGCCGGCGCATCTCCTGCCGCATGCCTTTCCCGTTTTGCGGTAGGGAAAAGGCAAATACAAGCTGCAAAGTCCCCGCCGTTATGCAAAGGGGCCGCCAAACCGGCAGCCCCCTTCCATGCTTATCGTACGGAAAATTTATAGATCGTTTTGGATTCGAAAACCTCACCGGGCTGCACATAGCGGAACGGGAAGTTTTCGTGATGGACGGAATCCGGATAAAACTGCGTCTCCAGGCAGAAAGCGCCGTGCGGGATCATCGGGCTGCCGTCCTTGTTCTTCGCCCTGCCGTTCGAGTGGTTCTCTGTAAAGAGCTGCACGCCGGGCATATCGGTGAATACTGTCATCACACGGCCGCTTTCCGGCTCATAGGCCTCAGCGATTTCCCGCAGGCCCGCGCCATCCGCACAAAAGTTGTGGTCAAAGCCGCCGCAGAGCTGGATCAAATGGTCGTCGGCATCGATATCCTGTCCAATCGGCTTTGCCGTTGTAAAATCGAGCGGCGTACCGGAAACGGGAAGCAGCTCGCCGGTCGGAATCAGGTCGTCAGAAACGGCTGTGACCTGCGAAGCGTTGATCTTCAGAACCGTAGAGAGGACATCCTTGGAGCCGTCCGCTTTCAGGTTGAAGAAGGAGTGGTTCGTCGGATTGAAAACGGTCTTTTTATCGGATGTACCGCGGTACGTGATCTCCACGGCGGTGTCCGCCGTCAGCGTATACTGCACGGAAATCTCCAATGTACCGGGGTAGTTTTCATCGCCGTCCGGGCTGATATGTGTGAAAACAATCGAAGGCGTATCGCTGTCCTCAACGGACTGAACGTCAAAAAGCACCTGATGGTAGCCCTTCCGGCCACCGTGCAGCGTGTTTTCACCGTTGTTCTTGTCCAGCGCATAGGTCACGCCGTCAATCGTCAGGGAAGCGCCGCCGATCCGGTTTGCATAGCGGCCGACAAAGGTACCCTGAAAATCCGGCCCCAGATATTCCTCCAGCGTTGCGTGGCCGAGAATTACGTCGCCGTTTACGCCGTTCTTATCCGGAACGAGCAGGCTCAGAATGCGGCAGCCATAGGGGGTGACGGTCAGCGCCGCACCCGCTGTATTTTTGAGCGTGAACGCCGGAACCTCACGGCCGTCGGGCAGTGTGCCAAATAGGGATTCTGTGAGAGACATTGTAGATTAGTCCTCCTGCTTGCCGAGAAGTGCCGCGCCAATGATGCCGGCGTCGTTGCCAAGCTGTGCACGGACGATCTTCGTCTTCTTTACGGAGTTCATCGCGTACTGCTGCTCGTCAACATACTTTCTGACCGGGGCCAGGAGCGTTTCACCCTCGTTGCAGATGCCGCCGCCAACACAAAGGATGTCCGGCTGGAAGATGTTAATCATGTCAACCAGACCGACGGAAAGATATTTGATGTATTCGTCAACAATCGCCTTACCGACCGGGTCGCCCGCGCGCATCGCGTCGAAAGCCGTCCTGCCGTTGACCTTATCGATGTCGCCGCCGACGAGCGTCCAGACCGGGGAATCCTTCGGAGCGTCCTTCATATACGCCTTGGTGGTATTGATCAGACCTGTTGCGGAGCCGTAAGTCTCCCAGCAGCCGTGTCTGCCGCAGGTGCAGGGGCGGCCGTCCACAACGATGACCGTATGGCCGATCTCGCCGCCGGCAAAGTTGCTGCCGGAGTAGATCTTGTGGTGGATGATGATGCCGCCGCCGAGGCCGGTGCCGAGCGTGATGGCGATCGCATTGTCGGCGCCCGCAAGCGCGCCGGCCTGATACTCACCGTATGCCGCGGCGTTGGCGTCGTTTTCCAGAATAACGGGCTTGCCGCCGGTGCGCTCAGCCATCATCTCGCGGAGCTTGAAGTTCTTGAAATACAGGTTATTTGCAAACTCAATGATACCGGTCGCACGGTTGACGGTGCCGGGGCAGCCGATGCCGATCCACGGCACATCGTCCAGCGTAAGGTTTGCCTTGCCGAGCGCCTCATTGCAGACCTCGACGATTTTATCGCAGAATACTTCCTCAGAGCAGGGGACAGGGGTCTTCTGGGAAGCCTTTGCGATGATCACATTGTTTTCATCGACGACGCCGACAGCGATATTGGTGCCGCCTACGTCTACGCCAAGATAATACATAATACGAACTCCTTTATTGGATTATTGTTGCCCGGTATACCGCAAATAGGTTCCGGCTATTCATCTATAGTATACAATACGAAGGCGGTGTTTGTAAATGCAAATTCGCAAAAATTTGCAGGTTTTTCTGTTCGTTTGACTTGATTTTGAAGAGGCGATATGCTATCATATTTTAGTCAATCGCGCCGCTATGGTGGAATAGGCAGACACAAGGGACTTAAAATCCCTCGGTAGCGATACCGTACCGGTTCGACCCCGGTTAGCGGCACCAGCGGCGAGCCGCCGCTCCCAAGACGCACCTCACTTTTGTGGGGTGCGTTTTGTTTTGCACCCGAGATTGTAGCAGGATATCTTTTCGTCAACATCTTCCGGAGCTTTAGGACTCAAAGCGTTATCGTTGCTCTGAGCCTTTTTGCGTGTTATCGATACGGACTGCTGCGCTTCCATGTGGAAAATGCAGATTACAAAAGCCGGAAAGCTCTGTTTTTGTGCCAAAATCGCCGGAATTCAGTAAAACAGGCGCGTGATGGATACGCATCTAAACACACTGATTTTACTTTTTCGGTTGCAATAGCGCATGGATTATTGTAAAATATTACCCGGATTGGGACAATTACCGCACCTGGCGTTTTAGAGAAATAAAGCGTACATTATAAAGCACCAGTATCTTCCGGGAGTGATCGGCATGACAAAAGACGAGCTTTATCAGAAATACAAGCGTTGGGCGACGCGCTGCCATACGGCGGCCATGCGCTGCGACATTGACAATGCGGTCCAACTGACATCCTACTCCGTGAACCAAACTGCGGAGACCGTATCCGACGTAGCCGTGCGGGCGATCGCCGTACATACCGACCGCGTACATGTCTTCCTTTTTGCTGTTCGGGTCATCTGGCAAAAGGATGAAGACGGCGACCCCGAAAAGCTGCTCAGCGAGAATTTTAAGCTCATGATTGGGTTTTGACGGAAGAAGATTCGCGCTGCATTTCGTGTTACATGATTTAAAAAGGCTGTACCTTGCGATTAAATAAAATTTAGCAAGTGCAGATGAAGGATAATATGAAAGACAATAAAAGAAAGATCGCATAGATACTGAATCTTCAGCATTTATGCGATCTTTTCCTTACCTTAAAAACGGCCAAACGCGTAGGAGGAGTAAAAAATGCGAAAAGGGGGATGCGCTGCAATGCGATGACCGCACTCCCGCAATGTATCGTTCTGCTTCATCCAACCAACAGGACGAATATTACATCATAAAATGCGTGGGCAATTATGGAATTCCATAAACTCTTTCCTTTTTTCAAGAAGTAGCAGAATATTACGCCCCAGGCTAATGCCGCAAAGCTCTGTGAGACTATGCCGGTAATGTCAAATGCCCCAAACCTGTAAAGCCTGATAAAATAGGCGCGGGCCAGTGCAGCAGGATGAAAAATGCGGTTGATAGTATGGCGGCCTTTTTATTGGAAGTGACCTTTGCCAATGCATTATATCCCCATCCTCTGAAAACGGTTTCCTCAACGAAACCGACCGCTGCAAGCTTGATGATTTCTAGTGGCAGAGTAATTTCGTTGTTATTAAACCAGATGCCTTGATGATTAGCCAGCATCATAATTATTGCGTATATCGATGAGACTATCATCACTGCTGCCAGCGGCTTATCAAAACAGGGCCGTGAAAAGAGCTGCCTGTCGCTTAAATACAGGGAATCGCCGGGTTTGGCAATCAGCAGTACCGCCGGTAAGACCCAAATCAATCGGCTCAGATACGCATACACATAATTCCCGGAATTGAAGTTGAAGAAACGATCAGAATATCCCCATGCATCGGTCACGGTAGCCCAAAACAGGACAAAACCCATAAGCGAGAGAATAATTTAATATCGAGAGAATAATTTAATATAATGAAAATTATTTACTGAACTCCTTTTTCACTTGGCTTCCTCTTTCAAGTGCTAAATTTTCAGCAGGATGTATACCATGCTTCTTTTTGGTAATCGTCCCACGCTATGATAACTCTATCCAATGTGAAGCAAACCGTAAAGAATGGATCTGATGATGTTGCGTCAATAAAGTAAGTCTTTCCCTCTTTTATGTTAAAGTCAAAAATGGTAAATCCTTTTTCTAATTGCATCAAAAAAAGACGGTGTGCCTCATCGTCAAAAAGAATAACCTGAGGTTCATTGGAAGAATGATCCCCTTTCTCATCCTTTTTCCACGCCCTGCCTGGTTCATATGAAATAATCTGGAATCCTTCAAAGGTAATGCGGGCACTCTCTATTTCCATATCGGTTTGAAACGGATTTTGCTCTGCGCTTTTATGAATATTCAAGAAGTTGGCCTTAACAGTTAGGCGATTATTGATGAAGGAATCAAGAGTAATTTTAACATCATGAAACTCAAAATCTGAAAGCCTGTCGATAGAAATATATTTCAAAAACACCACCGTCTTTTTGTCAATACCATTGGATTTAATCATTTCAGTAAAACAAAGAAACCTCTTTGTCTATCAAGACAAGAGAGGTTTCTTTCGTGTCAAAGAGCAGAATAACGGTGCGTAGAAAGGGGTAAGAAAAGCGATTAGGTGCGTAGCCAAGCTTGTTCCCGCGAAAAATGTAATTGTAATCTACAGCATGGCGAGAATCTGAGCCTTAGGTCTGGCACCGACAGCCTGATTGATAACCTTTCCGTTCTTCATCACTACCAGAGTGGGGATGCTCATCACACCGAACCGCGCTGCCAGCTCCGGCTGCTCGTCCACATTGATTTTGCACACTTTGATGTCACTGCGCTCTGCGGCAATTTCGTCCACGATAGGACTGACCATCCGGCAGGGGCCGCACCAGCTTGCCCAGAAATCCAGCAGGACGAGTTTCTCGGAATGCATCACTTCATCCTGAAAATTGTTATTATTGATATTGATTACAGACATCGTTTTGTCCTCCTTGTTTCTTTCTGACTGTATGATACCACATATCTTCATCCTGTTCCGTGATATTATCACCCATTGCCTGATACGGTTTCTCCCGGCCAGTCGTTGATTCCGCCAAATTCCACGATGTTGGTATATCCCAATGCCGCCAGCTTTTCGGAAGCCTGCTTGCTGCGGTTTCCGCTGCGGCAATAGACGAGAATCAGTTGATCCTTGTCTGGCAATTCCTTGATATCATCCGAACCAATTGTTTTATTCGGAATGCAGATTGCACCGGGAATATGTTTTTCCTCATACTCCGCTTGCGTACGGACATCCAAAATGATGTAGTTTTCCTCTGCCTCCATCAGTAAAACAGCCTCTGCCGCTGTGATCTGCCGGTAACCGTTCTCTGCATTTCCAGCGTCTCGGCAATCATCAGAAATGGTGTCAGTTTTTTCATCAAGCTTCACTCCTTGCTTCTCTTGATACTAATATCCTCTACGGGCTTATGACGACAAAGCCGACCGAAAGATGGGAACAAAATGAGAATCAGGACATATGAGAATTCGGTACAGCACGGCGTCATCGATACGCTGAAGCGCGAAGACAGGATCAAAAATCTGTCGGCCCGGGCGCAGGATGCACAGCGTATTATTACGGCTCCGGCGTCGTCCGGCAGACAGGAGGCCGGAGAAAATGAGAGCGCAGAAGCCGTGGCCGCCGAGAATGCCGAAAAGGGCGTTAAATCGCTCGCAGACGCGTTTCGAAAATTTGCGGGGAACGAGATCGGGCGGACGTCGAAAAGGTCGCCTGCGCGCATGTCTGCACCGTTAATGCGCAAAAGCGCGGCGGGGGTACATAGCACGGCGAAAAAGACGCCTGCAAAAGCGACTGCAGGAGCAGTTGCACGCAGCGCGGAAGAAATGGCTGCGCAGGGAGCGCGTGTCATAACGCGGAAAGCAGCCGCAACAGCGGGAACGACGGCAAAAACAGCCGCATCCGTCGGCGCCGGCGCGGCTACGGCCGGTACAAGCGCAGCAGTACAGGGTGCTGCGGAGGCTGCGAAAAAGGCAGTTTTCGGGCCGGCGCAGATGCTGCAAAACAGCGCAGCGCCTGCTTCCGAAGGCTCTTCCGGACAGGCAGCCGATATGGCGCGGTCTGCGCAGATCGCGCAGGAGGCGGCGGAAGGCTGCGTCGAAAAGGCACAGCCAAAGGGATGGACGAAATTTGCCTTTGCGGTTGTCGGGATCGCCCTGATTCTGTACACGATGTTTGCCGGCATATCTGCCGGAAGCAGTGCCGGTCATGCGGTCAATCTGAATGAGCGTGTGGAATCCTATCGGCCATTTGTGCAGAAATGGGCGGCGGAATACGGTACAAGCCCTTTGTCTACCAGATCAAGCACGAGCAGATCGGCCATTTCCCGGAGCACAAGTCTTGCTTTTTCGGCCTCGTAAGGACAGTGCAGCACCTGTCCGGATTCAATGCTGTTTGTACTCGGCTTAAAGGCTTTGATCGCTTCAATCGTACACGGTTCCCAGCCCCACGCATGATCGATAAGCAGCTCTGCATTTTTCCCGAACAGCCTGTAGAGACAGTCTTCGTTTGTGATCGAGAAGCGCGCTATATCTCCCATGGTATACAACCCAATTCCTTCCAGCTTCCGCGCATAGCCGCGCCCTACACGCCAGAAATCCGTCAGTGGCCGGTGCGCCCAGAGTGAGCGTCGATAGCCCATTTCGTTCAGCTCCGCGATGCGTACACCGTTTGCGTCAGCGGGTATGTGCTTTGCCTCAATGTCCATTGCCACCTTTGCCAGATATAGGTTTGTTCCGATCCCGGCCGTCGCCGTAATCCCCGTTGTGTCAAGGACGTCCAATATGATCTTCATCGCAAGATTACGCGGCGTCAGCTTATAGGTGTCCAGATAACTTGTCACATCCATAAAGACCTCATCAATGGAGTACACGACAATATCCTCCGGCGCGACGTACTTCATATAGACCTCATAAATGCGCGTGCTGTACTGCATGTAATAGGCCATCCTCGGCGGTGCGATTAGAAAGTCAACGGCTTGCACGGGATTAGCCTGCAGCTCTGAAAGGAAATGGGACGAGCCTTCAAGCTGGCGGCCCGGAGCTTTCTGTTTTCGCATGGCGTTGGTTTCTCGAACCTTTTCCTTGACTTCAAACAGGCGTGGCCTACCGGGGACGCCAAAGCTCTTTAGAGAGGGTGTAACGGCAAGACAGATCGTTTTGTCAGTCCGGCTCTCATCCGCAACCACTAAGTTGGTATTCATCGGATCAAGGCCACGCTCCCGGCATTCGACCGATGCATAAAAGGATTTCAGATCGATTGCAAGATACGTTCTCTGCTTCACGTTTTTCCTCTCCTTTTTCATAATTTAATAATAGTATAGCACATTTGTTCCGGATTTTCCATAGAGGACGAGAAATTGACACTGTATAATAGAAAAAAACGGAACCGAGTTCCGATTTTCAGCTTTCCGGGAGATGCAGGTTATGTTATAATAAGTACAAACGGAGGAGGTGCCCGAATGACACAGTACGAAAAGGCCGTAGCGCTTTGGCAGCAAAAGAAGATCACGACCGACGCAGAGCTGGCTGAAGCTCTGAACGGGCATAGCATTACATTTGCCTATCATTCCGGAAAAATCGAGAATGATAAGATCACGTATCACGATACTAGAGAAATCTTTGAGCACGACGGCGTAACCTCCTATACAGGAGATCTCCGCACGCTGTTTGAGATCCGCAATGCGAA
>JAHZCM010000088.1 GCA_019422905.1 Oscillospiraceae bacterium
AGGTGGTCCAGAACGGGATCATCAGAAGCATCATCGTGCGCTTTTTCCATTTTGCGGTCAGCTTTGCCATGAAGTAGCCGAACGGATAGCCCAGAAGGGCGATCAGCACCGTGCTGAGAATCGCGAGCTTGAAGGATTCGGCGAAGGTCTGCAGGTAGACCGGCTCCAGAATATTGAGATAGTTTTTCAGCGTGAATTCGTTTGTCACACCCCATGTTTCCGCGCGCTGCAAAAAGCTGAGGGTCACGATATACACGAGCGGGCCAAGAATAAATACAAGCGTGAAAATGTAAAGCGGCAGGAGCATCAGCACCTCTTTGCCGATTTTTTTGCGCTTTTTCATGGTTGAGATCCCCTCCCTCTACCCAAAACCGAAAAGACGAATTTTTTCAAGCCTCCACCTCGACGGCAGCGCCGTCCGCCCAGCGGATACCTACGCGGTCGCCGGGCGCCAAGGGGGAATCAATGCCGTGGCGGCTCGCGACCAGCTCGCCGCACGCTTCCGTTTCCACGGCGATGCGCAGCATGCCGCCGGCGAAGCTCTTTTCGCGGACAACGCCGGAAATATAGCCCGGCTCGTCCTTGATAAGCTCCAGCGCTTCGCTGCGCACGGCGAGACATTTGCCGCCGAGCGTCAGGATATTCGCGGAGCCGACGAAACGCGCCACGTAGGCAGTTTTCGGATGGTCGTAGACTTCGTTCGGCGTGCCGAGCTGTTCAAACAGGCCGCCGCGCATGACCGCAATGCGGTCGGACATATTGAGCGCTTCCTCCTGGTCGTGCGTGATGTAGATGAACGTGATGCCGAGCTTCTTTTGCAGGCGTTTCAGCTCGACCTGCATCATGCGGCGCAGCTGCAGGTCGAGCGCGCCGAGCGGCTCGTCGAGCAGAAGCACCTTCGGAGAATCAATGACGCTGCGCGCGATGGCGACGCGCTGGCGCTGGCCGCCGGAAAGCTCGCCGGGCATACGGCCTTCAAAGCCCTCAAGCTGCACGAGTTCCAGCATCTCCCGGACGCGGGCCTTGATCTCCGGCTTTTTCACGCCGCGGATCTTCAGGCTGTAGCCGATGTTTGCCTCCACCGTCATGTGCGGGAAAAGGGCGTAATTCTGGAAAACCGTATGTACGCCGCGCTTGTTCGGCTCGGTGTTCGTCACGTCCGCGCCCTCGAGAAGCACGGAGCCGCTGTCCGGCGATTCCAGACCGGAAATGATGCGCAGCGTCGTCGTTTTGCCGCATCCGGAAGAACCGAGCAGCGTGATAAATTCGCCCGGCTTCACCTTGAGATCAATGCCGTTTAAAACGTCCACGCCGCCGAAGGCTTTCTTAATCCCCTGCAGCTCCAGAATATCGTCCATTTTCACGCCCCAACTCCTATTTCCAACAGTTATTGTCTACTAATTCGGTATATTTTTAAGTTATTTCCGATTATAAGACATACGCCCTGTTCTGTCAATGTTTCTTTTGAAACTTTTTTACCAGCCGTCTATTCCGGCCCGCTCCATCGCGCCCATGACCTTCTGCTTCAGATCCGGAAACTGTTTTTCGAGCGATGCAATCAGGTCGGCGGTGTCCTGCCGGGCCGTCGCGCCGTCTGCGGGACAGCCGCTTTTCACGACCGGCAGCCCGATTTTTTTCACCGCGCGGCGGATGTCCGCCTCCGCGCAGAACACGAGCGGGCGAATGAGATACAGATCCTTGCGGGAAAGATAGCTTTTTGGAGAAAAGCAGCCGATTTTGCCGCCGTAAAACAGGTTCATCAGGAAGGTCTGCACCGCGTCGTCAAAATGGTGGCCAAGCGCGATTTTCCGGCAGCCCGCATCCTTCGCCATGTCGTGCAGGATACCGCGGCGCATCCGCGCGCAGAGGCTGCACGGATTTTCCTCTTTTCGGTCCTCAAAGATGATTTTACCCAAATTCGTGCGGCGGATGCGGTATTCCACGTTCCACGCACGGCAGAGCGCCTCCACGGCGCCGTAATCGGTTTCCCGCCCGTTGAAGCAGGGATCGGCTGTCAGCGCGACCACTTCGTAGCGCTTCGGGTAGTACCGGCGCATCATGGCGAGCGCATACAGCAGATAAAGGGAATCCTTTCCGCCGGAGACGCCGACCGCGATGCGGTCTCCCTCTTCAATCATCTCGTATTTTTCCGCCGCCGCGCGGACGTGGCCCATCAGAGCGTGCATACCGAACCCCCCCGGATATAAAGTTTAAAAGCAGATGTCCAAACGGCGTCTTCTATTTGCGGCCATAGGTCTGGGCCGGCATTATGCCGGCCCAGAAAGCACGGAGCTGCGCGCCGCACGGAAAAACAAAGAGCCGTAAAAATATAAAAAAAACGACCATCCTATTGGATGACCGCTTTGGATGTTGGCATCAACCTATTGTCCCGGGCCGTCGCCAGCCAAGTATCGTCGGCACAAACGAGCTTAACTTCTGTGTTCGGAATGGGAACAGGTGGACCCTCGTTGTAATCAACACCAACTATTTAGTTGCCGTCTTATCAGGCGGCTTAGTTATAATACCACACCGCTTTGAAAATTGCAAGCCTTTTTTGAAAAAATTTTTGAAAAAAATCCTGTTTTCCAGTTTTTACAGATTTCCGGGCGGCAACACACAAAAACAGGTGAAATTTGGCAAAGAAGCTTGCGCGAAGCCGGAAAACCGCTTTGCCCGCACGGAGCTATACGCACGGCGCGGGATGCCGCCCAAAAGAACGCAGACTGTCCCGGCTGACGGGATAACAAACCGCCGGTCCGGGAGCGTATGACCCGGCGTACATGAAGTTTGATGTACATGCGGTTCGCGCCGGGAAGCAAAGAAATCCGGCGCGCCCTGTCCCGTAAGGGGCGGAGCGCACCGGGAGATATAACGGGTTCCTTGCCGGTATTTAGAGCGCTGCGAGATCCTTATAGCAGCTCTTGAGCGCCGGATAGAGCTTTGTGTACATGCGGTAGAAGGCCTCGTATTTGGGCACGTTCTCCACGATCGGATCCTGCGGCGGATTGAGGCGGATCACGCGGCGGCAGCCCTCCTGCACGCTGGGATACAGGCCAGCGCCCACGCCGGCGAGGATCGCGACGCCGAGCGCCGGGCCCTCCTTCGAGACGACCGTGCGCACCGCGCAGTTATACGTATCGGCGAGCATCTGCCGCCACAGCTTCGAGGAACCGCCGCCGCCGCAGGCCAGCATGCCGTCGATGGAAACGCCCATGCCCTTCAGGATTTCAACGCTGTCGCGCTGGGAGAACGTGACGCCCTCCATGACCGCGCGGAGCATGTCGTATTTCGTGTGTATGGCGGAAAGGCCGATGAACGCGCCGCGGCAGTCCGGGTCGAGGTGCGGCGTGCGCTCGCCCATCAGGTACGGCAGGTAAAGCAGGCGGTTGCAGCCGATCGGCGCGCGCGCGGCCTGCTGATCCATCAGGTAATACGGGTCGACCCCCATGCCGGCGGCGACCTCCTTTTCGGCGGAGCAGAAGTTATCGCGGAACCACTTGAGCGAGAGGCCCGCACCCTGCGTGACGCCCATCACGTGCCATGCGCCCGGCACCGCGCAGCAGAACGTGTGCACGCGGCCCTTCGGGTCGATGGAAATCTTGTCCGTATGCGCGAAAACCACGCCGGAGGTGCCGATCGTCGTGAACGCCTTGCCGTCCTCGACGACGCCGGTGCCCACGGCCGCGGCCGCGTTGTCGCCCGCGCCGCCGACCACGATCGTGCCGGGCTTCAGGCCCGTGCGCTTCGCGGCTTCCTCGGAGATCACGCCCGTGACCTCGGGGGATTCGTAGACCTTCGGCAGCAGCGCCTTGTCGATATCCAGCTTCTCCAGCACCTCGTCGCTCCAGCAGCGGTTCGGCACGTCCAGAAGCTGCATGCCCGAAGCGTCCGAAACCTCGGTTGCGAAATCGCCGGTCAGCATATAGCGCACGTAATCCTTCGGCAGCAGGATGTGCGCGCACTTTTCGTAAATTTCCGGCTGGTTGTTGCGCACCCAGAGAATCTTCGAGGCCGTAAAGCCCGTGAGCGCCGGGTTCGCGGTGATCTCGATCAAACGCTCCGCGCCGACGCGTTCCGTGATCTCCTCGCATTCCTTTGCCGTGCGCTGGTCGCACCAGATGATGGAACGGCGCAGGATATTGCCGTCCTTGTCGAGCATGACGAGGCCGTGCATCTGGCCGGAAATGCCGACGCCCTTGATGTCCGCGTTATCCACGCCGCTTTCCGTGACGACATGGTGAATCGTATCGGCGGCGGCGTTCCACCAGTCGAGGGGATTCTGCTCCGCCCAGCCGTTTTTCTCCTGGTACAGCGGATACTCAATGGTTTTCGAGGCGACGACGTTGCCGTCCGCGTCAAACAAAACGGTTTTTGTGCCGCTGGTGCCGAGATCCACGCCGATTAAATATTCCACAAAAATTCATCCTTTCTTTTTGCACAGAGAAAAAACCTGTCTGCACAACCTTTCTAACATCCATTTTGATTCATTTTTACATTGGTGTCAAGTCTTTTTTGGCAATTTCAATTGAAACTGCCGTTTTCCTATGATAAAATACAAAGGAATACCCGATCTATTCTTTAATGAAATAAAAGCGGGGCTTCATGTGCTTTATTTCGGAGTTGTATGAAAGGATGAAGAAAATGTATGATGTAGCGGTAATCGGCGCGGGCGTGACAGGCTGTGCGATTGCAAGGGAGCTTTCGCGGTATCAGGCGAAGCTCTGTGTGCTCGAAAAAGGGGAGGATGTCTGCACGGGCACCTCGAAGGCAAACAGCGCCATCGTGCACGGCGGCTTCGACGCGGCCACGGGCTCGCTGAAAGCGAAAATGAACGTGCGCGGCAACACGATGATGACGCAGGTTTCCGAGGAGCTGGATGTGCCGTTCAAGCGGAACGGCGCGCTTGTGCTCTGCTTCGACGAAAACGATATGCCCGCGCTGCGCGAGCTGTATGAACGCGGCGTACAGAACGGCGTGCCGGATCTCAAGATCCTGACGTTTGAGGAGGCGAAGGCCATGGAGCCGAACCTCTCGGAGAACGTCTGCGCGGCGCTGTACTGCCCCACGTCCGGCATCGTCTGCCCGTTTGAGCTGACGCTCGGCTTTGCCGAAAACGCGGCGGACAACGGCGCTCAGTTCCGCTTTGAAAGCGGCGTCACGGCAATCCGTCGGGAAGCGGACCATTATCTTATAGAAACGGAAAAAGGCGCGGTTGAAGCGCGCGCCGTTGTCAACGCGGCGGGCGTTTACGCCGACACGGTTCACGATATGATCCTGCCGCACGACTATACGATTCTGCCCCGCGCCGGCGAGTACTGCCTGTGCGACAAGACCGCGGGCGGCCTTGTGTCGAGGACGATTTTCCAGATGCCTTCGAAGCTCGGCAAGGGTATCCTCGTCACGCCCACAGTGCACGGCAATCTGCTGCTCGGCCCGACGGCGGAGGACATCGAGGACCGCGAATTCACCGCCACGACGCGCGGGGGGCTGGATTCCGTGCTCGAAAAGGCGGCGCTGAGCGTGGAGAACATCCCGGCGCGGCAGATCATCACGTCGTTTTCCGGCCTGCGCGCGCACGACGATCACGGCGATTTTATCCTGCGGGAGAGCGCGCCCGGCTTCTTTGAGGCGGCGGGCATCGAATCCCCCGGCCTGACCAGCGCGCCCGCCATCGGCGTCTATATGGCGGAGCTGGTCGCGGAATCGATGGGGCTCGAAAAGAAGGCGGATTTCAATCCGGTCCGCCGCGGCGTGATTAAGCTGAACGAGCTTTCCGCAGAAGCGCGGGCGGAAAAAATCCGCGAAAATCCGCTGTACGGCAGCATCGTGTGCCGCTGCGAGACGGTTTCGGAGGGCGAAATCGTCGATTCCATCCGCCGCACGCTCGGCGCCACGACGCTCGACGGCGTGAAGCGGCGCACGCGCGCCGGCATGGGCCGGTGCCAGGCCGGCTTCTGCTCGCCCCGCGTGATGGAAATCCTGGCGCGGGAGCTGGGCCTGCCGATGACGGCGGTCCGGAAAAACGGCAGAGGCTCGGAAATCGTCTGTGGGAAAACGAAGTGAGGAGTTTGTATTATGAAAAGAAATCTTGTCATTATCGGCGGCGGCCCGGCCGGCCTTGCGGCTGCGGCTGCGGCTGTGGAGGCCGGCGAGCGCGACGTTTTGATTTTGGAGCGCGATATGCGTCTCGGCGGCATTTTGAACCAGTGCATCCACAACGGCTTCGGCCTGCATACCTTCAAGGAGGAGCTGACGGGGCCGGAATACGCGGCGCGGTTTGAGGAGCGTGTCCGCGCGCTCGGCATCGAATATAAGCTCGGCGCGATGGTGCTTTCGGTGTCGCCGGATAAGACGGTCACGGCGGTCAGCCGGGAGGACGGGCTGATCACCATCGAGGCGAAGGCGGTCATCCTCGCGATGGGCTGCCGCGAGCGCTCGCGCGGCGCGCTGAACATACCGGGCTTCCGTCCGGCGGGCGTCTTTTCGGCGGGCACCGCGCAGCGGCTCGTCAATATGGAGGGCTATATGCCGGGCCGCGAGGTCGTCATTCTCGGCTCGGGCGATATCGGCCTTATCATGGCCCGCCGCATGACGCTTGAGGGCGCGAAGGTGCGCGTCGTTGCGGAGCTGCAGCCGTATTCCGGCGGCCTCAAGCGCAGCATCGTCCAGTGCCTCGACGATTACGGCATCCCGCTGAAGCTCAGCCATACGGTCACGGAAATCCACGGCAAGGAGCGCGTCACCGGCGTGACGATCAGCGCGGTGGACGAGCGCCTGAAGCCGATTCCCGGCACGGAGGAATTCTATTCCTGCGATACGCTGCTGCTTTCGGTCGGCCTGATCCCTGAAAACGAGCTTTCCACCGGCGCCGGCGTGCGGCTTTCCCGCGTGACCAACGGCCCGGAGGTCAACGAGAGCCTGGAAACGAATATCCCCGGCATTTTTGCGTGCGGCAACGTCCTGCATGTGCATGACCTTGTCGATTACGTCTCCGAGGAGGCGGTGGCCGCAGGCAGGGCGGCGGCCGGGTACATTGCGGCGGGAGAGGCCGCGGCGGACGGAAAGACGATCCGGCTCGTGCCCGCGGGCGGCGTGCGCTACACGGTGCCGTCCGTGATCCGTCCGGACCGCATGCCCGATGCGCTGACCGTGCGGTTCCGCGTCGGCAATATCTATAAGAACTGCTATCTCAGCGCTTACTTCGGCGAAAAGCGCGTTCTGCACCGCAAAAAGCAGATCATGGCGCCCGGCGAGATGGAGCAGGTCGTCCTCAAAAAGGCCGAGCTCCAAAACGCGGATTTCGATACGATCACCGTCACGACAGAGGAAAGCTGAATGGACAGGTTTACGGACGCGCTGCTCAGCGCGGAGCGCAATCTGGCCATGCCGGCGGAATACGACTGGTATGCGCCCCTGCTCGGCGACTGGGCATGTGTCTATACGGAGCCGGAGGGCGGCCGCGTGGAGGGGAAATGGTACTTCCGCCGGGCGCTCGACGGCATGGCGATTGAGGACATTTTCATTTTCCCCTCGCGCGCTGCGCGGGAGACGAATTTCCGGCAGGACGCGGAGTACGGCGCGGCGATCCGCATGTACCGCGCGGGAACGGGAAAATACGATATGACGTATATGTGCGCCGGCCACACCCAGCGGCTGGAGATTCAGAAGCAGGGGGAGCGGATCGTCTGCTCCGTGCTGAAAAATCCGGCGGAGCGCTGGATCTTTTCCGAAATCACGGCGGATTCCTTCCGCTGGTGGAACGTCTGCGTGCAGCCGGACGGTACGGAGCGACTCAACTGCGAAGTGCATGGACGGCGCATCGGCTGAAAGGAGTATGATTTGAAGCCTATGGAAACAAAGAATTTTATCTGCATCAACTGCCCGCTTGGCTGTCCGCTGACCGTCACGCTGGACGGCGGCAAGGTCGTGTCCGTCGCGGGCAATACCTGTAAGCGCGGTGAAGCGTATGCGGTGAAGGAAGTCACCGCGCCCGCCCGCACCGTCACCTCGACCGTCCGCGTCGTGGGCGGCGAGCGCCCGGTGGTCGCCGTGCGGACAAAAACGGACATCCCGAAGGACAAGATCTTCGACTGCTGTGCTTACCGCGGAGAAGAACCGCGGCCTGTGCTGCAACGCGGCCGAGCGGCTT
>JAHZCM010000089.1 GCA_019422905.1 Oscillospiraceae bacterium
CATAGGAATTTCACCTCTGCCGGGTTCTCCGCCAGCTCCGTAGAGAAGTATCATTATCCTTCTGACTGTCAACGCCGTCCCAGTGGCAATCCGGGTTTCAGATCGGGGGTTCTCGCTCGTCCTCCGGTAAGGAGAAGTCACGGCGTACCCATCTTCGGGCTAATCATCAGAAGTAATGTCCCAAGTGCCTGTATATTCAATTTTCAAGGTTCACGAAGCGGCTCCCGTTTGCGGTCGGGAAAGAACCCCTTCACTTACTCTGAATAAGGAAGCGATTTTTGAGGGTGTTTTTCAAAAAAAGTTGAAAAATTTTTTCGCGCCCCTTGGAAAGCAAAAAAGCCGCCCTTCCGAGAACGGAAAAGCGGCTTTGCGTTTGAATGATTTACTTGTTCATATCTATATAGTATACTGTGGTCAGGCTTATGGAAGGAGGGCAAGAGCTATGACGAACGGCAGCAACAGAAGCAAAGAGATAATAAGCAGGCTCGCTCTGTCCTCCCGGACTTTTGCCTTCATAACGAATTACGGTCAGTTCAGACGAAAACGGGGATAGTACAGGGCTATCCTGATTTCTCGCAGGGCTGTTCGGTGAGCAGTTCTGCTTTTACTTTATATATGGGAGATGATACACGATGATTTATTTTACGGCAGACACGCATTTCGGTCACTACAATGTCATCCGGTTCTGCGACCGTCCCTTTGCCTCCGCCGAGGAAATGGACGAGGCGATGATTCAAAACTGGAACGAGAGAGTGACCGGAAACGATACGGTATATATTCTTGGGGATATGTTTTTCCGCAGCACCAATGCGGAGGAAATCCTGAAGCGGTTGAAGGGCAAGAAGCGGCTGATCGTCGGCAACCACGACGGCTCGTGGATGACGAAGTTTGACTACGCAAGGTACTTTGCCGGCGTGGATAAGTTTTTGGAAACCTCGGACGGAAAGCGCCCTTTAACGCTATGCCATTACCCGATGCTTTCGTGGAAGCACGCGAAGCGGTCATATATGATCCACGGGCATATTCATAATGATACGAGGGCGGACTTCTGGCCGCTGATTGCCGCACGTGAGAATGTTTTGAATGCCGGTGTGGATATAAACAGCTTTAAGCCTGTAACTTTTGATGAGCTGCTGGAAAACAACCGCCGTTTCAAGGAAAACTCTTTGACGGAAAGCTCCACCTGAAATGAAAAGAGCCGCTTACTCCGATTGGGAATAAGCGGCTCGAACTCTATTCAGATGTATACGACCTTCAGCTTTTTTCGCTTTGCGCCGGTCAGCTTCACCAGCAAATCGTCAACGGCGTCCGTGTATTTGCCTTGACGGATAAGCGCGTTTTTCAGGTCTATGAGGGATTTGATAACCTCCGACCGTTCCTGCTCAGTCAGATAGATGTGATACTTCTGTTCTTTCATTGTCCGGCACCTCCTGACGCTTCCATTATACTCCGGCAGTTGCAAAAAACGCAAAGATGCGATTATACTATATATTGATAGCAACAAGGCTCCAACCTTGCCGGTTGAAGCCCTGTTGCTGCCTTTGCGAATGCCACTTTTCTGTTCGTTTGAAATTATCGCCTTAGTGGGCTGTGGCATTAGTCCCCGCTGTTTTTTAAATCCGAGAGGCGCAGGCCCGCCGTGCTGGTGACGGGCAGGGAAAAGACAATAGCCTTTGCCCGGCTCTCCAGCCCCGCGTCCTCCATAATGGCGGACATCACGGCGCTTTTGTCTTCATGCCGGACGACGATGAGAGCCAGCTCCTTTTCGGTTGCCAGTGAGACGCCGAGGAACTTCTCCGCGCCCTCCATACCGGTGCCCTTGGCGTGGATCACGGTGCCGCCCGCAGCCTTGCCGCGGCGCGCCGCATCCATAATCGTTTCGATATATCCCTGATTGGCGACGACAACCAGCAGTTCGTGCTTCGTATCTTTCAAAACGGTTTCCTCTCCTTTCGTAAAACGCTGCCCATTTGTGAGAAACTGTAGCTGCCGTTTGCCGCCGATACTGCTCATCGGGATAACAAACGCGATACCGGTGCCCGGAATATCGATCTGCATGATCGATTCCAGCCCTTTTTTGACGGCTGTCCACACGGTATCCGTAACGACGGCAAACAGAACCGCTTTCTGCGTTGCCTCCAGACTGAAATAGTTCAGAATGTCAGAGGCGGCTGTGCCGCGGCCGAGGGTGCTGAAAACGACCGAAACGCCGTAATTCTGGTAAAAAGAGAGAAATTTGCGGCTTTGGTTGCGGTCGACAATGGTGATCATCCAATATAAGGTGTTGTTCATAGGCGTAGAATCCTTTCTGCCGCAGGCTTAAAGCTCGATGATGGCGTCGTCGGCCAGATCTCCGAAGGGGACGGCGTCCACGGCGGCAGGCTTCTGATTTTTGTGTTCCATCACTTTTGTGGCAAGGCCCATCACTTGGATTGTGACCAGTGGCGTCATCGCCACCATCGCCACCACGCCGAAAGCGTCGGTTACGATATTGCCGCCGAGCGCCGTGCACGCGCCCTGCGCCAGCGGGAGCAGAAAAGCCGCCGTCATCGGGCCGGAGGCCACGCCGCCGGAATCGAAGGCGATGGCAGTATAGATTTTCGGCACGAAGAACGAAATGCCGAGTGCCAGCACGTAGCCGGGGATCAGAAACCACAGGATCGAAATACCGGTCAGAACGCGGATCATCGCGAGGCCCAAAGAAATCGAAACGCCGATGGAAAGGCCGATGCCCATGGCCTTTGCGGAAATCGCGCCGTCCGTGATTTCCTCGACCTGCCGGTTGAGGACGTATACGGCCGGCTCCGCCTTGACGATGAAATAACCGATCACCATGGCGATGGGCACAAGGATAACGGGGTAATCGAATTCCGCGATCTGGCGGCCGAGATAATTGCCTGCGGGCATGAAGCCGACGTTTACGCCGGTCAGGAACAGAACGAGGCCGATATATGTATACACAAGGCCGATGCCGATGCGCAGCAGTTGGCGGCGGTCAAGCCGCAGCACGATGACCTGCGCGGCAAGGAAAAACAGGAGAATCGGCAGCAGGGAGACGGCGATCTCCCGGATGTAGGTGGGCAAGCCCTGCCCGAAGAGCTGCCAAAGTTCCACGGAATCGCCGATTTCCGGAATGACGGGCGGGACATAGGTGCTTTCTTCCGAATTGTAGATCATGCCGAGGATCATCACGGCGAGGATAGGGCCGACGGAAGCGAGCGCGACGAGGCCAAAGCTGTCGTCCGCCGCATGGCGGTCGCTTCGGATTGCCGCAATGCCGACGCCGAGCGACATGATAAACGGCACGGTCATCGGGCCGGTGGTCACGCCGCCGGAGTCAAAGGCCACGGCGAGGAATTCCGGCGGCACAAAGAAAGCCAGAACAAACACGACGCCGTAGCAAATGAGCAGAAGCGGCGGCAGCGCAATGGAAAACAGCATGCGCAGCAGCGCCACGACGAGGAACACGCCTACGCCGCATGCCACCGAAAGGATCAGAATGATATTCGGTACGGAGGGGACCTGCTCGGCCAGCACCTGCAGATCCGGCTCCGAAATCGTGATGATAAAGCCGAGAAGGAAAGACAGCACCACGACCACGCCGAGCTTCTTTGTTTTGGTCATCGCGGTGCCGACGCGTTCGCCCATTGGCGTCATGGCGGTTTCCGCACCCGAAGTGAAAAACATCATGCCGACCATAATCAGCACGGCGCCCATCAGGAAGCAGAGTAAAATGCTGGGGGAGATCGGTGCAATGGTGAAGGAGAGCAGCAGTACGATGGCGATAATGGGCAGCACAGCCCGAACAGCCTCCATCCATTTTTCCGACAGGTTTTTCCTCAAATTCAATATTCGCCTCACATCCTTCCAAATGCGTTTTGCATAAAAATAATATCCTATTCTATATTATAGCATATTGCCAAGGCAAATTTCCAGCCATTCACAAAATTTTGAATATTTGTTTTCAAATTATGCAAAAACAGATTCCTCCGGATGGCTTCTGCGAAAAAGCTGCCACGGAGGAATCTGTTTTTGATTTCCACACAGGGTATTATTTCAGCTTGCCGTTCATTTTCCGCACAACACACCTGCCGATAAAATACTGGATCGCCCAGATTGCGGCAAAAATAGCCGCGAAAACGCCAAAGTAGCACAAAAAGCCTGCAAGGCTGTGCTCCATCCAATAGGTGAAGTAGGCGATTGGCATCATCGAAACGGAAAGAACCGAGAAGTAGATGCCGGTCTGCTTTACGAGACTCCAGCGCTCCACCTTCCAGATCAATGAGCTTACGGCACAGGATGCGCCCAGCAGCCCGCATAAAACTGCCTGCAGAAGGACCGCAAGAATTTCGCTGCCTACGGCCTCGGCGAGTGCCGGCACACAGGGGGAATAGTAGCCCTGTCCCTCTAAGAGCGAGATCAGAATTGTGATTAAATATCCGATTGCAATGCCGATGGGAAACCCCAAAATGCCGCGCAGAATAGCTTTCTTTTTCATTTGCTCATCTCCTCATAGGCCTAACAGCCGCTTGATTCCGGCAACATGCCGTCTGGAAACATAAGTAACCGTACCGTTGGACATTTTCACGCAGATTGTGCCGGTAAGCCGAAGGTCAAAATGCCTGACCTTCTTCAGATTGATGATCTCAGAGTTTGAAATACGGACAAACGTGGATTTATCCAACCGCTCCTCAAGCTCATAGAGCCGGAGGCGTACGGTGTATTCCCCGTTTTCCGTGACCGCGAAAACCTTGCCGGCGCTCGCATAGACGCGAATTATATCGGCCTCCTCAAGCACTTCCAGCCTGCCGTCCCGTATGCCGACGATCATTTGCGGGGAAGATTCGGAGAGCCTTTTTAAAATAGTTTGGACGTCCTCTGTCATGGAATCGGTCATGATAATGATTTTCGGCTCCGTGCACGAGCTGTCTATTTTAATTTCAATCTGCATGATACCACCTCCTGCTTACGGGGTTATTATAAAAAAATCGCAAACCGATTTCAACTGGTTTGCGATAGACGGTTGATTTTGATGCACGGACGGCGCACTCAAAGCGCCGCGAGCAGCATATCGATATGCTTTTGGGAAAAGGCGGGCTTGTCCGCCATGGGAAATTCGATGCCGAGGCTCTCATATTTTGCGGCACAGATGTTTTTAAACGGCAGCCACTCAATCTTTTCCAGATTTGAGAATTCCGCGCACAAGTCGCGCACAGCCCGCAGGCTGGAACTGCCGCAGTGCGCGCGATAATCCGCCTCGGTGGGAAATTTCAAATCGCAGAGGACGAGATCAGTATGCCGCAGAACCGCTTCCGCTTTTGCGAGATCGCCCGCGCCGGCAGTATCGAGCGCGGTATGCACGCCGTTTTCATGCAGCAGGCGGAAAAGCTCCGCCGTGAATTCCGGCTGCAAAAGCGGCTCGCCGCCGGAGACGGTCACGCCGCCTGTCTCGCCGAAATAGGGCCGGTAGCGAAGAATCGTTTTGCACAGCGCCTCCGCCGTGCGCAGCTCGCCGCCGTGCGTATCCCATGTCTCAGGATTGTGGCAATATTTACACCGGAGCGGACAGCCCTGCAAAAAGACGATATAACGCAGGCCGGGGCCGTCCACCGCGCCGAGCGACTGCACGGAATTGATGCGGCCCTCCATCAGACTGCCTCGTGGAACGTGCGGGAGATGACCTCGCGCTGTTGCTCGCGGGAAAGGCGGTGAAAATTGACCGCATAGCCCGAGACGCGGATTGTGAGGTTCGGATATTTTTCGGGGTGGTCGTAGGCGTCCATCAGCGTCTCGCGGTTCAGGACGTTGACATTCAGATGATGTGCGCCCTGGATGAAATAGCCGGTCAGAAGCTGCACAAGATTTGTGATGCGCTCCTCCTCGGTTTTGCCGAGCGCCTCCGGAACGATGGAAAATGTATTGGAGATGCCGTCCCGGCAGTAGTCATAGGAGAGCTTCGCGACGGAGTTGAGCTCCGCCAGTGCGCCGGACTTGTCGCGGCCGCTCATCGGGTTTGCGCCCGGCGCGAGCGGCTCTCCGCGCTTTCTGCCGTCCGGCGTGTTGCCGGTTTTCTTGCCGTACATGACGTTCGAGGTAATTGTGAGGATCGAGAGCGTATGCTGCGCGCCGCGGTAGAGCGCGTGCTCCCTGAGCGCGTTGTAGAAGCGGCGAACTTGCTCGCAGGCGATCGAATCGACGCGCTCGTCGTCGTTGCCGAAGCACGGGAACTCGCCGGTCGTCTCAAAGTCGGTGACAAGGCCGGTTTCCGGGTCACGGATGCAGCGTGCCTTCGCGTATTTGATCGCAGAAAGGGAATCTGCCATGCAGCTCATACCCGCGATGCCGAACGCCATCAGGCGGCGCACATTCGTGTCGTGCAGCGCCATCTGGCTCTTCTCATAGGCGTATTTGTCGTGCATGTAATGGATGGTGTTCATCGCGTCCACATAGGTTTTCGCGAGCCAGTCGCGGTAGAAATCAAGGCGCTCCACAAGGCGCTCGAAATCGACGTATTCGTCCGGCCACACCGGCATGGCAGGCGCGACGCGGGTGTTCTTGATTTCATCCATGCCGCCGTTGATCGCGAGCAGCACGAGCTTTGCGAGATTCGCTCTGGCGCCGAAGAACTGCATGTCGCGTCCCACGCGCATCGCGGAGACACAGCAGGCGATGGCGTAGTCGTCGCCGAAGGCCGGGCGCATGATCGTGTCGCTCTCATACTGGATCGCATCGGTATCGCAGGAAACCTTTGCGACGTAGCGCTTCCAGTTTTCCGGCAGATGCTTTGCCCAGAGCACCGTGAGGTTCGGCTCAGGGGAGGGATGCAGGTTATAGAGCGTGTGCAGCATGCGGTAGCAGTTTTTTGTGACAAGCGTGCGGCCGTCCTCGCCGGTGCCGCCGAGCGATTCCGTGATCCACATCGGATCGCCGCCGAACAGCTCGTTGTAATCAGGTGTGCGCAGATGGCGCGCCATGCGCAGCTTCAAAACGAAATCATCGATGATTTCCTGCGCACCGCTTTCGTCCAGCGTGCCCTCTGCGAGATCGCGCTCAAAGTAAATATCGAGGAAGGTGGAGACGCGCCCGAGGCTCATCGCCGCACCGTTTTGCTCCTTAATGGCGGCGAGGTAGGCGAAATACAGCCACTGCACAGCCTCGCGGGCGTTTTCTGCCGGTCGGGAAATGTCATAGCCGTACATCGCGGCCATTTGGATCATGTCCTTCAGCGCGGTGATCTGGTCCGCGACCTCTTCGGAAAGGCGGATCGCGTCGGCGTCCAGCGGAGCCTTGCCGAGCTGCGCTTTGTCATACTGCTTCTGAAGGATCAGGCGGTTTACGCCGTAAAGCGGCACGCGGCGGTAATCGCCGATGATGCGTCCGCGTCCGTAGGCGTCCGGCAGGCCGGTGATGAGGCCCGCGTGGCGTGCGGCGCGCACATCGTCCGTATAGGCGGAGAACACGCCGTCGTTGTGCGTCTTGTGATATTTGAACTGGTTTTCGATCTTCTCAGAGACCTTATAGCCGTAGGCCTCGCAGGAGGCACGCACCATGCGCATGCCGCCGAACGGATTGCAGGCGCGCTTTAAAGGCTCGTCCGTCTGCAGGCCGACGATGATCTCATTTTCCTTGTCGAGATAGCCGGGGCCGAACGAGGTGGCCGTGATGATCGTATCGGTGTCGATTTTCAGCACACCGCCGTTTGCCTGCTCGGCGCGGCAGAGCGTTTCATATTTTTCAAGCATCTTTTTTGTCCGCTCGGTCGGCGGCTGCAAAAAGGATTCGTCGCCGGTATACGGCGTGTAGTTTTTCTGAATAAAATTACGGACGTCAATTTTCTCCTGCCACTTTCCGGCGGCGAAGCTTCTCCATGCGTTCATTTTCTGTCCTTCCTTTCCGGCGCGGGAATTTGCTGCGCCATGCAGTTTTCGTGTTCCCGCACCGCCGCAAATAAAAAAGGCAGTGCTGCAAAGAACACTGCCCAGACGGTCGGCCAAACTGGCTTTTGCTCCACGATGGTCGCCCATCTTGTATCCGTCAGTCACAAAAG
>JAHZCM010000090.1:0-5897 GCA_019422905.1 Oscillospiraceae bacterium
GTTAAGATGAGGAAAACCTCATTTTAACTTGTACTAAATCTTGACATAGGACCACGTCGTGGGTTTCATCAGCGTATTTGCGGCGCGCCCCCTGATGCTTCTGCTGAACGCGCCGGAGAGCCTGATCGACATGTCCGTTCTGTATATCCAGATTATCGGCGGGTTCAGCGTCGCCTCCTTCGCCTATAACGCAGTCTCCTCGATTCTGCGCGCGCTGGGCGACAGCAAAACGCCGCTGATCTTCCTGATTGTCTGCTCGCTTCTGAACGTCGCGTTCGACCTGTTCGCGGTGCTTGTGCTCAACATGGGCGTGGCGGGCGTCGCGATTGCCACGGTTTCGGCGCAGGCGATCTCAGCGGTGGTCTGCACGCTGTATATGTTTAAAAAGCATCCGGAGCTTGCGCTCAAAAGGGCAGGCCTGCGGCCCGATTTCAAGGTGCTTTGGCAGATTCTCGGCATGGGCCTGCAGATGTCCCGGCAGGGCGCGCTGCTTTCCATCGGCATGATGGTCATCACGCGCGTCATCAACGGCTTCGGCGAAACTGTCGTCGCAGCCTTTACGGTCGGCAGCAACGTGCAGAACCTCGCCGTCATGCTGTTCTCCAATTTTTCTTTCGGCTTTTCCGTCTATGTGGGGCAAAACTACGGCGCGCAGCTTACGGACCGTATCCGGCGCGGCGTGCGGGAAATCTTCCTGCTGGTCGGCGGGCTTTCGGCGCTCGCCTGCGTGCTCGTCCTCGTCTTTGCCGAGCCGCTTGTCCTGCTTTACGTCCGGCCGGAGGAAGCGCAGGTCGTCGAGGCATCGCTCAGCTTCATACGCATTCAGGCGTGGTTTTTCCCGTTTCTCGGCTGGATCTGGCTGTATAACAGCACCCTGAAGGGCATGGGCAAAATCAGCATTACCATGGTTTCCTCATTCGTCGAGCTTGGCAGCAAGATCGCCTTCACGCTGATTCTGCCCATATGGATGGGCTACACCGGCATCTGGTACGCCGCGCCGATCGGCTATATTCTCGGCCTCATCCCCGATCTGATCTACTATTACGGCGGCCGGTGGAAAAACGCCATGCAGCAGGGACCCCAATGATTTTTTCAGGGAATATGCCAAAAGGCTTCGTACCCGTTTGGGTGCGAAGCCTTTTTAGGTTACTTGCGGCGGGCGCGCCTTTTGGCCTCTGCCGTCCGCGCGCGGCGGTAAGCCGCGGGGTCGTCGCCGAACCGTGCCTCGCGCCGCAGCTTCTCATACTGTATGAGCCGCGCCTCAGACAGGGTACCATTCCGAAGCGCGTCGCGCACCGCGCATCCCGGCTCCTTCCGGTGCCCGCAATCGGAAAACCGGCACCGCGCCGCAAGCGCCGCTATATCGGCAAAGACATCGCCGATGCCTTCGGACACGTCCCACATCCCCAGCTCCCGCATACCGGGCGTATCGATGACCAGCGCGCCGCACGGCAGGCGAAGCAGTTGGCGGTGCGTCGTTGTATGGCGGCCGCGGGCGTCCGTCGCGCGCACTGCACCGGTTTCCATAAGACATTCTCCCGCAAACGCATTGACGAGGCTCGACTTTCCCGCACCGGACGAGCCGAGCAGCGCCACGGTCCTTCCCGGCCGCAAAAACACCTGCAGGCTTTCCATATTTTCACCGGTCCGGGCGCTGACCGGGCAGACCGGCGCGCCAAGCGCTTCGCTTTCCGCAGCGCGCACAGCGGCTTCCCAGCCCGGTTCACGCAAATCGAGCTTTGTGAGCACGACGACCGGCTGCGCACCGCTCTGCCACGCAAGTGTCAGGTAGCGCATGAGCTTTTTCACGTTAAAGTCACGGTTCAGCGACTGCACGATGAACACCGAATCGAAATTCGCGGCAACCGCCTGCGGGCGGGCGCGCCCGTAGGACGGATCGGGCCGCTCAAAGACCGATGTGCGCGGCAGAGTGCGCACGATGCGGCTGTCTCCGGACGGGTTGAACTCGACGAGGATAAAGTCCCCGACCGTCGGAAACGGCTCGCCGCTTTCCGACCCAAAATACACGGCGCTTTTAAGCCGCCCGTAAAATGCCCCCTGTTCTCCAAGCAGCGCATAGCGCTCCCGGTGCTCCGCTGTGACACGTGCCGCGGTATAAGGCGAAAAATCCGCTGTACTTTTAAATCCGTAATCGCTCAAAATAGACAAGATCAAGCCTTCTTTCTGTTCTGTGCTGACATTTTTCTGTTCCATCCTGATGTCTTTCTGTTCCGTCGTGACATCCCCCTGTTCTGTCCTGATATCTGTTATCCGTGTAATATTTCATAAAACATCATCCTTTCCACAGTTTTTCCGCTGCTCTCCGCAAGGCACCGCCGAAAAAAGGGCGCAAAAAAGGGACGCCTAAAGCGTCCCTTTTTCAACGGCTCACTTTATGCGGAAAACAGGTTCAGTTTTTGACAGCCTCCGGATTCATTGTCATAAAACATTTCCCCTTTCCGTCTGATTTAGCTTTACTATACCATCCGTGCCGGCGCTTGTCAAGAGCCGGCACTGTCGGGTGAAACACGGGCAGCGTGCCAGCCGGAAGCGCCGCAGCGGCTCCTATCGTATGGGCCGCGCCGGTTTCCAGCGGGCTTTTTCGCTTTGTATTCCTGTTCAGCGGAGAGACAGCCGGTCCAACTGCTCCTCCGGGGCCTGATGCGCCCGGAGCGCCTCAACCAGCGCCGCCTTGAATTTTTTCTCCAGATGCGGGTCGTGGAGCGGGCAAAGCTGCCCGTTATCCTCGTCGATCTGAAAGAGCATGGATTCTTTCAGATCCGGGTCGGGCGTCACGCCGTGCTTTTCCATCGCTTCCGCGTTGACGCGGCCCTGATTGATCCTATAAACCGGCATTTTTGCCCATTTCAGGTAATTGCCGCAGTCCAGCGTTCCTTCGGGCAGGCCGGCGCCCAGATAGCGCGGGAAGGTGGTCAGCATCGCGCCGTACCAGAAGAGGGGCCGGTTCTCCTCATTTGCCGCCCTGAAATAGGTGTAATGCCCGTCGGTAATATTCACCGGTTGGCCGAACCAGCCGTAAAGCGCGTAGTCCCGCACACGGTCGGCCTCGCCGCGGAGAACGGGCAGCAGCGATTTTCCGTGGATCGGATACATGCCGTCGTCTTTATAGCTTTCTTCATGGAACCAGTCCAGAATGGTTGGGAAAAGATCGATGTTCTGGGTCACGCAGGAAAAGCGCTTTCCCGCCGCCTCGCCCTTCGGCAAATGGATAAAAAGCGGGATTTCCGCCATCTCGTTCCATGCATGGAACACATTTTTACCCGTGCAGCCGTGCTCGCCCAGCATATGCCCGTGGTCCGAAGTAAAAATCACCATCGTGTCTTCCCAAAGGTTCTGCCGGTCCATCTCGTCCAGCAGTTTGCCGAGCCATTTATCCGCCATGGTCAGCGTGGCCATATACCGGTTTCGCAGATGCCCGATCGCTTCCGGCGTTTCATCGGCATTGACCCGTGCATAGCGCGGCCATTCATAGAAATACGGAAAGTCGTCGGGATACAGGTTTAAAAACTCCTCCGCGGCGTCAAAGGGCTCATGCGGATCAAAGACCTCTACCTGCAAAAAGAAATCGTCCGCTCCCTCATTGTCCTTCAGCCAGTCCGCAGCGGCGGCAAAGGTCTTTGGCGTGGGATAGTCGGCGTCTGTTTTAAAGCGCTGCCGGTTGCACTGATACTGCCGGCCCACCCGGCCAAGGAATTTTTCCGGCATCTCCGGGTCGCGAATCCGGGAGGCCCAGACGTCCGTTTCCTGCCCGCGGATCAGATCCCACGTATTGTACTGCTGAAAATAGCCCTCGCCGCCCAGCTCCACATAGTGGCAGTGGTCGGTGACGATATGGCTGAACACACCTCTCCGGTTCAGCAGAGCCGGCATCGTAACGTCAAAGGGCTCGATCGGCCCCCAGCCGCGTTCCAGAAAATTCAGCCTGCCGGTTAAAATATCGCGCCTTGCAGGCATACAGGGAGCCGAACCGATAAAATGATTGTCGAACACGGCGCTGCGCTGCGCCAGACGGTCAAGGTTCGGCGTGATGACCGGACAATCCGGCGCATAGGCGTGAACCATTTTGCGCTGCAGGGTATCCATGAGAATTAAAATCGTTTTCATAAAGCAGCTCCTTTACAGAATAAGCGATCCGGACCGGCCGGCGCGGGGAAACGCCTTTTTTCCTGCGCGCGCTTTCCCGTCCTCACAGACCGCGGGCGAACGTCAGGAGGCGCGCCGGTTAACGACCGAGCGGATCACGAGCAGCGTGCCGACCAGAAGCGCCGCGCCGATCGGCAGGACGATCCACGCGTTCTGCACGAAGCCGGCAATCACATAGGTGACAAACGAAACCGCCGCGACCGTCAGCGCGTAGGGTAGCTGCGTGGAAACGTGGTTGATGTGGTCCGACTGGGCGCCCGCGGACGCCATGATCGTGGTATCCGAAATCGGCGAGCAATGGTCGCCGCAGACCGCGCCGGCCATACAGGCCGAAATGGAAATCACGCAGATCTGCATATCCAGAGCGCCTGTACCGAAAATTGCAAGCACAATCGGAATCAGAATGCCAAAGGTTCCCCAGGACGTACCGGTGGAGAACGACAGTCCAACGGCGATCAGGAAGGTGATGAACGCGCTCGCAGAGTTGCGCACAAACTCGGCGATAAAGATCTTCGCGCCAAGGCTGTCGGTCATTGTTTTGAGCGTCCACGCACAGCAGAGAATCATGATGGCGGGCACCATCGCCTTAAAGCCCTCGGGAATCGCCTCCATGCACTGCTTAAAGGAAAGGACACCGCGGAGCATGAAGTAAACAATGGCGAAGATCAAACCGGCAAACGAGCCGAACACCAGTCCCTGCGAAGCGTCCGCTGCGGAAAAGGCAACGATAAAGGAGCCGTAGCCCTCCGCGCCCGGCGTGAAAAAGCCGCCGGAATAAATCAGGCCCAAAACACAGGCGACAATCAAAACGATAACCGGCGCGAGCAGATCCCACACGCTGCCGCTGTCGCTGTCATCCGCATTTTCGGGATTCCGGGAGGCCTCCGCGCCCGCAGAGGAAAACAGGTCTCCGTTCAGCGCATTTCGCTCATGGTGGCGCATCGGCCCGAAGTCCAGCTTGAGCAGCGCGAGAAGTACCATGGCGAACAGCGTGAACAGCGCATAAAAATTAAACGGGATCGCGCGGATAAAGAGCGCAAAGCCGCTCTGCCCCTCCGGCACAAAGCCCGCAACGGCAGCCGCCCACGAGGAAACCGGCGCGATGATGCAGACCGGCGCGGCCGTGGAATCGATCAGATAGGCCAGCTTCGCGCGGGAAACCTTGAACTTATCCGTGACGGGGCGCATGACGCTGCCGACCGTCAGGCAGTTGAAATAGTCGTCCACAAAGATCAGGACGCCGAGCAGGACGGTGGCAAGCTGCGCCCCGGTGCGCGACTTGATGTGCTTTGCCGCCCATTTACCGAACGCCGCCGAGCCGCCCGCACGGTTCATCAGGACGACGATCGCGCCGAGCACGACGAGAAACAGAAGGATGCCGATGTTGTAGGAATCTGCGATCGACGCGATGAAGCCGTCCACAAAAAGATGGTCGATCGTCCCGGTAAAGCTGAAATTCGCGTACAGCAGCGCGCCGGAAAGAATGCCGATGAAGAGCGAGGAATAGACCTCCTTCGTAATCAGTGCCAGCGCGATGGCGATAATCGGCGGCAAAAGCGCCAGCCCCGTTGCATACACGTGGATTTCCTCGCGCACCGATGTGAGCGCCGCGCCGAGATTCGCATCGAACGCCGGATCGGAATCGACATTGTCGGAATAGCCGTCAATGTACGCCCATGCCTCGGCGTCCGCCTCGCCCGAAGCGCCAAACGCCGCAGCGCCGACTGTGAAAA
>JAHZCM010000090.1:5907-8033 GCA_019422905.1 Oscillospiraceae bacterium
TGCATTTTTGATGTTCCCTGCCTTTCTCCGGAGCCCGGAATCGTATTTTCCAGGCTCACCCTCCAAAAAATTTACGTAAAAAAACCGTCTCCTGCCGAACGCAGAAAACGGTTTTTCCCATTTTTCATTTCGTTCTGACAGCGCAACATACTCCCAACCGGGAGCAGACAGTCGCATACATATTCTGCATGCGCCCAGCTTCGCCGTCCTTCGGCACGGACGACGCGCTTCGGCGTTCGACCCTTTCCTGCGTGCCTGCCGCGGCATATCCCGCCATACTCCTGTCTGAACGCGCCTCTATCCTGAAACGTATTTTAACTTCTTCATCCTAACATGTCCGCAGCATCTTGTCAATAAAAAACGAAGAACGACGAAAAATTTCGTCGTTCCAAAGCACCTTATTTCTGCAAGTTGCGCTCAAAGCGCTCGAAATAGCCGATCAGCTTTCCGTTCTCATCCCGCACGGGATTGATGTACTTGCGCTCGTTGTACACGCTGACGCCGAGATAAATCTCATTGCCGTGGTTTTTGAGCTTCTCCACCGCCTGCAGCAGCATCTCTTTCGACTTCTCTGAATGGCATTCAAAAATCGATCTGCCGATCAGGTCATCGTAACCGCGAACCGTATAATAGTGGTACTTCGCCTCCCGGTTCATGTAGCGGATGATATGGTCCGTATCGGCAAAAACGATCCGGTACGGCACGCTGTCCAATATGTATGCCATCATTTCTTCCCGTGTCATTTTAATTCCCCTTTACTGCTTTTCTTCCGGCAGAACCACGCGCCACGCCGTCGTCAGCCTCTCAAGGCTCCACGCCGCATTCGCCGGGCTTGTGGACGGCAGGACAGTCTCCGGCAGGCCGGCACCGGCGGCCAGATATTTTTGAAACAGCCTGTGCGCGGTCTGTCCGTTCGTGTAAATATGCCGGATATCCGCTTTGAGCAAAACGCGGCTGAGGTCGTTTGGCCGGACGTTTTTGATGCTGGCGTCCGACGAGCCGGAAATCTCACAGGAGGCGATTACATCCCACAGCGCGATGCGGCTGCGAAGCAGGAAATCCCGCTTCTGCGCGATGGTCTCCGGCACCGCTTCCCCGCATACCGCGGCAAGCACACGCCAGAAGCGGTTCTGCGGATGATGGTAAAAGAACATTCCCTCCCGCGATTTGACCGACGGAAACGAGCCGAGGATCAGCACGCGGCTGTTTTCGTCAAAAACAGGCGGAATGTTGTGGATTTCAGGCATCAATGCACCTTCTCTGCAAAGTCCTTTTTGCGCTGCTCATAGGCCGCCATGCTTTCCGCTTCAAATGCCAGCGGCACGTTCTCAGCGCCCATCAGCTTTAAAATATATTTTGTAAACGGCGGGTTGATCACGAGGATCGGCCCGACAAGGTACGTGCCGAAAAAGTTGTGAAAACGGATTCCCTCATACGCGGCTTTTTTGTTCAGGCCGACGCCCTTATGCTTTTTGAAAAGCCCCAGGGATTCGTCCGGCGTATAGGCCATGGTAAACTGCGTCTTAAAGCCCATGACCGTCTCGCCCTCAAATTCGCCCTCGAAGTCGCTGTTGGGGCGGTGCATCATGTCGCGCCTTGCCCAGAGGCGGGACAGCGCAAGGCACTCCACGCGGCTGCCGTCCGCGTTTTCAATAGAGTCGCCGAAAATTTCCAGTGCGTTTCCGGTGAAAAGGAACACCGTGCCGTCCTCCACCGCTTTTCGGATTTTCTCCTTCAGCGGGCGCAGCTTCTCAATAACCTGCTCCTGCATGCGCTCCGTCATCGGCCCCATATAGACAAGATCGACTTTTTCTTCGGTAAAGCGCATCGTTCCGCCGAACGGCGTGCGGATAAACGCCGCGTCCGGCAGCGTTTTCTCCAGATAAATCATGTTGTACGTATCGCCGAACAGGTTGCAAAACTCCGGAAAAAGGATTTCTATTTTCATTTTACAGCATCTCCTCTCTCGCGGTCAAGCAGCTTCTGCCGGATCTCGTTGGCAAGGCGTATCGTATAAACGTCGTAAAGGATAAAAACCGTATCAGCCTGCGGCGTAACCGCGGCGGGCGTATCGTCCTCCGAACGCACATGGACAATCTTCTCCGCCGGGATGCCGGCCAGCAGCG
>JAHZCM010000009.1:0-17856 GCA_019422905.1 Oscillospiraceae bacterium
ATGGATGAAAAAACGGCGGTGGGATTGTACCCATCGCCGTTTGCGTTTTGTCTTTCATCACAGGCCGATCTCCCGGAGGACCCCGCTTGTCGTCCAGCCGCCGTCCGTGTATTCCAGCGCTTCCAGCGGAAAAGGCAGCGGCGCCCCGCCGTCCAGCCGGATCAGCTTCCGGTTCAGCCGCAGCCGCGCGGCATTGCGCAGCACGGACTCCCGCACGGACGGCTTGGCGATTTCCTCCGCACAGGCAAGGATGCGGTCCAGCGAGCCGAATTCCGCCAGCAGCTTTGCCGCCGTTTTCGGGCCGATCTTATCGGCGCCGCGAATGTTGTCGGCACTGTCGCCGACCATCGCCTTGAAATCCGCATACTGCTCCGGTTCGACGCCAAAGCGGCCCTGCACATAGGCGCGGTCGCACAGCACGGTTTTTTCGCCCCGGTAGCGCAGAACCTGCACGCGGTCGCCCACAAGCTGGAAAAAATCGCTGTCCAAAGACGCGATGGTCATCCGCGGCGCCCCGCCGCAGGCAAACACATAAGACGCGATCACGTCGTCCGTTTCCAGCGCCTCGGCTTCCGCGTGCCGGATACGCATAAAGTCGAGCGCCGCACGGACGTCCGCAAGCTGGGAAAAAGGATTTTCCTCCTCCGGAGCCTGCGTGTAATCCCTGCGGTTTGCCTTATAGTGCCCGTCGAGCTGCGCGCGGGCGTTTTCGTGCTCGCCGTCAAACAGCACGGCAACGTGCGTCGGCTCCACGCGGCGCAAGATTTTCAGCAGCGCGCCGACAAAGCCCAGCGTCCCCTGTATCGCCCTGCCCTCCCGGTTCAAAATGCGCGACGGCATGCCGTAAAACATCTGAAAAAGCAGGTTGTGCCCATCCACCAAAAGCAGCCTGTCCATCTCCGTCCGCCCCTCCCAAAGCCCTACGCCATCAGGCTTTTATAGATCTCGCCTTTTTTGAAGCCGGAAAGCCTTGCGGCCTCCTTCGCCGCGTCAGAAGCGGAGCTGCCGTTTTCCATGGCAGCTTTGGCCATCTGCACGGCCTCCTCCAGCGTCATTTCCTTTTCCTCCGCGGGCTTTGCGCCCTCGATGACCAGCACGAACTCGCCCTTGGGCGCATTCTGCGCATAGTATTCCGCCGCCTGAACCAGCGTCGTGCGGATGCATTCCTCGTGGATTTTCGTGATCTCCCGCACGAGCGCGATCCGGCGGTCGCCAAACACCGCCGCCATATCCTGCAACGTATACGGCAGCTTGTGCGGCGCCTCGTAAAACACCATGGTGCGCACTTCATTCTGAACCGATTCGAGATGCTCCCGGCGGCTCTTTTTGTTGACGCTCAGAAAGCCCTCAAACGTAAACCGCCCCGTCGGCAGACCGGATACCGCCAGTGCGGAGATCACGGCGCTGGGACCGGGCACGACGAGCACGCGGATGCCGCGCGCGGCGCAGAGCGCCACGAGATCCTCGCCCGGATCCGAAATGGCGGGCATCCCGGCGTCGGAAACCAAGGCGCAGGTTTCGCCCGCCGCAATGCGGTCCGCAATCACCCCACCCTTTTCCTGCTTGTTGTGCTCATAATAGCTGACCAACGGTTTTTTGATGCCGAAATGGTTCAGGAGTTTCATCGTGACGCGGGTGTCCTCCGCGGCGATAAAATCCGCGCCCGCCAGCGTTTCCGCCGCGCGGGGCGAAAAATCGGACAGGTTGCCGATCGGCGTGCCCACCACATACAGCGCGCCTTTTTCCAGTTTATTTGCTTCCATGGCATTCCCCTCCGTGTCCGGCCTTGTAGTCGCCGTAAATTTCGAGCATTTCCTTTGAAAATCCGCCGTCTTCATCCTCAATCAGCAGGGCCGGCAGGATTTGAAGGCCCGGCCTGCCGCCGCGTCGCGCTTCGAGCAAAAACAGTGACGGCGCGCTTTCCCTGCGCTGCTGCACGAGCCGCAGCTTTTTCGGCTCCAGGCCGTTCTCCCGGAACGCGCACAGCGCGTCCGTCAGGCGCTCCGGGCGCTGGCAGATACACAGCCGCCCGCCAAAGCGCAGAACCGCTTTTCCCGCGCGCGCCACATCCTCAAGCGTGCAGGTGCATTCATGCCGGGCGTTTTCCATGCGCGCGTCCGCATTGCGCAGGCCCGCGCCGACCGCCTTATACGGCGGGTTGCAGGCGGCGAGATCCAGCTCCGGCTCCGGAAACACGCGGCGGATCTCCCGGATATCCCCCTGCCGGACTGAGATAAAGCGCTCGAAGCCGTTTTCCCGGACGGACCGCTCCGCCTGCGCGGCGGCATCGCCGTCAAGCTCCACGCCGGTGATCTCCCGCGATCCGTACCGCGTATGCCAGAGCAGCGGAATCGTGCCGCAGCCGGTGCCGAGATCCGCGCAGCGCTCGCCCTTTTTGGGCGCGGCAAAATGCGCGAGCAAAATCGTATCCGTCGTAAACCGGTGCGCGCGGCTCACAAGCACGCGGCAGTCCGGCCCGAGCGGCTCCCAGCGCATATTCTCCTCTGTCACGGCAGCCTTCCTCCTCCCGTTTTCCTCTATTTTCAGACAGAAAAAAGGACTGCCGCCAAGCGCCAGCCCTCTCCCGTTTTACACAACAATTATGCCTGCTCAGGAGCCTCAACCGGGCAAGTGTCAGCGCAAGCGCCGCACTCGATGCAGGTTGCTTCGTCGATTTCGTACTTGCCGTCACCCTCGGAGATCGCGCTGACCGGACATGCGTCCGCGCAAGCGCCGCAAGCGATGCAAGCGTCTGTGATTTTATATGCCATGTAAGACACCTCCATGTATTTGATATCTACATTCTAACACAAATCCGTGAAAATGCAAGAATAAAATATTGCCAGAGGTGACGAATCTCTCATCTTTCGAGCTTCTTCAGCTCTTCGATTTCTTTCTTGTTGAGCTTGATCTGCCCGTCGCGGATCAGACGGACGTCCTTGACCTTGTAAATGCCCGGCGCAGCGTCGGGATTCTTATCCAGCCGCACGGTGAGCTTCCCGGTTAAAAGGTTCTGGTCCACGACGACCCCCCTGCCGTCCGGGGTGGAAACGACGGCATTCACCTTCGGTGTGGTGCGCAGCAGGTCGAGATACGCCTCCTGCTCGTACTTGAGGCAGCACATCAGCCTGCCGCAGGTGCCGGAGATCTTCACCGGGTTCAGGGAAAGCCCCTGTTCCTTCGCCATTTTGATCGAAACCGGCTGGAATCCGCCGAGGAACGAGCCGCAGCAGAACGGCCGGCCGCAGATGCCGAGACCGCCGATCATCTTCGCCTCGTCGCGCACGCCGATCTGGCGCAGCTCGATCCGGGTGCGGAACATGCCCGCGAGATCCTTCACCAGCTCGCGGAAATCCACGCGCCCGTCCGCCGTAAAATAAAACAGGATCTTGCTGTTGTCAAACGTGTATTCCACGTCGACGAGCTTCATTTCAAGCCCCCGCTCCGCAATCTTTTTCTCACAGAGCGCAAAGGCGTTTTTCGCCTTAATCTCATTTTCCGCCACGCGGCGCAGGTCGTCCTTTGTCGCCTTGCGCATCAGCTTTTTCAGCGGCTGCACAATGGTCTCCTCGGCCACGTCGCGGTTTGCCAGCGCAACCTCTCCGCACTCCAGCCCCCGCGCCGTCTCCACGACCGCGCGGTCTCCGACGGCGAGCTTTTCGCCGTTCGGGTCAAAGTAGTAGACCTTGCCCATGTTTTTAAATCTGACTCCGATGACTTCTGCCATCCTGATGACCACTTTCCTTTCTGCGGAACGGGGCCGCATGCGGCCCATCCCGCGAAACACCGGCCGCAGAATATAGCCGGCGGGCAAAGCGCAGAAAAAGACACACGCTCTGAGCTTGCCCTTTCGTATCGCAAGCGGGCTTATTTGCCCGCGGCTTCTCTCATTTTGGCGCAAAACGCCGTGACGAGCAGCGCCATATTCGCATTGCGCTGCGCATAGCCCGCGTACTGCCGGGCCAGGTCGCACAAGGCGACAAGGCTTTTCAGCGGCAGCCTCCGGCTCAGCCGCTGCGCGGTTTCCAGTGTTCCCGCGGCGGCGGTCTGCACGCCGCTTTTCAACATACAGGCGTCCCGGAATAAAAGCTGCAGCCGTCCGGCCGCTTCCAGGAAAAGCGGCTTGTCCTTAATCAGGGGAGCCGCCGCCGCCAGCAGCTCATGCTCGCTGCGCTCCGCTACGGAGAGCGCGATCTCCTCGGAGATCTGCGCCGCACGCGCCGCGCGCCCGTCCCCGCCCAGCATTTTGCCGATATTTCCGCGGTGCAGCGCGGAAAGCGCCAGCGCCTCCTCGGCGGAGATCCCGGTCTTTTTCTCCACATAGGCCGCCGCCTCCCGCTCCCCGGGCGGATAAAGCGTGAAGGCCTGCACGCGCGAGCGAATGGTGGGTAGCAAAATATCCGCCGACTGCACCGTGAAAATAAAAATCACGCCGGGCGGCGGTTCCTCTATGAGTTTTAAGAGCTTGTTCTGCGCCGCGTCCGAAATGCCGTTCTCGATAAAAAACAGATAGACGCTCACGTCCGATTCCTCCGGGCGCTTGTACGCATCCGAAATGACCTTTTCCACTGACTCGGCGCTGATCGAATTCGAAGCGCCGCTGCCGGTGACCGTGCGGATATCCGGGTGCGAGCCGGCCGCCGAGCGGATACAGGCGGGACACACACCGCACGGCGCCGATTCCCGGTCTCCGCTGCGGCAAACCGCGGCACGCGCCAGAATACGGGCGAGCGTGCGCTTTCCGAGGCCCGCCTCGCCCTGCAGCAAAATCGCGTGCGGCAGCCTGCGGCGGGAAAACGCACCCGAAAGCGCGCTTTTCAGCGCCGCATTGCCGACGAAATCTTCAAACTGCATTTAGACCTTCTCAAAGCGGTCTACGTTCAGCACGAAAATCGTGGAGCCGCCCACGGTGACCTCCACCGGGAAGGAGGAATACATGCCCACATCCATCGTGGAGGTGCTGGGCACGATCTGGGATCTGCGGCTCGAGTGCTTCGCAATGATCCGGATCACCTCGTCCACCTTCTCGTCTTCCACGCCGGAGATGAACGTCGTGTTGCCGGCCATCAGAAAGCCGCCCGTCGTCGCGAGCTTTGTGACGGAAAAACCGCCTCTGGTCAGCGCGGAGGAAACCGCGCCGCTGTCGTCGTTGCTGACAATCGCAAGGATAAGTTTCATAATTGTCTGCCTCCTTTTATCTTTTGGCTTAGCCCAATCATCGCTTTATCCAAAGGCACTGCCTCTGGTTCAACTCTATTCTATCATCTTATTGCAAAAAAATCTATACTTTTTTCGTTTTTGGCGCGGAAAGCTTGCAGAGATTTCGGGAAGCGAAGCGTTTCCCATATTTTTGCGCGCCATTGCGCTTTACGCCCCTTGCATCTCACACTGCATCTACTGTATAATATGTTTAATAAGAGCGCTGCGGGCGGGCCGCCTGCGGCTGACGGAGGAGGATCTTTATGTTCTGTGAAAACTGCGGGGCGCAAATCCCTGATACCGCCAAATTCTGCAGGTTCTGCGGTGCGAGCCAGACGCCGGTAAGCGGTGCCGCCGTATCGGCGCCCGTTTCCGTATCCGGGCAAGCCTCCGGCTCCGGGCAAAACACCGAAAAGCAATCGCTCATCGATTATCTTGGGGCACTGCATACCGCTGAAATGGGCGTCATACATTCCGATGAACTTATAAAACTGCTGGATGCGCAGAAAGCAGACTATGTGCGTTACCATCGCGCCATTTGGCGTGCAGCATCCTTTAACGAGCTAATGCCGGTCCGCCGTGATTACATCGCCGAAGCGCAAAAAGAAGTTGATTATCGGAAAAAGAGCATCTCTGAATTTCAGGATCCTAAGAGGTATGCTCCGATCAATAATAGCTGGAGCGCAAAAATAGCAAACTTAGCGGTACGTATGCAGTTCTCTTCTTATGACAAAAAGGAGGTAATTTACCAGAAGGAGGCTCTTGAAGACGCCAAACGCCGTATGCAAGAAGCCCCCGCCGCACAGCGGAAAGAGGATCAGCGGGTGGCGGCGGAAATGGTCGCATACAACCGCCGCAAGCAGGCCTTTGAGGCGCACGAGGCTTTGCGGAAGGCCGCATGGGACGAAGAGGAGAAAGCGGTCTGCAAAAGCTTTGACGAGAGCCGGCAGTACATCGCGGTAAAGCGAAACGATTTCGCTGCCCGCCGCGACGCGCTTTATGCGGAGGAACGCCTTTTTGAGCAGTTCCGCGACCCGGTTGCGGAATACCAGCTCCGGCAGTATCTGCGAATGGGGCTTGTAGACAGGCTGGAGGGGCCGCAGGGCGGGTACTCCTTTTATCTGGACGAGCTGAACGCCAGGCGTATCTGCGGCAGCATCGATGAGCTGCGCAAGTCGATGGAAAGCCGAATGGACACCATGATCGAGCAGATGGGCGAGCTGGTACAAAGCCTGCGGTACGCAAACCGGCAGCTGGAAGGCTTGCGGGGTGGGATTCTCGCCTGCTGCACCGCCATTGAGGACGGCTTTACACGCATTGACCGCAATATGGACAAATCTGCGAGCCGGATGACGGCGCAACTTCGGGAAGAGATTACAAATCAGGCGCGGCCTATCCGGGAAGCTGTTCAGCGGTCGGAATACAATCTCTATCTGGATTCCATGCGCAAAGAGCTGGACAATTATCAGTACGGACGCCTGCGCGAGCCTCCCATCAGCACAGCCACGGAGATCGGGCCCAACTTTTTCTGAAATCTGGGCTTCACGCATATGGCTTTGCCCCTGATTTTATATACGCATGTATGCTTTAAACCCTATGTAAAAAGGGCTCCGGTCAACCGTTCATCAGACGCGGCCGGAGCCCTTTCTATTTCCGCTGCCTTGCGGGCGCTCTCCGCATCGTCCTTCTTTCTCCGAAAACGCAGCCGGAAAGCAGGAAAAGCGCCAGAATATTGGGAATCGCCATCACGCCGTTGAAAGCGTCGCAGAAGGAAAGCACGCCGGTAAACGGCAGAATACAGCCGAGAAAGCACGAAACCGCCGCAAAAAACACGTAAATACGCCGCCCGGCGGCGCCGGCCGACGGCACAAGACAGCGCAGGGCGTCCATGCCGTAGCAGCTCCATGCCACGACGGTGGCAAAGGCGAAAAGCGCCATGGAAACGGACACCGCCACATGGCCCGCGCTGCCCAGCACAGCGGAAAAGGAACGCAGCGTCTGCTCCGCCCCGTCCCCCGCCGCCGGGGAAACCAACAGGCAGAGCGCCGTGATCGTACACATCAGGATCGTATCGATAAACACCTGCAGCGCGCCGAGCGTGCCGATCTGCTCCGGCGTTTTGTCCGCTGCGCGGGCCAGCGCAAACGTGCCGCTGCCCAAGCCCGCCTCGTTTGTGAACACGCCGCGGGACACGCCGACGCGCATCGCAGTCACCATGCCGAACGCGCCGCCCACGCCTGCCCGCCATGTAAAGGCCTCGCGCAGCATCAGGCTGAACGCCGCAGGGATTTGCGCCCGCCGCAGAACCAGCACCGCTGCGCAGGCCAGAAGGAACAGCCCGGCCATGAACGGCACGAGCTTTTCCGTGACATGCACCGCCTTTTTCAGCCCGCCGCGCACGCAGAGCACCAGCAGCCCTGCCGTGAGCAAGCCGGCCGCCCACGGCGGAATGCCCACGCCGCCGAGCGCCGCCGAAACCGCGCCGGTCTGTGCCATGGTGCCCATGCCGAGCGCGGAGAGCACGCAGCCTGCGGCGTAAATTTTGGCGGCATGCTTTCCGAGCGCCCGCCGGATATACCCCACTGCGCCGGGCATATCCGCAGAGGAAAATTTCGCCGCGAGCACGCCCTCCGCATAAACGGTCATCATGCCGAAAAAGGCGGAAATCCACATCCAGACAATTGCGCCCGGCCCGCCTGCCGTGAGCGCCGCCGCAACGCCGATGATATTCCCGGTGCCTAGGGAGCCGGCCAGCGATGCGGAAAGCGCCTGAAACGCCGAGATCCGCTCCCCGCCCGTTTCCTGCCCGCGCAGCGCGTCCGCCGCCATGCGGGGCAGCTTCCAGAGCTGCATAAACCGGCCCCTGAGCGTAAACCACACGCCGGCCGCGAGAATCAGCAGCAGGATGTGCGGCCCCCAGAGCACCGTACGCAGCAGGCTCACAGAAAGCAGCTCCGCCCGAGATATTCACAGACGGAGCGCGCAAGGTTTTCAGCGATCAGCGCGACATTGTCCCGTATCCACGCCTCGTCCCGCACGTTGTCGTGGTAGGCCAGCTCCACAAGCACCGCCGGCGCGCTGGTCTTTGTGATCTCCCGAAGCCTTGCTGTCGCCACCGTGCTGACGAGGTCGGCATCGGGATAGATGCTGCGCAGATTGTCGGAAATAATGTCCGCGGCGCGCTTGCCCGCTGTGCTGTACGGATAATAGTAAACATCCGGCCCGCGCAGCTTGCCCGCAAGCCCTTCCGGCGCCGCGTTCGAATGCAGCGCAAGGTGCAGGTCGTAGTGTCCGGCATTCGACTCGCGGATCGCCTGCCCCAGCGCCGTATCCGGCGTATTGCGTGTAACCGCAATGCCGTTTTGCTCCAGAAACGGCGCCAGACCGTCGGCAATCTGATTCATCCAATACTGCTCGTCGCCGGTCGTGACGTATTTGTTAAAGGGCTGCAGGGAGGGGCTCAAATAGACCATCAGCATTGCGGAACACTCCATTCATGAGAATTAACCCAGTATGCGGCTGAAAAAAGCATCGCTGCTTTCGCCCGACGGGCGCAGGTACCGCCCGAGATTGATCAGGCTTTCCGGATCGCGCGTCACCGTGCTCGTTTTCTCCGCGCACGACAGTGTAACGGCAAAGCCGATCTCACGGATAATCTCCGGCTCTCCCTCGCTGACCGCGCCGAACGGGTATGCAAACAGCACCGGCGCGCGTCCGAGGTTTTCCGCCGCCTTTTCCTGAAAAAGCTGGACATCCTCCGTCAGCATTTCGCGGTATTCATCCATGGATTCACTGGAAAGGCGCTTTGTCCCGAGCCGCGCACCGTCCGAGCTGTGCAGGTCGTACGTGTGGTTCCCCATCTCCACAAGACCGGAATCCTGCATTTCGCGCAGCATCTCCCACGTGCAGTGGGCGTAATACGGGCTTTTGTCCGGCGTTTGCGTATACAGATCCACACATTTGCCGATGGGCGAGATCACAAATTTCATACCATACTGCTTCGCGGCAGGAAACGCATAGAGGTAGTTGTTGTAATAGCCGTCGTCAAAGGTGATGAGCACCGGCTTTTCAGGCAGCGGCGTGCCGTCTCTCGTATAGCGGATCAGGTCCTCGGAAAGCACCGCCGTATAGCCGTGGCTTTTGAGCCACCGGAAGTCATTTTCCAGCTCCGTCGGAGAAATCACATACTTGCCGAGGCGGCCGCTGTCATCGATAACGGCATGGTACATGATAACCGGCAATTGCACGCCGCTGTCCGCTGCAAAAACGGTAAGCAGCGCGCCGAACACACCGATTACACCCACGGCCAGCACCGCCGTTGCCATATAGCGAAGCCACCGCTTCAAATTCACAACTCCATACACCGGAAATACGCCTGCCTTTCTGCATGTTTACAGGACAGTATATGGAGCCGTACAGGCCGGTTATGCAAGAAGGAGCGGCCGCCGCAAAAATCAGCCGAACGCACCATGCCGTCAGACGCGAGCGCCGCCGTTTTTCCGATGCGGCTTCAATCCGCCGAAAACAAAGCACACCGGATACTTTGCTTTCTCCGGTGTGCTTTCGCTCTTTTCTCTCAATCCGTTTCTTTTCTGCCGGCATACACGATTTTGCGGATGCTTTCGGGCGACAGGCCAAACTCTATAGACAGCGCGTCAAAGCCCGCACCCTCCCGGTATCTTTGGCAAATGCGGCGGTTTCGCTCGCAGTAATACGCCCGCGCGCCGCTCTTTTCTCCCCATCCGCTCTTCTCCGCCGCCTGTGGGATGTAAATCGCTTCGCCGGAAGCATATTTCTGAATTTCCCGAAGCAGTTTATCCGGCAAAATGTCTGCGGCGTTTTTATATTTCATCTTCACCGTTTTCCCTCAAAAAATCCGCAAGGCTGCCGTACTCCCGGAACCGCACGCCGTGGGCGGCCAGCTTTTCCCGGATGCGCACGCGCGCCGCCCCGCAGCGCGCGGCAAACGCATGGAGGTCGTTTTCGTCAAACGCGCCGAGCAGATCCCGCTCCTCCTCCGTCACAAGGCCGCCCAGCATGCCGATGTCCGCCTGGAGATAACCCGCCCACGAGAATGCGTTGCGCGCGTCGCCTTGCGCGCAGAAATACGCGATGCGCCGCCACGTGTAGGACAGCTCCTCATACCATCCCTCAAGTGCTTCCGGCGCGGGAACCGGTTCACCGGACAGCGGCAGAAGCCCCGCGAGGAATTTCCGCACCACGGCGATCATATCATGGCACACGGAGAGAATTTCCCCCGCAGTTTTGGCGCTGTACAGCCTTTTCTGCAAGCCGATATAGCCCGCCGGCACGGTTTCGAGCGTTTCCAAAAGCGGCGTTGGGTCATCGGTACCAATCTCGCCCCGCTTCAGGTACGTGCCGTTCACAGCGGCAATCGATTCGCCGAGCAACTGGCTCAAAAAGCGCGCGCCCATACGCAGCGCGCCGAGGCTCTCCTCAAACGCCATGCGCGCGTAAAGCTGCATCGCCTCGTCCAGGCGCTTCGCGACGATGCGGCAGACATAAGACATGTCCGCGAGATTGCGGAACAGCGTTTCCCTGAGTGCGTAAAAGCGGCGCTTTTCCGCCTCGCTCTCCGCCCAGAGCACCTGCCCCTCAGCAAGCACGAAGGTAATCGTATCCCGCAGGGCGGCGATGCTCTCAAGCCGTTCCCACGGGATTGCGAAGTAATCGTAGCCGACGCCCTCCACCGTGAACGCCATTGCAGCCTTTTCTCCCGCCGCTGTTTTCGGCACGAAAAACTGCAGCGCCGTACAGTCGCCGTCGCCGGGCGTTTTGTTTGCAAACCGGTCGCCGACAATCAGCGCGATCTCGCCCTTGTGCTTCGTTTGCGCGTCCCGAATCGCCCAATCGATGATTTCTTTTCCGTAAAACGCCATGATGATCATCCCTTTCCCTGTTCTGAGCGGCTTTTCCATATGCAGAAAGCACCGTCCCTTTTCCGCTCTCATTATAGCCGGAAAAGGACGGTGCTTTCAATTCCAAAAAGGATTCTATTCATTTTCTCCCTGCGGCACGGTTTCAGGCTCCGTTTCCGGTTTTGTCTCCGCCGGTTCCACGGCCGCCGCTTCCGGCACGGTCTCCGGCACTTCCTGCGCTTCGGATGCGGCCTTTTCGCTCATTTCCTGCGCGGGCGCTTCCGCTGCCGCCGCATCCTTCCCGTCCGTCTGTTGAGGTAGGTACTGCGCAAGGAAGCGATAAACGTCCTCAAAAACCTGATCGCTGTTGACCTCTGTGACAAGCGCATGGCGAATGCGCGGGTAAAGCGTCGTCGTGACGTTATGCCCGGTCTCGCGCAGCTTTTTTTCGATTTTCCGCACGCCCTTGCCTCCGCCGCCGACCGGGTCGTCCTCACCGGAAATCAGATAAACCGGCAGCCTTTTCGGCACACGGCGGTACCATTCGTCGGTGTTGACCGCATGCAGCAGCGTGCCCAGGTCTATATAGCCCTGCACGGTCAGCGGGAAGCCGCAGAGCGGGTCGTTCTGAAAACGGTCGACCTCCTCCATCTTGCTCGTTACCCAATCGTACGGCGTGCGGTTCGGCTTGAATTTTCTGTTATAAGGGCCTGTTGCGATCTGCTCAAGATACGGCAGCTTGGCTCTCCCGCCCTTCGATTTTTTCAGCATGTTGAGATAGACGCGCTCCGCCTTCCAGACGCTCTCCGGGATACCCGCGCTCGTGCCCATAAAAACGGCGGCGGTCAGCGATGCGCCGTAGGCTGCGGCGAATTCCCGCGCGATGAACGAACCCATGCTGTGGCCCATCAGGAAGTACGGCAGTTCCGGATATTTTTCGCGCATGATGGACTGCAGGTTCCGCACGTCCTCAACAACATTATAGAGGCCGCCGCAGTCTCCGAAATGGCCGTACAGCGCGCCGGAGGAAACGCTCCGCCCGTGCCCGAGGTGGTCGTTGATCGCCACGACAAAGCCGCGCTGCGCCATATAGGCGCAAAACGGCTTATACAGCGCGCTGTGCTCCGCCATACCGTGCGAAATCTGCAAAACCGCGACAGGCTCCGTATCCGGCTCATACAGCCGCGTGAAAATCTTGTTTTGGGGTGTGCAGGAATTAAAGGTGAATTCAGAAGCTCTCACAGTTTTCAATCCTTTGCTGATTATTTTCTCCATTTTCCGTTACGGCGATACCGTAACCGGTATACCGCTAAATCACGATGGTGTAAACCGAAAAAGCATGCAGCACGCTGCCAAGGAGGACAAAAATGTGCCAAACCGCATGCATATACGGCACCTTTTTCCCGAAGCCGTACGCCGCGATGCCTACTGTATAAGCGATGCCGCCGGCGACAAGGCATATAAGGCCGGGCGCCGGCATCCGCTCGAACACCGTTTTGACCGCGAAAAGCACGGCCCAGCCCATCGCGACATAGCAAACCATGGAAAGCGCCTTGAAGCGCTCTATGCTGATGGCGTTCAGCACGATGCCGAGGACCGCCGCGCCCCACACCGCGCCAAACAGTGCAAGGCCCGCCGTGCCCCGGATGCAGCAGAGCGTGATCGGCGTGTAGGTACCGGCGATCAGAAGATAGATCGTGCAGTGATCCAGCACGCGGAAAACACGTTTTGCGCGGTTGACGTTCAGCGCATGATACACCGTGGAAACCGTATAGAGCAAAATCATCGTGCCGCCAAAAACGCTGACGCTCACGACGTTGACCGGCGTCTTTTCACAAAACACCAGCAGAAGCACCAGCGCCGCCACGCCAAACAGCGCCGCTGCGCCGTGAGAAACCGCCGAGAAGATCTCCTCGCCCAGCGAATACAGCGGCAGGCTCAGGCGCTCCCTGTCCGCCCTGCGCCAAACCTTTCTCGCCGGCTCCGCATATGCGGTGCGCATCTGTGCCATTTCACATGCCTCCTTTTCCGTTTGTGCAAAATCTCATTTCAAAATTGATTTCATTTCGTTTTAAAAACCAGATTTGTTTATATTATAAGCCGGATATATGTAAATTTCAAGAGGGTATTTCTTAATAAAACCTAAAAAATTATTCCATTTTCTCCACAATCTACAGGCAGGCCCGTTGACTTTTTTATTTTTCCATGCTAAAGTGATAGTACCGTCATAAAAAGCGCCGGGAATCCGTGTTTTCCGGCGCAGTATATTACGTTGTGAAGGGCACGGGAGGCTCGGTTTCCCGCGCCCGCTTTCGCTGTGCAATCGGCACGGCGCAGATACGCGGCGGAGGAAGAAGAGGCGCCACCCCGAATTTCCCGCGTATCGGAAAGGTTGGTATTTTGTGAAAAAGGATAAGAAACACACAAATATTCTGCGGTTTATACCGTTTACAAAGGGGCTTCGCCATCATTTCGTGCTGGCGCTCGCCGCTGTCATCGTGGCGGTCTTCGCAAACTACATGACGCCGCAGGTCATCCGCGTCACCGTTGATTCCGTAATCAACGAATCGCCGTTTAACCTGCCCGCATTTTTGACCGCGTGGATCGAATCGCTCGGCGGGCGGGAATTCCTGCGCCGGAACATCCTGCTCTGCGCGCTGGCCTCGCTGCTTTTCGCGGTGCTTTCGGGCCTTTCTACATACGTTTCCCGCATGAACATGGCGAAGGGCTGCGAGGGCACGGTGACGAGGATCCGCGACACGCTGTTCTCCCACATCCAGCGGCTGCCCTACGCGTGGCATAATCTGAACCAGACCGGCGACATCATCCAGCGCTGCACGCAGGACGTGGATCTGATCCGCAACTTTATCAGCGACCAGATGCTGGAGCTCGTGCGCGTCGTTTTTCTGATTGTCATCTCGCTTGGGCTGATGTTTTCGATGAACGTACAGCTCGCGCTGATCGCGTTGGCCTTCATCCCGATCGTCGTGGGCTATTCGCTGATTTTCTTCGTGATCGTCGGCGACCGGTTCCGCGTGGCGGACGAGGCCGAGGGCACGCTGACCGCCATTGTGCAGGAAAACCTCACCGGCGTGCGCGTGGTGCGCGCGTTCGGGCGCGAGCAGTTTGAAAAGGACAAATTCAACAGGCAAAACGACCTGTTCTCCGACCTGTGGGTGCGGCTCGGCCATGTGATGGGCCTGAACTGGGGCCTGGGCGATCTGCTCTCCGGCCTGCAGGTCATCACGATCATGGCCGCCGGAATCTTCTTCGTCGTCAGCGATTCGATTACGGAGGGCGAATACCTCGCCTTCATCGCCTACAACTCCATGCTCGTCTGGCCGACGCGCAGTCTGGGCCGCCTTTTGAGCGAGCTTTCCAAAACGGGTATCAGCTCGAAGCGTCTTTTTGAGATTCTCGACGCGGAGGAGGAGCACGACGCGGAAAATCCCGTGGAGCCGCCGATGGACCGGGACATCGAATTCAAAAAAGTGAATTTCTCGTACGGCGCCTCCGGCGAGGTCCTCCACGACGTCAACATCCAGATCAAAGCCGGCACAACGCTGGGCATCCTCGGCTCCACCGGCAGCGGCAAGAGCACGCTGACCTATCTTTTGGACCGCCTGTACGAGCTGCCCGAGGGCTGCGGCGAAATCACGATCGGCGGCGTGGACATCCGCCAGATCTCCCTCTCCCATCTGCGCCGGAACATCGGCATCGTCCTGCAGGAGCCGTTCCTGTTCTCCAAGAGCTTTAAGGACAGCATTTCGGACGGCTCGGACCGTCATGACCTGGAAAGCGTACGGCAGTACGCGCGCCTCGCGGTCATCGACGATACGATCGACAGCTTTGCCGAAGGCTATGACACGCAGATCGGCGAGCGCGGCGTGACGATTTCCGGCGGCCAGAAGCAGCGCGTGGCGATTGCCCGCATGCTGATGCAGGATACGCCGATCAAGGTTTTTGACGATTCGCTCTCGGCCGTCGATATGGAGACCGACGCGAAAATCCGCGAGTCCATCAACAAAAACGTGCGCGGTACGACGATCATCATCGCGCACCGCATCACGACCATCATGAATGCCGACCAGATCATCGTCATGGATAAGGGCCGCGTCGTGCAGCAGGGCACGCACGAAACGCTCTCCAAAGAGGAAGGCATTTACAAACGCATCTATGACACCCAGCGCTCCGCGACCTAACGCGGCGCCTTTGCGGGTCTCACAAACAGCGCCTTTTGCCCGCCGGCCGCAGGTGCGGGCCGGCTTTCCGCCCCGTGCAAAGGCACAAGGCGTCTACCCCGCAGAAAGGTAATTGGTTTCAATTATATGAAGATAAAAAGCAAATCCCTTCAAACGTGGGCGAAGCTCCTTCCCTTCCTCTCCCCGTATAAAAAACACATGATCCTGATCGTGGCCATGATGCTCGGGGGCGCGTGCATCGACATCATTCAGCCGCTTTTCTCCGGCTATGCCGTGGACCACTTCATCGAGCCGCGGACAACCGACGGCCTGCTCCAGTTCGTGCTCTTTTACGTCTTGCTGACCGTACTGATGACGCTTTCCACCATTTTGATGGCCGTCGTGGCGCTCAAGGTGGAGATGTATCTGGGCAGGGATTTGAAGCGCAAGCTGTTCGACCATTTGCAGACGCTCGACTTCTCGTATTACAACACCACGCCGGTCGGTACGATCATGGCCCGCGTGATGAGCGATACCAATAAAATTGGCAGCGTGCTTGCCTGGAGCCTCGTGGATGTTTTCTGGAGCGCCGCTTACGTCATCGGCTGCGTTTTCGTCATGCTCGCGATCAACTGGCGGCTCGCGCTGATCCTCGTCGCGATCATCCCGGTCATCGCTGTGCTCACGGTGGTTTTCCAGAAAAAAATTCTCGCCGTAAACCGCCGCGTCCGCGCGATCAACGCAGAGGTCACCCGCCATTACAACGAGGGCATTTCCGGCGCGAAAACCTCCAAAACACTCGTGATCGAGGATAAGAACGATCAGGCGTTCCGCGCCGTAACCGACGACATGCGCCGCACGACGATCCACTCGGTTTGGCTGAATGCCGTGTATGTCCCGATCATCGGCTTTCTGACCGCCATCGGCGTGGCGCTCGTGCTGACGAGCGGCGGCACGATGGTGCTCTTCGGCGACATCTCGGTCGGCGAGATGACCGTTTTTATCAACTACGCGCTGATCATTGCGGACCCCGTGCAGCAGCTTGCGCGCACGATCTCGAATTTCATCTCCACGCAGGCCAACATCGAGCGCGTTTCCGCGCTTTTGGAGCGCGAGCCGCTCATCACCGATACGCCGGAGGTCATCGAAAAATACGGCACCTCGTTTGAGCCGAAGCGCGAAAACTGGGAGCCGATCACCGGGCATATCACCTTCGACGACGTGACGTTCAAGTATTCGGACGGCGTGGAAAACGTGCTCGAGCACTTCTCGCTCGATATCCCCGCCGGCACGACCGTCGCCATCGTCGGCGAAACCGGCGCGGGCAAAAGCACGCTTGTGAACCTCGCCTGCCGGTTCTTTGAGCCGACCGAGGGACGCATTCTGATCGACGGCAGGGACTACCGCGAGCGCTCGATGCTCTGGCTCCACTCGAGCATCGGCTACGTTTTGCAGACGCCGCATCTGTTCTCCGGCAGCGTGCGCGAAAACATTCGCTACGGCAGGCTTGACGCAACCGACGCGGAGGTGGAGGCCGCGGCTAAGCTCGTCAGCGCACACGACTGCATCATGCGCATGGATAAGGGCTACGACAGCGACGTCGGCGAGGGCGGCGACCAGCTCTCCACCGGCGAGAAGCAGCTCATTTCCTTCGCGCGCGCCGTGCTCGCCGATCCGCGCATTTTCGTGCTCGACGAGGCGACGGCTTCGATCGATACGAAAACCGAAGAGCTGATCCAGCACGCGATCTCGACGCTGCTCGAGAACCGCACCTCGTTCCTGATTGCGCACCGCCTTTCGACGATCCGCCGCGCGGATCTGATTCTTGTTGTCCGCGGCGGCAAAATCATCGAGCAGGGCACGCACGAGGAGCTGCTTGAAAAGGGCGGCTACTACGCCGACCTGTACAACAAGCAGTTTGAGCAGGAAACGGCGGGCCGGGTGTTCTCGGAATAAGGGGCAACCATGGAACAGAAAAAGCTAACCGTTTCCGGTATCTCCGCGATTTTATGGGGCTCGCCGTCTCCACGCCAAAAAACAGCTTCCAGCGGACCGGAGCATTCCATATTCCCGGTTAATCCGTAGCGGGCAGTTCAGGATGCCCGCCCCCTAAGGAGGATTTTATGGAAGTCAAAATCAACACATTGACGCCGGAACTGTTTCTGGAATTATACGGCTCCGTCGGCTGGGAGCCGCCCGAAAGAGCACAGATTGAAGCCGCTCTGCAAAACACGCTCGTCAGCCTCACCGCGTATGACAGCGGCAACCCGGTTGGCATGCTGCGGGTTCTCGGGGATGGAGGCATGTCCTTTTACCTCAAGGATTTCGCCGTTCTGCCATCCCACCAGTCAAAAGGCGTCGGCTCCTTTTTGATAGACACAGCGGAAAGCTGTATCCGCAGCATGCTTTCCGAGGGCTGGGCTGTCAGTCTGGAGCTGATCAGCACAAAAGAAGCCGTACCGTTTTACAAGAAGAAAGGCTTTGAGGAACGCCCCTGCACATGGGACGGTCCGGGCATGTTCAAAATGCTGCGGTAAAAGACTGCGCTGTTCGATAATAGATTTACCTGTCTAGTACAAAGCGGCTGAGCCGATGGA
>JAHZCM010000009.1:17874-27821 GCA_019422905.1 Oscillospiraceae bacterium
TTTCGTTTGGCCTTTTCCTGTATCTCCGTTTGGATATTGCCAGCATCGCAACTATACCCATACCGGAGATTCCCGACAAGGCCGACCAAAGCACCACATTTGTTCCATCTCCTGTTTTGGGTCCATCTTCGGCTGGCATCCCCGGATTTGGGGATTCTCCCGGAGAGGATGGCGTATCGGGATTACCCGGTTCCTCCCGGTCATTCTTATGATTGTTAAACAGCACTGTTACTGTTTTTCCATTCTCAAGAATTCCGGCTTCCCCGGAAGCTGTCGCCGTGTAGCCCGCGCGATCGCTTTCGCTCACGGTATATCGAGTACCGCCGGGAAGGCCCGCCGCACGCACACTCTCTCCATGTTTCAGGGTAAATGTAGAAACACCGTCGCGGAACGTCATATCTCCATATTTGCCGTTAACGGATGTATCGCTGAGCGTTACGGTAAACAGAAAGCCCTTATCGGTATCTCCTCCGCTGCCAGAAACGGTCTTGGATACAATTAAGCTTCCGGTCTTTGGATCCGTGTTGTCTTTTGTATTTAAGAAAGCTGCAGCAGAACCGCTCTCTTCAATTGCACCGCTCGCGCCGGTAGACGAGGTTGTGTATCCGTCCTGATTGGCTTCGGACTCTGTAACTGTATAGGTAATGCCAACGGGTAAGCCGAACGCTGTCTTGCTCTCGCCATGTTTTAACGTAAACGTCGCAACGCCAGAAGTAAATTTAATCTCGCCATAAGTACCGCTAATTGAAGTATCTCCGAGAAGCACAGTAAACGTAAAATCTCTGTGCTTATCTCCCGCATTGCCAGCCACCATTTTAGATACCGTCAGATTTCCGGTTTTGGGATCGATGGGTGGGGCACTATTTTTTGTGTTTGTAAATTCAGCCATCGTATCTTTGCCGATTGTTCCAACCGCTCCGGTGGAGGTTGTTGCGTATCCGTCCTGATTCGCCTCGGCTTCAGTCACCTTGTAGCCGATTCCTTCAGGAAGTCCATCAGCCGTCTTACTCTCACCATGCTTCAATATAAAACTCGCTACACCATTCGCAAATTTCATATCTCCATATTCACCGCTGACCGTCGTGTCATTCAGCGTCACGGTAAAATGGAAGTCCTTCTGTTTGCTGCCAGCGTTTCCATCGACTATTTTGGAAACCGTCAGATGCCCGAGCGGTACATTTCCTTTGTAATTGATAAACGCCGCATTAGCTGTTTCATCCTTTTGAATCACACCATCGATAACGCCGGACTGCGGGGATATTGACCAGCCGTTTTCTGGCTTTTCGGAAATTTTCCACTTTGTGCCGCTTGGCAGGCCGAGAATCGTCAGTGCTTCGTCGTGCCGCAGGGAAAGCATCCCTCCATCCCGGATGTAGCCGGCTCGCTGCTCGCCATAATAGTAGTATTCGCCTTCCAGCGCTGTGCCATCGGCTTTCTTCAGAGATACCGTGAAGGTGAAGTTCCGGGTATAGTCCTCATCAGACAGGTTTTCTCCGGATACAGTCTTGCTGACCCGCAGCTTGCCGGTATCCTCCGGCACAGTCTTTTGATTTGTAACAACAACGGTATTTAGCAGGCTGAATAGGCTCGTGAGATCTCTTCCGCTCAGATTATCCCAATTGGCGGTGTTGCTGCTGCCCTCATACAGTTTATCTTGCAGCGCAGACGTATTCTGCACAACGCGGGTTCGCAAAAATCCCTCGTCTGTGGTAAAGAACGGATAGATATTCTTTCCGCCGTCCTCATCATGCAGGCCGTAATCCACCACTGCATTGACACCATAGTGCAAATTCATGCTGCGGGGAATTTCGGTTCCCGCAAGTAAATCATCCTCCCAGCCGTCCATTTCAAACGTCCCACTCTTCTGCGTCTGGGCAATCGCGGTAATGTCCCGCAGCGTGATGTTGACCATATCGTCCGCCGCGTACTTTGTCATGGTTTGCATCAGTTTACCAACGCCGGCCATAACAGTAACGCCGTCATCCCGCGTTCCCGCATCAGCGTAAATCGAATAAATGCCTACAACGACCGGGATCTTCGTCTCGTTTCGTTCATAGCCCTCCGGCACGCTCTTCTCTGTCAGGGTATACTTGGAGCCTACTTCCTCCCACGCCACTTGGGCATAGCCCGCACTTCCCCCTGCATCCGGCCTGAAAATGAGCATGCCGTCCTGACCGTCTACTGTGGCAGTCGTGCCGGTAATGATCGAACCGTCCGGAGCGGTAAGCATAAACTCAACGCCGTTGACACCCTTGCCGTCCGCGTCCACCTTCTGTACGCGCAGTTCCCGGCGCTCGTTGGGGATATAGATAGTCGAGCGAAACTCGCGCTGGAACTGGTCGGTGTTCAGGAAGGAGAAATCGCGGTCGCTAAAGTTGTCCCTATCGATGTTCAGCTTCTCTACAATTTCATCAATTACCACTTCGGTAGACTTGCCAGCCTGAGCGCCAGTCTTGATTGCTTCGGACACATAGGCTTCCAGCGCGTCGTAAAGCTCTTTGGAGGTATTTCCCCCAATACCAAGCTTCTGTAGCGCACTCGGCTCAAGGATGCCGTACACCATTTTCATATCGCCATCTTCGTTGTAAAGTGCATAACGGTCTGCCCGGCCCGGGAGATCCTCCAACAAGCCCTCCAGCCTTCCGGTACTCTGATTATATGTAAGCCGCCATTCAGGCCAACGCACGTCGCTGGCCTGATACAGTGCTGCCTTGAGAATTGCTCTGCGCCACGCTTCAGCAGTGCGTGCGGCCGGAGCAACGGCACCATAGCCTTCCGTATTGCTCCCATAAAGGGCTTGCCACTTTCCGTCGTTAGCAATGTCGTCGTGGGACATCCCTCTTTCCAGCAGCATGGGAACAGCGAGAACAAGACCGTTCTGCTTACTGCTCTGACCGAGTGCAGTACTGCTTGACGCGATAGCTCCGCTGACCGTATCAAATTGACCGTAGGTCAGCGTACCCGCTTCGCGAATGTTGGAAAAGAAGCTGGCGTATGCGCCGGTTTGGTAACGGTTTGCAACAATCAACATGGATGTGTCCGGATTGAATCTCAGCACAATATCTTTTGGCAAACTCCGGTAACCGCCGACCGTTTTGGACTCCTTTAAGATATAGTAAAGTGTTCCGTCCGCATGATACCGGTCCGTGAAGCTAAAAGGCGAGCCGTCCGCCCTGACAAAAGACGATTTTCCGTCTTTATCAGTCATGAGTGTTCCGATTACATCGCCGTTTACTGTATAGTCGGCAGCATCGGTGCTGTCACCTTTGGTAGCCGTTGCCGCATACAGTTTAAACTCCACGCCTTCCAGCGCTTCGCCGTTCTGGTCTACCTTCTTAATGCTATGGGAGAGGGGGGGTTGAAGATTGAAGCGCATCTGCAAGCTGGAATCGTAATTTCCGCGTTCCAGGTAAAACAGCTTCAGGCTGTGTTCGGTGCCGGTGGGGAATATTTTTTTTCCGCTATCGTCAGTGACCCAATGGATTGCATCCGCCTGGTCCGTTCCCAACGCTTTTTCAAACATCGCATAGAGCGTGGTTTCCTCATCACCTGTCACGCTGCCGGGGTTCTCCGGCAGTCCGCCGGTCCGCCAGCTCTGTCCGGTGATAACCTCACCGGTGCTGAAATTGATGGTGCCGTACAGCTCGCTGTGGATGCCGCCCAAGTCCAGCACCAGCACGTCGTCTATGAAGATCCAGACATCGTCGTCGCCAGAGAATTGGAACACCATGTCCTGTCTGCCGGAAGCACCCATGTTCAGCTGGCCGTTTTCCGGCTGGGTGAAATCCACCTGCATGGTCATGCCCATATAGTGGTTTGCGCGAACAACATTGCCTACGTTTGTAATGTTTTCGGAGCTGGAGAGAATATTGGTCGCATTCCCACCCTTGTCCTCTGTCTGAATGCTGTCAAAAACTTTTGATGCACTGTCAAAGGGGAAGAAGTTTCCGAGGCTCATGTCGCCATCGAAAGCCCCAGTACCTTCGTTCCAACCGGCATCCGTGCGCCATACGGCAGGACCATCGTACAGCGTGAAGCTGTTGCTGTTTTTGTTAAATTCAGCGAAGTTTTTTCGGGCGTCATAGTAATAGTAGCCATCCTCATCTACTTGGAACAGACCGGTGACATTTTGATAGGATTCTTTACCACCCGTTGTTGTATCCGGATCAAACAGATAGCTCAGAGAAGCCTTTTCACAGGTGCCGCTGACCTTGCCGTCTGCACTTACAGTCAGACCGCGGCTCGTCAGAAGCTTTGCAGAAAGCGCTCTGGCTTCGTTTACGCCGGCATTTTCATATTCCGCATGATTCAGGTTTGCAACGTCCATAAAAATGCTGTTACCCCAGTCATCGCTCGGAGTTCCTGTCGCGTCTGGGAGGGAACCACGTGCGCCACCCAGGTTGATATAAGGATATTCGTCCACCAGTGTGTCTTGCACAATTCCCTTCATGTTCGTATGGAGCTTTCCCCAAGGGCGGCCAGCGCCCGAGCCCTGATTCCAAAAGCCAGCTTCCCGCATAGCGCTGCCGCCAAAAAGCAGCAGCGCGCCCGCATTAATGCCGTTGCTGTAGTCCTCAAATTTTGCGCGATCGGGCAAGACGTCGTCATCACCCGCTATTCCGATGTCATAGTCAAACAGATTGACAGTGGTACCTGCCGGCGTAATGCCCTGCACCGTATGACTCGCCAGATTATCAGTGCCGACGTTTAACGGCCTACGGGTACCGGGATATGTTGCAGCATATACTTCTGCGCCGCCAAAGGAGAAGAGTACATACGGAGACAATGCTCCGTCAGCCAGCGCGTAATCTCCGCCCACAGCCGCGTCAAAACGATAAAACTTCTCCGCAGCGTCACTGTAGTTCTCTTCAGGGTCTGCGGCTATATCGGCAAGAGAAGAAAGGTTCCATGTGAGCGGAAGAATGATTTCCTCACCGTTCGACAGCGTGGCGCGTATTTCCTTGGGCAGCAGCTCCAGAAGCAGCTCCTCTGTCAGATCCTGCTTATTGGCCCCGTGCAGACTTACAACCCATGCCCCTTCATACTCGGTTAGAATTTTCTCGTCATCCACCCACGTCCACGCCGCAACATGCACGTCGAGATCCTCCGCGTTTTCGGGCAGCTCGCCGCCCTCGTCCGTCGGCGGAGCGGAGCTTTCTGTGGGAGGCGTATCCTCCGCTATATCCGCATCAGAGGGCGTTGAAGGTTCTTCCTCCCCTGTTTCCCCAGAAGATTCCGGCGCTTGCTCCGAAGTCTCCAGGTCTGAAGCGCCTTCAGGGCTGTGTCCAATTTCCTCCTCCGTGAACGAAATTTCTGTCTTGGACGTCTCGTCAGGCACTTCCGCCGCCAAAACACCTACAATATTCGTGCTGAGCAATACGACGCAAAGCGCCGTGCCGGCCATTCTGCGCCATATTTTTGATTTGCGTTTTAAGCCGCATGAATATTTCTGTGCCTTTTTCCTAATTTTTATACCCAAAAAACTCATTTACAGCACCCTCGCTCCTTGTTAATTCTCTCATTTTTGTTCCTGTCAAATATTGTATTCGCCCGATATTGTAGACTTTTCCGTTCTGATGGACTATAATGAAATAAACGACAATGTAGACTTTTTCGTTCTTGCATGCTATAATACAAAAAGTACCGAATATGCGACAAAAGACGGAAAATATGGCAGCAAAAATGGAGGAAAATATTTGAACGATATTTCCTACTTTTTCCTTCATAAGTAATGAATTTTTTCTTTATTTTTGAATTGTAAACGCTGCAAATTTACTTTCATGCCCATCTCAGGAAGGCAGTGCGGCAGTTTTCTTTCTCTGGGAGCGTCTAAAAGTCGCTTTGTGAAGGGGCACGCAGACTTGGCTGCGGGAAAGAATTTCTTTCTGCCTCGCAAAAGGTGTGCAAACACGCTTTTTCGGAAAAAGAAAAACGTCTCCGCCTGAAAACGAAGACGCAAAAAATACGGATAAGCAATAAAAACACTATGCAACCGGCGAACCTTTGCATAGCGTTTTTATTGTTCCGTTTACCTTTATAATATTTCCTTATAGGTTTCTTGAAAACGGAAACCTTTCTGCATTTTTACCTCAATATTTTCTGAATCGTTCGTAGCGCTCCCTGAGAAGCGCTTCGGTGTCCTTTTCGCACAGCGCGTCAAGCTCCGTTTCCAGCATCGTCTTGACCCGGGCGAACAAGGTACTCTTGTCCTCCTCGTTGATGACCTGCTCCACAACGCCGAGCCGCTCCATATCCTGCGCTGTCAGCCGCAGGCACTCTGCCGCGTCCTTCGCGCGCTTCGCGTCCTTCCACAGGATGCTCGCGCAGCCCTCGGGCGATACGACCGAATACACGGCGTTTTCGAGGATCCAGACCCGGTCCGCCACGGCGAGCGCCAGCGCACCGCCGGAGCCGCCCTCGCCAACGAGGATCGAGATCACCGGCGTTTTCAGGCCCATCATTTCCATCAGGTTTTCCGCGATGGCCTGCCCCTGCCCGCGCTCCTCCGCGCCGATGCCGCAGAATGCGCCGCTGGTATCCACAAAGCAGACAACCGGACGGTGAAATTTCTCCGCCTGCTTCATCAGGCGCAGCGCCTTGCGATAGCCCTCCGGATTCGGCGAACCGAAATTGCGGTAGACCTTATCGCGGGTATCGCCGCCCTTCTCAATGGCCACGACCGTCACCGTGCGCCCGCCAAGCCGGGCGAGACCGCCCACGATAGCGGGGTCGTCTGCAAAGCGGCGGTCGCCGTGCAGCTCAATAAAATCCTCAAAGATATTCTGGATGAACGAAAGCCCCGTCGCACGGCCCTTGCCGCGCGCGAGCAGTACTTTTTCGTATGCCGTTGCCATTACGCCTCAACCTCCGTTTCCTGCTCCTCGGCCGGCTGCACGCAAGCGCCCTGCTTTTCGGCGTCGTGCATCCGGATGAGCTGCGCAATCATCCGCTTCTGGCGGCTTCTCGGCGTAATCAGGTCAATAAAACCGTGCTCCAGCAGAAATTCCGCGCGCTGGAAGCCCTCCGGCAGCTTTTTGCGGATGGTCTGCTCGATGACGCGCGCGCCGGCAAAGCCGATCATCGCGTCCGGCTCCGCCATAATCACGTCGCCGTCCATCGCAAAGCTCGCCGTCACGCCGCCGGTCGTGGGATCGGTGAGAACCGTCAGATAAAAAAGGCCCGCGTCGCTGTGCAGGCGCACCGCGCCGCTCGTTTTTGCCATCTGCATCAGGGAGAGGATTCCCTCCTGCATGCGCGCGCCGCCCGCGGCGGTAAAGCCGACGACAGGCAAGCGGTGCTGTGTGGCGTATTCAAACAGGCGCGTGATCTTTTCACCGACCACCGTGCCCATGCTGCCCATCATAAAATGGGGATCCATGCAGAACACAGCGCAGGGCTCGCCCTCCACCTGCATGGTGCCGCAGATGACGGCCTCCTTCTCGCGGGTGGAAAGCCGCGCGCTCTTGAGCTTATTCTCATAATTCGGGAATTCGAGGATATCGCGGCTCGTCATATCGCCGTCCAGCTCCACAAAGCTGTCCTCATCCGCGAGGAAGCTGATGCGCTGGCGCGCCGTCATACGAAAATGGTGCCCGCAGCGGCAGACATTCTGCGTGTCCCAAAGCTCCGAGACCGGCGTCTGCGTGTTGCATTTCGGGCAGGTCATCGTGATCTCATGCGCTTCCTCCTGCGGATTTTTCGGCTGCTTGCCGCCCTTCTCCAGCTCGTTCTGCGGCGAGCGGAACAGGCCCATCAGATTCATAACGCTTTACTCCCTTCGGTTCATGGATCATTTTCAAAGGCCGCACGGCGGACGGGCGCGCCGGCTCAGCCCTCGCGGTTTTGGATAAAGTCCGTATAATAATCTCCGCTCTGGAAAACCGGGTCGCGGATAATGTCAATCTGGTCTTCAATATTGTTCGGCAGGCCGCCGATCACAAGCTCGCACAGGGCGGACTGCATCTTGCGGATCGCCTCCTCGCGGGTGGAGGAAAAGACGATCATCTTGCCGAGCATCGAATCGTAGAACGGCGGCACCTCGCAGCCCTGATACAGGAACGTATCGAAGCGCACCCACGGGCCGGAGGGGATATGCAGGAAATTGACCTTGCCCACGCCGCCCGCGTTGATACGGCATTCGATCGCCGCGCCGCGCACCTTGAGATCCTCCTGCGTGCAATCGAGCTCCACGCCCGCCGCGATGCGGATCTGCCACTTCACGATATCCTTGCCGGTGACAAGCTCCGAAACCGGATGCTCCACCTGCAGGCGCGTGTTCATCTCCATAAAGTAGAAATTTTTATCCTTGTCCATCAAAAATTCGACGGTGCCGGCGTTGACGTAGCCCACGGCCTTCGCCGCCTTGGTCGCCGCCTCAAACAGCTCGCGCCGCTTTTCCTTCGAAACACCCGGCGAGGGGGATTCCTCCAGCAGCTTCTGGTTGTTGCGCTGGATCGAGCATTCGCGCTCGCCGAGGCACACCACGTTTCCCTGCTCGTCGCAGAGAAGCTGCACCTCGATGTGCTTTGCGGGATATATGTATTTTTCCATGTACATCCGCCCGTCGCCGAACGCCCGGAGCGCTTCGTTCGAGGCGGTGTTGAACGCCTGCTCAATCTCCTCCGGCGCGCGCACAAGGCGGATGCCCTTGCCGCCGCCGCCCGCCGAGGCCTTGAGCATGACGGGATAGCCGATTTTTTCCGCGGCCGCTTTCGCCGCTTCCGCATCTTCCAAAATCTCCGTGCCGGGAATCGTCGGCACGCCGGACCGCTGCATCAGGCGGCGCGCGGCGTCCTTATCGCCCATACGCGAAATCAGGTCTCCGGAAGGGCCGACGAATGCAATGCCGTATTTTTTGCACAGGTTCGCAAATTCCGCGTTCTCCGCCAAAAAGCCGTAGCCCGGGTGGATTGCCTGCGCCTTGCACGCAATCGCCGCGCTGAGAATGCGCTCCTGATTGAGATAGCTGTCCTTTGCGGCGGCCTCGCCGATGCAGACGGCCTCGTCCGCCAGCGCCACATGGATGGACTCCGCGTCCGCCTTGGAATAGACCGCAACGGTGCGGATGCCCATCTCCTTGCAGGCCCGGATGATGCGCACCGCGATCTCGCCGCGATTGGCAACGAGTAATTTTGTAAACATACGCTTCGTCTTTCCTTTCCTGCGCAGAAATCAGCCCTTCACAAGTGCAAACGAAAACTCCGCGGACACGCAGACCTTTCCGTTCACGCGGCCGACGCCCTTTGCGAAGTAAAACGCGCCGCGCTGGCGCACAAGCTCGCACTCGGTCTCCAGCGTGTCGCCGGGCTTTACCATACCGCGGAACTTTACCTTATCGAGACTCGTAAATACCGGGGTCATGCCCTCGGCGGCGCCGTCCGCAAGCAGCACGCAGGCGCTCTGCGCGAGCATCTCGCACTGGATCACGCCGGGCACGATCGGGTTGCCCGGAAAATGGCCCTGCAGGAAATACTCGTCGCCGCGGATATGGCATTTGCCCAGCGATTTTCCGTCCACAAGCTCCACCTCATCCACGAGCAGCATCGGCTCGCGGTGGGGCAGAATCTTTTTGATTTCTTCCTTGTTCATCACAAACTACCACGCCCCCGCCGGAAAAGCGGGAGTGATCCTTTCTCCCAAAATTCAAGCAGGCCATGCGGCGCAAAGCCGCCGCCCCGCTTTGGACGGCAAAGCGCGAAGCCGCATACGCCCGTATTTTTCACGCGGCCGCCTCTCCGCCGAAATCAGACGATGCGGAACAGCGGCTGGTCGTATTCGACGACCTGCCCGTTTCCGACGCAGATTTCCGCGATTTCGCCGTCTACGTCGCTCGTGATCTCGTTCATCAGCTTCATCGCCTCGATGATGCAGAGCGTATCGCCCTTTTTGACCTTGGAGCCGACCTGCACAAAGGGCTGTGCGTCGGGAGATGGAGCGGCATAAAAGAC
>JAHZCM010000009.1:27831-32250 GCA_019422905.1 Oscillospiraceae bacterium
CGGCTTGCTGTCCGGCGACGACGCGGTATAGAACACACCGACCGCAGGGCTTTTGACGTACACGCCCGCTTTTTCCTGCACCTCGCCGATCGGCTCCGCCGTATGCATCTGCTCGGCAACGGTCTGAACGGCGGCCGGCACCGCAGCGGCCGGCGCCGCAGCCGGCATGCGCTCGATCAGGATGCTCTCGCCATTAATTTCCAGTTTTGTCAACTCATTTTTCCGGACAAGCTCCGCCAGAGCCGCGATATCCTTCATATTCACAAAGCGTTCCTCCGTTTTTCTCCGAAACCGGTGTATTGGAATATTTTACTACAAAACCTTGCGGATTGCAATACAGGCGTTGTGCCCGCCAAAGCCGAGAGAAACGGAAAGCGCAAGATCGATATCCAGTTTCCGCGCCGTGTTGGGGCAGACATCCAGATCGCAGTCCGGATCCGGCTCCTTGTAGTTGATCGTCGGCGGCACAATGCCCTCCTTGACGGCCAGCGCCGAGGCGATCGCCTCCACCGCGCCCGCCGCGCCCAGCATATGGCCGGTCATCGACTTCGTGGAGCTGACCACGACGTCCCGCGCATGCTCGCCGAACGCCTTCTTGATCGCCAGCGTCTCACTGCGCTCGTTGAGCGGCGTGCTCGTGCCGTGCGCGTTGATGTAGATTTTTTCCTTCGCAATATCCGCTCCGGCCTCTTCGAATGCCATGCGGATCGCGCGTGCGCCGCCGTTCCCCTCCGGGTCCGGCGCGGTCATGTGGTGCGCGTCGTCCGTCGCGCCGTAGCCGACGATCTCCGCATACATTCTGGCGCCCCGCGCCTTCGCATGCTCGTATTCCTCAAGAATCAGCGCCGCGCCGCCCTCGCCCATGACAAAGCCGCTTCTGCGCTTGTCAAACGGGCAGCACGCGTCCTCCGGGTCCGGGCAGGGGGTCAGCGCCGTCATGTTGCCGAAGCCCGCCACGCCGATCGGCGTAATTGCGGCCTCAGCGCCGCCCGCGATGACCGCATCGAGATAGCCGTGCCGGATCGCGCGGTACGCCTCTCCGATCTCGTTGTTGCTCGTCGCGCATGCGGTGGTAATCGGCAGGCAGGAGCCCTGCGCGTTGAAGCGGATCGCGATGTTGCCGCCCGCGATGTTCGCGATCAGCATCGGGATGAAATACGCCGAAACGCGCTTGGGTCCCTTCTCGTTCAGCGTCGTCATCTGGTTTGCAAAGGTCTGGATGCCGCCGATGCCGGAGCCGAAATACACGCCGAAGCGTTCCGGGTCAATTTTGCCCAGGATCTCACTGTCTTCCACCGCCTGCGCCGCCGCCGCCATCGCAAACTGCGAGAACATGTCGTTCTTGCGCAGCTCGCCTTTATCCATATACCGCAGTGGGTCAAAATCCTTGACCTCCGCCGCTACGTGCGCTTTAAAATCCGTCGTGTCAAACTTTGTGATCTTCGTGATGCCGCACTTGCCGGCCTTCAGATTTTCCCAAAAGGTGTCCACGTCGTTGCCGATCGGCGTCACCGCGCCGAGTCCGGTAATCACAACTCTTCTTTCCATATTTTCATCCTTTCCCGGGAGCGTCCCCCGTCCGCGCCTGCTGCGCGCTTTCTATAGAAAACTGCGGCAAAACACCGGCGCCGCAGAACCGCGCCAAAGAGGATAAAGCGCCGGCTTCCGCGCAGCGGAAATTCCAAGGCTGCTTTATCAGGCTGTTTTTACGGGAGGCTTCCGCCGAAAACAGCTTTTACATCGCCAGGCCGCCGTCTACGCGGATCACCTCGCCGGTGATGTAGGACGCTTCGTCGCTTGCGAGGAACGCGACCGCCGCCGCGATGTCCTCCGGCTTGCCCATCCTGCCCATCGGAATCGTCACGCGCAGCGCGTTATTTTCCGCGATATCCTTCGTCATGGCCGTCTGGATGAAGCCCGGCGCCACCGCGTTGCAGGTGACGTTGCGGGACGCAAGCTCCCGCGCCACCGTTTTGGTCAGGCCGATCAGGCCGGCCTTGGAGGCGGAGTAATTCGCCTGCCCGGCGTTGCCCATGATGCCGGAAACCGACGAGATATTGATGATTCTGCCGCTCTTCTTGCGGATAAAGCCGGAATAGCACGCGCGGATCATATTGAACGCGCCCTTGAGGTTCGTGTTCAGCACCGCGTCAAAGTCCGCGTCCTTCATCGCAAGCACGAGACCGTCGCGCGTGATGCCCGCATTGTTGACGAGGATATCCACCTTGCCCAGCTCCGCCGACACCGCCTTGACCGTCTCCGTGACCTCCTCGGTCACCGTGACGTTGCACTTATAGGCCTTCGCCTCCACGCCTATGGCGCGCAGCTCCTCACAGACCGTTTCGGCCTTTTCGAGGCCCATATCGACAACCGCGATGTTCGCGCCGTCCGCTGCAAGGCGCAGCGCGATCTGCCGGCCAATGCCCTGTGAAGCGCCTGTAACCAGCGCAACCTTTCCCTGTAAGCTCATAAATGACTCTTCCTTTCTCTGACTCAAAATCATAAAACACCGGATCTGCCCGCCGTATTCCAAACGCTCTTACGCGCCGCGCAGCGCCGATACCGCCGCCTGCAGAGACGCCGCGTCCTCAACGTTATACACCTGCACGGTACGGTTCGTCTTTTTAATCAGGCCGCAGAGCGTTTTGCCCGCGCCGACCTCGACAAACGTATCCACGCCCGCCGCAATCATCTTCTCGACGGTCTGCTGCCAGCGCACCGGATTGGAAACCTGCTTTTGGAGCAGGAATTTCGCGTCGTCCGCGCCGTAGGGCTCCGCCGTATAGTTCGCGTAAACCGGAATCTGCGGTTTCTTTGCATCCATGCCGTTCAGCACCTGCGCCAAGCGGATCGACGCGCTCTCCATGAACGGCGAATGGAAGCCGCCGCTCACGTTCAGCGGGACGGCCCTGCCGCCGTTTGCGGAAACATCGGAGATAAAGCCCTCCAAGCTCGTTTTAAGGCCTGCCACAACGAGCTGGCCCGGGCAGTTGTAATTGACCGGGAACACGCTCTGGTGCATGCGGCAAAGCTCCTCCACCTTGTCGTTTGCGAGCTTCAGGACGGCCGCCATGGCGCTGTCCACCTTCTCGGCCGCCGCCTGCATGGCCTCGCCGCGCTTTGTGACGAACGAAAAGCCCTCCTCCGCCGTGAATATACCGGCGAATGTCACCGCCGCGACCTCGCCGAGCGAGAAGCCCGCGACCATGTCCGGCTGCACACCGGCCTCCCACAGCGCCTCCGCCGCCGCGAGATCGACGCAGAACAGGCACGGCTGTGTGTTCTTTGTGACGCTGATCTCCTCCAGCGCGCCCTCAAAGCACTGCCGTATCGTGCCGGGACGAATGCGCTCCGCCGTATCAAACACGGCCTTGGCCGCCGCGCTCGCTTCATAGAGGGATTTTCCCATGCCGCTGTACTGCGCGCCCTGTCCGGAAAAAACAAATGCTATTTTACCCATTTCGCCGCTCCGTTCAATACCTCTTCCGCCTCACGGAAGATTTCTTCAATAATCTCCTTTGCCGGCTGCTCGCGGTTCACCATGCCTGCAATCTGGCCCGCGAGGAAGCAGCCCGTCTTTTCGTCGCCCAGAACCGCCGCGCGGTAGAGCGAGCCGCTGCCGTACTTTTCCAGCTCCTCATCCGAAATATCGCTGTACTCCAGGCGGAAATATTCCTTCGAATACGGATTTCTAATGCTGCGCACCGGATGGCCGAGGCGCTTGCCGGTCGTCATCGTCGCAATGTCGTTGGCCTTGAGGACCTTGTTTTTATAGTTCTGGTGCACGCCGCACTCCGTTGCGACGAGGAAGCGCGTGCCGAGCTGCACCCCCACCGCGCCGAGCATGAAGGACGCCGCCACGCCGCGGCCGTCGCCGATGCCGCCCGCCGCGATCACCGGAATCGTGACCGCGCTGACGACCTGCGGCACGAGCGCCATCGTGGTCAGCTCGCCGATATGGCCGCCGCTCTCGCCGCCCTCGGCGATCACCGCCGTAGCGCCGACGCGCTGCATCAGCTTCGCCATGCTGACCGAGGCGACCACCGGGATCACCTTGATGCCGGCCTCGATCCACTGCTTCATATATTTGGAAGGATTGCCCGCGCCCGTCGTGACGACCGCGACCTTTTCCTCCGCGGCCACCTGCGCGACCTCATCGGCAAACGGACTCATCAGCATGATATTCACGCCGAACGGCTTATCCGTCAGCTCGCGCGCAATTTTGATCTGGCCGCGCAGATAGTCCGCGTTTGCATTCATCGCGGAAATGATGCCGAGGCCGCCGGCTTCGGAAACGGCGCCCGCCAGCTTCCCGTCGGAAATCCATGCCATGCCGCCCTGAAAAATCGGATATTGAATACCCAGGATGTCACAAATCGGTGTTGAAATCATTTTTAACCTTCCTTTCTCGATTGAACC
>JAHZCM010000091.1 GCA_019422905.1 Oscillospiraceae bacterium
GCCCGAATATCCCCAGGGGGGAGGGCGCGGGCATCATGTCGGATTTGATAAAAGCGGGAAAAATCACCCACTGGGGGCTTTCAGAAGCGAACGAAGAGACCATCCGCCGTGCGCACGCGGTCTGCCCGATTGCGGCAATTCAAAACCGCTATTCCATGATGGCGCGATGGTATGAAAGCCTGTTTCCGGTTCTGGATGAGCTGCACATCGGCTACGTGGCGTTTTCCCCGCTCGCAAACGGCTTCCTGAGCGCCAAGTACGGTAAGAATTCAAAATTTGAGGCTGGAACGGACTATCGCAGCGCGATGCCGCAGTTTACCGCAGAGGCAATCGATCAAAACGCCGGTTTGCTCGAGCTGCTCCATCAAATTGCAAAAGAAAAGGAAGCCACGCCCGCGCAGGTATCCCTCGCGTGGATGCTGTGCAAAAAGCCGTATATCGTACCGATTCCCGGCACCCGAAACGCCGACAGGCTTACAGAAAACGCTGGCACAGCGGATGTGGCGCTGAGCCAGGACGAAGTAAAAAAAGCTGGATGCTGCGCTTGACGCTATGGAGATGTCGGAAGTGTTCGGCGGCTCTCAGGTACAAAAAAGGGAATGAGACTGTAGAAGGGAAAAGCAGCCGAACGGCATATTTCTTTCGGAAAGGAAGAGATACGCCCAAGGCGGAGCGGCTCGGGGGCGCACATCCTTACAACGGGCCTGCGCTTTTCCCGAACCAAAATCGGTATAAACCTTTGGGTTGTAATTGGTGAACGAACAGTGACTTCTGTTTGAAGAAAAAATCGATTAAAATAGTGGCAGGAAATTTGAACGGAGGAATGATCATGGAATACATCACATTAAACAACGGGATCAAAATGCCGCTGGAGGGCTTCGGCGTGTTTCAGGTTCCCAATCCGGCACAGTGCGAGCAGGCCGTTCTCGATGCGATCGCGAGCGGATACCGCCTGATTGATACGGCGGCGGCATACGGAAACGAGGAAGCCGTCGGAGCCGCCGTCAAAAAAAGCGGCGTCAACAGAAATGACCTTTTCATCACCACGAAGCTGTGGGTACAGGACGCAAGCTATGAGAGCGCCAAAAAGGCATTTGAAACTTCCCTGCGCAAGCTCGGGCTGGACTATCTCGACCTGTATCTGATTCATCAGCCGATGGGCGACTACATGGGCGCATGGCGGGCTATGGAGGAGCTTTATAAAGAAGGGGTCATCCGCGCCGTCGGCGTATGCAACTTCTATCCGCATGTACTGGCTGATTTCTGCGAAACCGTTGAAATCCTGCCCGCCGTCAATCAGATTGAATTGCATCCTTTCTTCCAGCAGGAGGACGCGCTGAAGCTGATGAAGGAATACGACATCGTACCAGAGGCATGGGGCCCGTTCGCCGAAGGCAATCACGGCATTTTCACGCACCCCGTCTTAACGGAAATCGGCCGGAAATACGGCAAGACAGCCGCGCAGGTCGCTCTGCGCTGGAATGTGCAGCGCGGCGTAGTCGTGATTCCGAAATCGGTTCACAGAAACCGCATGGAGCAGAACATGGATATCTGGGACTTTACGCTCAACGACGCGGATATGGCGGAAATTGCGGGCCTGGATATCGGGCACAGCGAGATCGTCAACCACTTTGACCCGAATTTTGTCAAAGCGCTGCACAACATGAAAATCCACGAATAAACAGGCAGGATGCCGTGGAAATGCTGCGGAACACAAGCGGTATTTTCACGGCATCCCGTTTGACGGAAAAGAGAATCGTGTAAAAAGCGGCAAGGGAAGGTGCGGATTGCCGGAAAAAGAAGCATTCCTTCCAATGAACCGGCTTTATCTGAAAAGTGAAACACTCAATGATTTGATTTAGGAGGACTTTATAGTTATGAGAAAAAATTTTGGAGCAAAACCGTTTTTGTACCCCCAGCCTGTTATGATCATCGGAACTTACGATGAAAACGGAGAAGCAAACGCCATGAATGCCGCATGGGGCGGTATTGTGGGAGCGAACGAGATTGTAATCGACCTCGGCAGCCATAAAACCACCGATAATATTCTCAAAACGAAGGCCTTCACCGTAAGCATCGCTGACACGGCGCATAGGATTTCCTGCGATTACGTAGGCCTTGTTTCCGCAAACCAGGAGCCGGATAAAATGGCAAAGGCGGGCTTTTCAACATCGAAAAGCGAATTTGTGAATGCGCCTGTCATCCATGAGTTCCCGCTTGTGCTGGAATGCGTTTTGAAGCAGGTCCTTGACGGCAGTAAATTTATCGGCGAAATCAAAAACGTCGGCGCAGATGAAAGCATCCTCAGCGAGGATGGAGAAATAGACCTCGGCAAGTTCCACCCCATTACCTACGACGCCGTTCATCACGGGTATTACGAGCGGGGAAGCCGTGTGGGCAATGCCTTCAAGGACGAAATGCAGCTCAAATAAAAGCGCAATTGATGCAGATCGACTCTTCATCTGCCAGACCACGGAAGGAGGTGGCACAAATGAACCCGCAGCAAGCTCTAAAAACAGCCGTTGATGCCGCTCTGACTGCTGCCCTGCTGTTGCTGATGACCTATGAGCGGATCGGGCAGGCGGCGCACGAGTGGCTTGGAATCGGTATGTTTGCACTGCTTATTCTGCACCATATCTTAAACAGGAAATGGAGCAAAGCACTGCTGAAAGGAAAATACACTGCGGTATGGGCTATGCAGACCGCGCTTGTGGCCGCCGTATTGTTTTGTATGCTCGGCTCTATGGTCAGCGGCATGATGCTTTCCCGCCATGCATTTGCTTTCTTACCGGTCCGTGCAGAACACGCTTTTGCGAGAATGCTGCACATGCTTTCGGCCTATTGGGGGCTTGTGCTCATGAGCTTACACCTTGGATTTCACTGGGGAGCGATGATGGAAATCACAAAAAGGCGATTTCCAGCGCCGTCAGAAATCCGCAAATGGGCAATTCGCGCGGCTGCCGCTCTCCTTGCAGGGTACGGCCTGTATGCTTTTATCAGACGGGATATCGGCAGCTATATGTTCCTCAAAAATCTGTTTGTGTTCTTTGACTTTGAGGAGCCTGTCACACTGTTTGTGCTGGATTACGCTGCTATAATGGGTCTGTTTGCGGCGGTCGGCTATTATTCTTCTTTATGCCTGAGAAGGGTAAAAACAAAGCGGCCCCCAAAAACAAAGGCAAGATTTTGAGCTGAGAAACAATGCAAAACTCTTATTCCGCAACGTTCAGGCAACAGATTTGACGGGGCTCACAGCAGACAGCCCCGCGAAACGTTGAGCTGCGCAGAAAAACTCCCGCCGCGTTTTCACGCAGCGGGAGTTTTCTTCACGCGTCCGGCTTCCGGCTGTTTCTGAACAGCGCCGTTATTCTTCCAGCCGCATGGCATAAAAAGCGCTTCTCGCCGTAATGTATAGGTACCGGCCGCTTATCAGCACATCCGCAGGTCGCTCCTGCAAAGAAATGGCCCGCAGCTTTTTCCCCGCCCTGAATACATATAACAGGCAGTCCGGCACATAAGCGGTACCGTCGTCTGCCATGGCGAAGCCGTATTCTCCCCGCTGCACATAAATCTCGGGTGCGTGCAGGGCAAAATCCGCTCCGGCCTGGGTTTTTACAATGCACTTATTATATTCGTCCACCAGATAGACGTCCCGGTTCGGCCGGACCGGCGTCAGGCCGGTCGCCCTTGCCAGCGCCGGCTTATGGACGATCGCTGTTTTTCCGTCCGGCGCAAGGTAGCAGGCGGCGTCCTTCCGGTCAAACGACAGCATCGTATCGCCGCTGTCCCGCCACTGGTTCAGCGGATACCACAGCACCTCCGGCTTTGCATCCTTTATAGGTACAACCGGAAGCAGCGTCATGGAAGCCTCCGGCCGCTCGGGGTCCATCGCATACACGCGGATACGCCGGTCCACGCTGTAGAACGGATAATAGCATCCGCCGCCGTCGTCTCCGCTGAATTCATCCGTTTCCAGCTCCGCGACGCCGTCCACAACAGAATACTTGACCGGCTTATACTCCGTCACCACCAAGAGTTTTCCCTGCGCATCACAGCACAGCGAAAGCGGACGGAAATGCTGCGAGGTCAGCAGAGAAAGGCTCTGCGTCTCCGGACTCCACCGATAGATTCTGCACAGCCTGGAATCGCATATATACAGGTTTCCCGCCTGATCCGCGCAAAGGGCGTCCGCACAATCGAGTCCGTCAACCAGCTTTTGCGGCACGTCGGGCTGCGCCGGCAGCTTTTTTCGCGGCTGCCGTGCCGGTATCTGCAAGCTCGCCAACTGCCAGTAGCCTGCCTTTTCGCCGGTATTGCCGTCCGTATACAGATTCTCGATCGTATACTTCATCTGAGTAAAATTGTGGCAGTTCAGGAATTCCATATTTTCGCAGTTCCACGCCCGCACCACGCTGGGATACGGATTGTCCACCCAGATCACACGGAAAGCATAGAAGTTCGCAAAAAGGAGGTTTCGGCATTCGGTCAGCTCATACGGCTGGCACCAGCTGCTTTCCGCCACCTCTTCCTCGGTCTGGATACCGAGGAACCGCCAATTCTCCACACGGCGCATCAGAATCTCATGCCGCACATGGTGCTCCACCGAAACCTGATACATAACGCCGGGCGTCTTTGTTTCGGAAATGAAGATTCCCGCCTCTGCATAGGGGCTGGCGCTCCACACATCCTTGAATACGCCTCCGCCGTTTTCCGTAACCCACAGGCTCCAATACTGCGAATCCCACGGGCGCTCCGGGTCGTGGTCGGATTTTCGCGCGGGGTCATAGACCGGTACGTTTTCCTCCCGCCCGGTGATCTGCCCATGGCCGCCTACAAACTTCACGTCGTTCATATAAGACGTCTCTCCCGCCGTCCAGCGGCAGGCCGTCGCACGCGGGTTTCGCGCGGCCGTATCGATTCCGATGCCGCTGAGCAGATTGTACTTGCCCCGGCAGGTTTCCAGAACCGCTTTCGGCAGCCCCATACCGGCCCATGCCGGCGTGTTTTCCGAGAGCACCAGTTGCGTGCTGGCCGGATGGAAGCCAAACAGGGCCCCACCCTCCCGCATGCGGAGCGTTTCCGTCACCCGGTACATGCCCTGCGGCAGATACACGGCGTCACATTGATCCAGCGCTTTCTGAAGTGCGGCGGTATCGTCGGCAATCCCGTTCCCCACCGCGCCGAACGCGCGGGCGTTCACCCATGTCTCCTGCGGCGGGAGGTCGGAAAGCTCCCGCGGAAAACACGGGGAGAACGATTCGACCGGATACGCGTCCAGAACCGTGCGCCGCTCTGGTTCCTCGCCGCCCAAGGTGAAGGTATCGCCATGCAGCAGGCTGCGCACCGCGTACATTTCCCCTTCTCCCGCCGTTATCCCGCCGCTCTCCTTTTTCAAAAGCAACTGCGGCACATTCCGGCACCACACATTCCGCAGGTTGATCTGTGTGCAGCTATTTTCCTCCCGGGAGATCCGCAGCGCCGGGCCGGAGATATTTTCGAGCACGCAGTCCTTCCAAAACGCCTTCTCCCAGTAGCCGTCCTGCACATCCAGCGCCGCCGGAGCATCGCGAAACTCTATGTGGCTGAACGTCAGGCCGCACTCTCTGGAGCAGACGGCGGCCCGCCGCTGCCCCTCAAAGCAGCTTTCCACCAGCACAAAGGGCCAGCCCGGAGAGCACTTCGTCGTGTAGATTCCGTATTCGCCGCCGCGGAAAACCAGGTTTTCCATTTCGTTTCCCACATCAAAAATTCCCGCTTTGCCCGCACCGATATCAAACACACAGTGGGAGACAAAGCAATGCTGCGCAAAGTGGGCGCGCAGCACAACCGCCGCCGGATTTCCCTCTTCGATCTTGAAGTCTATATTGGAAACGGCGCTGTAGAACGTTCCGGGATTCGCATCCTGAATCCTTCCGTCCACAACCGGCATATTGCCGGTAAACCAGAACATGTACGCCGCTTCGCCCTTGTCGCCCTCCGGCGCCTCCTGAAAACCCGGCGTATCTTTTTTCAGGACAAAGAGGGGGCGCTTCTTTCCAAAGCCGACCATGCGCACAGCGCGCGGCAGATAGACCGTTCTGCTGATGCTGTAAACCCCCTCAGGGATCAGCACAATCCCTCTTCGGTCATGCTGCTTGACGCTGTCCAGCAGGGTTTGAAGCCGCTCCGTTACGTCGCAGATCCCCCGCTCATCCGGCGTAAGGCCATCCACGCTGAGCACCGCCGCCCGCGGGTCGTCCAGCCGTTGTGGGTACGCGGACAGGCTCCGCGTAAACCGGTATTCCTTCATTTCATATACAACTCCTCTCGTTTTTGAGACGTACCTATAAGGATTTTATCCTTTAACCGCACCGATGACAATACCTTTCACAAAATATTTCTGGAAAAACGGATAAACGACTAAAATCGGAAGCGCGCCCATGACGGCCACCGCCATTTTGATGCCCGTGGATGGGAGGGTGAAATCCTGCCCCTGCAGCGACTGCGCCGCATTGGTGTTGCTCATCAGGAATTGAACGTCCATCAGCATCTTATTCAGCAGCACCTGGATGCTGTAGAGCCTGTCCTCGTTGATGTAATACAGACCGTTGAGCCAGTCGTTCCAATATCCCAGCCCGACCAGCAAAGCCAGCGTGACGACAATCGGAACAGACATCGGCAGCACGACCTGCACCAAGATGCGCAGTTCCCCCGCGCCGTCTATGCGCGCCGCTTCAATGACGGCATCCGGAATATTGGTGGTGAAATACGTGCGCATCATGATGACATAGAACGCGCCCATCATCAGATTCGGAAAGAGGAGCGCCACAAGCGTATTCTTGATGTGAAACATCTGCGTCCACATGATATAGCTCGGAACAAGCCCGCCGTTAAAGAGCATTGTGAAAAACAGGAAGAAAGCCAGAACGCTCCGCCCCGGAAGATCCTTCCGGGAAAGCGGGTATGCAAACAGTGTAGTCAAGGTCAGATTGGCGATTGTGCCCACCACCGTCACGACGGCGGACAGGATGTACCCCCGAACGATGCTGCTGGAATCCACCAGCAGGTATTTATAAGCGGAGAAATCGATCTTCTCCGGGATGAAGCTGTAGCCGTTGCGGACCAGCGCGGTTTCCTGCGTGATAGAGGAAACGACCAGCAGCACAAACGGAATCAGACAAAACAGAACCAGCAGGATCATGACCAAATTCGCCACGATCTGAAAAGTCTTGCCGCGATCTACCATATTGATTACCCTCCTTTAGAACAGCGCATTTTCCGCACTCATCTTTTTCACGACGAAGTTCGCCACCAACACCAGAAGGAAGCCGATCAAAGACTGGTATACGCCGGCCGCAGAAGCCATGCTGATGTTGTTCAGGGACATCAGGCCGCGATACACATAGGTGTCGATGGTATTGGTCACATCCAGAAGCGGACCGGAATTCATCGGCACCTGATAGAAGAGGCCGAAATCGGAGTAGAAAATCTTTCCGATCGCCATCAGCGTCAATGTGATGATCGTGGGCTTTAAGGACGGCAGCGTGATGTGGATGATCTGCTTCCAGCGGTTAGCTCCGTCAATCACCGCCGCCTCATAGTAGCCGCGGTCTATACCCACCAGCGTGGCATAGTAGATGATGCAGTTATACCCCAGGCCTTTCCAGAGATTGACGAGAATCAAGATAAACGGCCAGTATTTCGGGGTGGTATACCAGGAGATAGGCTCTATGCCCAGAGCCGGCAGTACGGTTTTGTTGATAAAACCGGAATCACTGCTCAGGAACGCATATACCAGATAGCTCACGACCACGATGGAGATCAGAAACGGCACCAGTATGGTCGTTTGATAAAACTTTTTTGCCCGCGTGGAATGGATCTCGCTCAGCAGGATCGCCACGGTGATGGCGCATACCGTGCCCAACACGATAAAGGCCACGTTGTAAAGGATCGTATTGCGGGTAATAATCCACGCATCCTTGGTTTTAAAAAGGAATTCGAAATTTTTCAGGCCAATGAACGGACTGCCCCACATGCCCTTAGAGT
>JAHZCM010000092.1:0-2553 GCA_019422905.1 Oscillospiraceae bacterium
TTCATTATATAGCAATTGTCGAATTCTGGCAATACCGCAATCAATTTGTCGCTTTTTTATAAATTGAAAAAAGCATGAGATAAATTTGTGTAGAATATAAATTATTTTCTTGACTTCCGTCAGGGTTTGGAGTATGATAAACACACAGTAGTCATTTGGAGCGTTGTCATGCAGGTACTCGGCGGAACGGAAAATCAGTGTAAAACGGATGAGGCGTTGGCGGCGGCGTTTCAAGCGGGGGATACGGAAGTTTTTCCGGAGCTTGTCGTCCGCTATTTGACGCTGATCCGGCGGAAGGCATGCAGCTTTCGGGAAATTTTTCCGTTGGAGCGGGAGGATTTGTATCAGGAGGGGCTTTTGGGCCTGTTTGATGCGGCTTCCACCTATGAAGCGGACGGCCGGGCGTCGTTTGAGACGTATGCGGGCCGGTGCATCAACAACCGGATTGTCAGTGCCGTGCGCCGAAGTGCCGGCAAGAAGCACGCTTTCCTCAATCACGCGGTTTCGATCGATATGGTTTCTGAGATCGGCGCAGACCAATCCTCGGATCCGCAGGCACTGCTTGAGAGCCGCGACGAGCTGAATTCCAAGCTGAAGGACCTTCCTATTTCACTTTCTGCTTTTGAACAAAAGGCGTTATCGCTCTATCTCAGCGGCTATAAGCGCTCTGAAATTGAGGCGCGGCTGGGCATTCCGGCAAAATCTTTTGATAATGCTATGGTGCGTGTTCGCAGAAAGCTGAGACAAAAATGACTCGGGTTTATATGCCCTGCTATAGCTTTTGGCGTTGTTTTTCAATGAGGCGGTGCAAATCCGCATTGGGGCAAATTATCTTATTATGACCAAAGCGAGGTAAAATCAAATGTACGAAGACAAGACCCTCATCTGCAAGGAATGCGGCAATGAATTTGTATTCACCGCCGGCGAGCAGGAATTTTACGCGTCCAAGGGCTTTGAAAACGAGCCGCAGAGATGCAAGACCTGCCGTCAGAACCGCAAGAATGCCGTAAAACCTGAGCGTGAGATGTACACAGCGGTTTGCGCCGCCTGTGGCAAGGAAGCTACGGTCCCCTTTAAGCCGCGCGAAGACCGCCCTGTTTATTGCAGTGAGTGCTTTGCACATATGAAAGAGGCAAGATGACAACGGTGCCCGGCTGTGATGAGCAGCCGGGCATTTTTGTTGTTGTGGGAGCCACCGTCAGAGCCGTTTGAGGTATCCCGCAAAAGAGCTTTGAGTTTAGGCAGCAAGCGAAGCGAGCTGCCAATAAACAGATTTGCAGGCAGACAGATTCACGCACGGATAGATTTGTAAGAAGATAGATAAGCGGAAAGATTTGTTCGGCGTGAGCACCGCCCGTTTACGGGCGGCAGGACACTTGATACGGATGACAAAAATATTCCACGCATTTTTCCATGCGCTTTAAGATACCGGGCGGTAATAGGCTCTTACAGGACCGGCTCAGGCCGCCTGCTGAGCTGGCGATTAAGACTTCTTTGGATACGGCTTGCAAAACAGAGGCGCAGGCAGTATAATGAAAATGGCAAAAAAGCCGGAAAATGAATAAAATGCCGCAGGAAGGATACCGTGCGGCAGCTTTTTTTGACTTTAAAGGGGGAAACGGCGTGGAAGGCAAAACGGTGCAAAAGAGAATCATGTTGGATCCCCGCCTTCAAAAATGCGCCGATTTTGTGCGCGCAGGCGTGCGCATCGCAGATGTTGGCACGGATCACGGTTATTTGCCGATTGCACTGCTGCAAAGCGGCAAGGCCTCTTTTGCTTCGGTGACGGATATCCATGCCGCGCCCTTGGAAAGCGCAAGGCGCAACGCGGAAAAGTACGGCGTTGCGGGACGGATGCGCTTTTTGCTTTCGGACGGCCTGCACGGGATTTCTCCGCAGGAGGCGGACGACATTGTGATCGCAGGGATGGGCGGCGAGCTGATTTTGCGCATCCTTTCGGAAGCGCCGTGGCTTCGTACCTCCACAAAGCATTTAATTTTGCAGCCGATGACGACGGCGGCCCAGCTCAGGCGCGGGCTTTCCGCACAGGGCTTTTCGATCGACCGCGAGGAAGCGGTTTTCGACGGCAAAAAGATCTATTCCGTGCTGTCGGTTTTTTACACCGGCGAGACGTCTGTAAACCCACCGTCCCGCTTTGTACATATGGGAGAAATCCGGCCGGGCAGCCCGTACAGCGCGCGATATGCGCAAAGCGTGCTGCATAATCTGGAAAACAAGTGCAGGGGAATCCTGCACGCGGGCGGAGACGCGTCGGAACTGCGGGCCGCCATATGCGAAATCCGGCGGCTGTATTTGACGGATGATTTGGAGGAGGAAATACGCGATGAGAGTTGAAGAGCTATATCGAGTGATCGATGAGATCGCGCCATTTTCGGAAACGATGGATTTTGACAATACCGGCATTTTGGTTGGTGACCCGCAGGCGGAGGTCACGGACGCGCTGCTTTGCCTCGATGTGACTGCGCGTGTTCTGCGTGAAGCTGCGGAGTGCGGCGCACAATTGATAATCAGCCATCATCCGGTGATTTTCAA
>JAHZCM010000092.1:2563-7930 GCA_019422905.1 Oscillospiraceae bacterium
CACACGAATCTCGATAAGGCGTATCCGCTGGGGGTGAATCACGCCTTGGCAGAGGCGCTTGGCCTTCAGAATATACATGGAATTCTCCCGGATGGCGGGGCGCACATCGCATATATGGGCGAGCTGCCGGAGGAGCTGACGGCGGAAGCCTTCGGCGCGCGAATTCGGGAAGCGCTTGGACTGAAAATGCTGCGCTATACGCCGACAAACCGCATGATCCGGAAGGTTGCCGTAGTCGGCGGCGCCGGCGGGGATTATGCGCTGGAAGCGGCCGCCTGCGGCGCGGATGCGTTCGTAACCGGCGAGGTGAAGCATCATGAAGCGGTCGCTGCGCGGGCATGCGGGCTTGCCCTGTATGAAGCGGGGCACTATCATACGGAGATCGTCTACCGGCGAATGCTCTGCGGCGCGCTTGCCGCACGCTGCCCGGCCGTGCGCTTTCACATTTCCAAATTCGAGCGCCCGCCGATGGAAATTCTGTAATCCGCCTTTGTCGTTATGAAAAGGAGTGTGAAGAAATATGGCCTTGGATGGTGTTTTTTTGCGGCACCTCAAAGCGGAGATCAGCGGCGCGCTGGTCGGTACGCGTGTTGATAAGGTATTCCAGCCGAATCGCGACGAGCTGATTCTGGCATTTCGCGGCTTCGACGCCGCTTATAAGCTGCTGATTTCCGCCCGCGCGAACAGCGCGCGCATCAATCTGACGAAAATCCCGGTGGAAAACCCGATGCAGCCGCCGATGCTCTGCATGCTGCTGCGCAAAAAGCTGCAGGGTGCAAAGCTTTTGGAAATCACCCAGCCCGCACTGGAGCGCGCGCTGATGCTGAAATTTGACAGTGTCAACGAGCTGGGCGACCACGTGGAGCTGACGCTGGCCGTGGAAATTATGGGGCGCTACAGCAATATCATCCTCGTCGATGAAAATGGAAAGATTATCGATGCGCTCAAGCGCGTGGATGCGGAGATGTCCTCCGAACGCCTTGTTTTGCCCGGCCTGCTGTACCGGCTGCCGCCGCCGCAGGATAAGCTCTCCATGCTGGACTGCACGGCGGAGGATGTGATGGCGCGCATAGCGGCGCTTCCGCGCGACATGGAGCTTTCAAAAGCGCTGCTCGCGGTGCTGCAGGGCGTTTCGCCGATTGTCGCCCGGGAAGTGCAGAACAGCGTCGGCCGCGGCGCGGAGGTATTTATCCGCGAAATGACGCCGGAGAAAAAGGAGCGCACGGCGTACTTTGTAAAGCGGCTGATGGAGACGGCCCGGGAAGCTTCCGGTGTGCCGCATATGGTGGCCGACCTGCAGAAGAAGCCGAAGGATTTTTCCTTCCTCGATATCCACCAGTACGGCGTTTCGATGATCGTTTCGGAAAAGGAGAGCTTTTCCGGCCTGCTGGATGATTTTTATGCGGAGCGGGATCAGATAGAGCGCATGCGCGTCAAAAGCCAGGACCTCCTGCGCCTGCTCACAAACCACGCCGACCGCCTGACCCGGAAGATCGCGAACCAGCAGGCGGAGCTGGAATCCTGCGCACAGCGGGACACGTACCGCGTTATGGGCGACCTGCTCAGCGCCAATATGTATGCGATTGAAAAGGGCACGGTTTCGGTGCGCCTGCAGAATTTCTATGATGAAGCGATGGCGGAGCTGGAGATCAAGCTGGATCCGGCGCTGACTCCCCAGCAGAATGCACAGCAGTATTACAAGCGTTACCGCAAGGCGAAAACAGCGGAAGAGAAGCTCACGGAGCAGATCGGGCTGGCCCGGACGGAGCTGACCTATATCGACAGTGTGTTTGAGGCTTTGGCGCTGGCGGAGAATGAGCGGGACCTGAATGAGATCCGCGCGGAGCTGGCGGAGCAGGGCTATGTGCGCCGGCAAAGGGGCAGAAAGGCTCAGAAGCTCCCGCCGATCTCCGCACCGCTGCGGTTTACGACAAGCGACGGGTTGACGGTGCTCGTCGGCCGGAACAACCGGCAGAATGACAGGCTGACGCTGAAGGACGCGCACAACAACGACATCTGGTTCCACACGAAGACTATACCGGGCTCGCACACCGTGCTTGTTACGGACGGCAAAGCGCCGACCGAGACCGCGATGGAGGAGGCCGCAATACTGGCTGCGCGCCACAGCCGCGCCAGGGATTCGGCGCAGGTGCCGGTGGATTATACGCAGATCCGCCATGTTTCAAAGCCGCAGGGTGCAAAACCGGGCATGGTGATTTATGTGAACTATAAAACGATTTATGTCGATCCGACAAAATCAGGATAAAATTTTCAAAAAGGTATTGCATTGCCGCCGATTTGGTGGTATAATGCTCAAGTACCAAACGGGGGCGTAGCTCAGCTGGGAGAGCGCTTGAATGGCATTCAAGAGGTCAACGGTTCGATCCCGTCCGTCTCCACCAAAACAGGGCATCTTTGCGATGCCCTGTTTTTTTTGTGCCTGTTGCGCTGCGCTGAACGGGTTTGTGTGCTTTTCCGGAATTTAAATGAGAATATGCAGTCGCATACAGCGGTAAATTGCGCGTGTCGGTAAATCCGGATTCGGCATGAAAAAATAACGGGTTTTGAAGAAAAAGGCGTTGACAAAGCAGTATACATGGGGTAGAATACACGATGGACGGGCAGCTTGGCCGTTTATGAGCGGAGCTGCCGCAAAATTTATTTCAGATTGTCTGCGTTTTATCGCAGATGCAGGAGGAAAATTGTCATGAAAAAGGTACTGAGCGTTATTCTTGCTCTGGCGCTTGTCTGCGTGGCTTTCGCGGCATGCGGCAGCAGTGAGACGTCTTCTACGAGCTCGGCCGCAGGGGAGTCCAGCGCATCGCAGGAGTCTTCCGTCGATGAATCTTCCGAATCGTCTTCCGAGGATTCTTCTGAAGAGCCGGCGGGCGAGGTCAAGAAGATCGGTATTCTGGCTCCGGCCGTCACGCACGGCTGGGTCGCGGGCGTTGCATATCATGCGGAGCAGCGCTGCGAGGAGCTGAAGGCTGCGGGCGAGATCGAGTACAAGTATTTCACCAGCAGCAATGCGGAAGAGATGACCTCTCAGCTTGACGACCTCAAGTCCTGGGGCGCCGAAGCGATCATTGCGTATCCGCAGTGGGAAGGCATGGAGGTTCCGATTCAGCAGGCGATCGACGAGGGCATCGTCGTTGTAAACTTCGACATCGAGATCGCTGCGGACGGCGTATACCGTGTTTCCGGCGACAACGAGTCCATGGGTGTTGAAGGCGCGAAGTATATCGTCGATAAGATCGGCACGACCGGCACGGTTGTTGTTCTCGACGTTCCGACGTCCGGTTCCGTCGCAGAGCTGCGCAAGAAGGGCTTTACAGAGACGATGGCGGAGATCGCTCCGGATATGGAAATCGTAGAGTATGCGACGAAGTTCACACGTGAGGACGGCCTTGCGGACTTTGCGGATATCCTCACCAGCATGGATCACATCGATGCGGTGTTCTCGATGGACGATGAGACCTCCATCGGCGTTTTGCAGGCGATTTCTGAGGCGAACAGAACGGACATCAAGGTTGTCACGGGCGGCGGCGGATGCCAGGAGTATTTCAACATGATGCCGGAGAACGAGGAGATCTGGATTGAATCCTCCCTTTACAGCCCGCTGATGGTCAGAGACGCCGTAGATATGGCGATTTCGGTCCTGAACGGCGAAGAGGTTGATCCGGTTCTGATTATCCCGACGACGGTTGTGGACAGAGACAACTGCGCGGAGTACATTGACCCGGATAATACAGTCTACTAATTCGAATCGCATGAACGGGGGTTGTTGCGCGAGCAGCAACCCCTTTTGTCAAAACGGAAAATAACGGGCGGATACCCCGCAAAAAGGAAGTGATCGTGAAGATGACGCTTGAAATGAAAGGCATTTACAAATCCTTTGGCGCAAACGACGTGCTCAGAGACGTTTCATTCTCGCTCAGCGGCGGCGAAATCTGCGCTTTGCTCGGCGAGAATGGCGCGGGGAAGTCCACGCTGATGAACATTCTCGGCGGTGTGCATCAGGCGGACCGTGGGGAGATTTATCTGGATGGCCAGCCCGTCCGCTTTCAGACGCCGGCGGATTCGCTTGCGCACGGCATTGCGTTTATTCATCAGGAGCTGAATCTGGTCAATGATCTGGCGGTCTACGAGAACATGTTTATCGGCCGTGAGCTGAAAAAGAAGGGCGGTTTTTTGGATGCGCCGCGCATGATTGCGCGCTCCAAAGAGATTTTCGGGAAGATGGATTTGGAGCTTGACCCGCGCACGATGGTTCGGGATCTGGACGCCTCCTATAAGCAGATTGTAGAAATCGCCCGTGCCCTTCTGATGGAGGCCTCGATCATTATTATGGATGAGCCGACCACATCTCTGACGGAGCCGGAGATTCGGCGTGTGTTCGATATGATGAATACACTGAAAAATAACGGTGTGGGCATTGTGTTTATCTCGCATAAGCTGCGGGAGGTCATGGAGATCTGCACGCGGTTTACCGTGCTGCGGGACGGCAACATGGTATCGGTGGGCAGCATTGAGGAGACTTCGGTTGACCGGCTGGCGCACGATATGGTCGGCCACGACGTGCGCACGCAGTCCCTGCGCCGCGAGCACACGGTGGGTGACGCGGTGCTTTGCGGGGAAGGCCTGACGCTGGAGCCTTTGTTCCGGAATGTCAGCTTTTCCGTGCATGCGGGCGAGGTGCTCGGCTTTACCGGCCTCCTTGGTGATGGACGCAGCGAGCTTTTCCAGTGCATTTTCGGCGCGCGGCACGGCTATAGCGGCACGATTTCCATCGGCGGTGCGCCGGTACATATCCGCAGCACAGTGCAGGCGCTCAGGGCCGGCATCGGCTATGTGCCGCGCAACCGGAAGGAAAACGGCATCATCAAGGATATGAGCATTCTGGAAAACGGCTCCATTGTCACGTGGCCGCGGGACAGTAAGCTCGGATTCCTGAACAGGAGAAGGATTGCGGACGAGTTTGAACGGCAGGAACAGGGGCTGCACATCAAGCTGGGCGCGGCAAAGGATCTGATCGGCAGTCTCTCGGGCGGCAATCAGCAGAAGGTCGTGCTGGCGAAATGGCTGACTGCCAACCCGCGCGTGCTGGTATTCGATAACCCGACGCAGGGCGTAGACGTCGGCGCAAAAGAAGAGATTTACGATATCATCCTGAAGCTCGCGGATGCGGGTGTGGCGATTGTGGTTTTATCCAGCGAGGCGCAGGAGATCATCCGCGTCTGCGACCGCACACTGGTGATGTTTCACGGCGATGTATGCGGCGAGCTGGTTGGGGACGAAATGAACGAGCAGGCCATTATGCGCCTTGCAACGGGGGGACAGGTTTAAATGAACGAAAAAACAAAGAAA
>JAHZCM010000093.1 GCA_019422905.1 Oscillospiraceae bacterium
CCCTGGCCTACTGCTTAGAAGGCAGTTGCTCTATCCAGCTGAGCTACTGGCGCATATCACCTTATACAAAAATTGGAGCGGGTGATGGGAATCGAACCCACACAACCAGCTTGGAAGGCTGGGATTCTACCATTGAACTACACCCGCACATTTTGCGACACTTGGAATTATAGCACAGAACCCTGCCCGCGTCAACCGCTTTATTGCCTTTTTTTCGATTTTTTGTTTTTTAACGCTCCGGAGAACTCCCTTTATATTGACAAAACTCGTCTCATATGATACGATATTTTTGAAATCATCAGGGAGGTGAAAGTATGTCTGCCATGCGGAAAACCGAAGAAGCCCTGCTCTCCGAAGCCTTTGCGCAAAGCGGGCTTTTGGCCGGCACGGACGCCGCCGCCCGGGGCGCTTTTCTGCGCACCTTCCGCCGCGGTGAAATCATCAGCGCCGTGCAGGACGGCGTGCCCTGCGTCGGTGTTCTGGCCTTCGGCGAAGCGGATGTTTACACACGCGGCGTCTCCGCAAAAAAGCATCAGAATGTCTCCACGCTGCACTGTGGCAGCGAATTCGGCATCTGCAACGTTTTTTTGCCGCAGGATATGCCGACCTTTCTCTGCTGTAAGGTGCAGACCGGAGTCGCCTTTCTGCCGAAAGCGCAGTTTATCGCCCTTCTGGAGGAGGATAGCGCGCTCATGCGCCGTTACCTTGCGCTGTGCAACAGCAAAATCCTCTATCTCGCCGACAAGGTGGAGCTGATGGGCCTCCCCTCCTGCCGCACCCGCTTTGCCGCCTATCTGCTGCGGCATGCGGACGAAACCGGCCGCGTGGAGGCGGAGGTCTCCAAGGAGCAGCTCGCCAAATACCTGAGCGTATCCCGCGCCAGTCTGTTCCGCGCGATCAACGATCTGACCGAGCAGAGGCTGATTGAAGCCCTGCCGGAGGGCTTCAAAATTCTCGACAGCGCTGCGCTCCGCCGCGTTTGAGCCGCGGAAGCGCTGAAATCATACCCCGCGGCACAGCCGCACCGGAAAGGAATGTTTATTATGAAAAAATTTGCAGCCGTTTTGTTGGCCGCTCTGCTCTGCGCCGTTTCGCTTGCGGCGTGCGGACAGGGCGACACCGCTTCCGAAAGCAGCGCGGAATCTTCTTCCGAAGTCTCTGCGACCGCCGAACCGACCGAGGAGCCGGATGCGGAAGCCTCCGAGGCGCCGAGTGAGGTCGAAGTGACCGCTGAGCCCGCCACGTATGAGGTCGCTTCCCTGAAAGGCCCGACGACGATGGGCATGGTGAAGCTGATGCAGGACGCCGAAAACGGCGAAACGTTTAACACGTACAACGTCACCATGTACGGCGCGGCGGATGAGATCACCGCAGGTATCGCGGGCGGCACGATCGACATCGCAAACGTGCCCTGCAACCTCGCATCCGTCCTGTACAACAAGACGAATGGGGCCATCTCCATTGCGGCGGTCAACACACTCGGCGTGCTGTATGTCGTCGAGACCGGCGATTCGATCCAGTCCATCGCCGACCTGAAGGGCAAAACGATCTATTCCACCGGCAAGGGCACCACGCCGGAATTCTCGCTCAACTATATCCTGCGCGAAAACGGCATCGATCCGGAAACCGACGTAACCATCGAATACAAGTCCGAATCCACGGAGGTCGCGGCCCTGCTGGCCGAGGCGGAGGACGCCATCGCGGTTCTGCCGCAGCCCTTTGTCACCACGGCGATGCTCCAGAACGAAAACCTGCGCATTGCGCTGAGCCTGACGGACGAATGGGACGCGCTGCAGGGCGAGGGCGGCAGCACGCTCGTCACCGGCGTCACGATCGTCCGCAACGAGGTTCTGGAAGAAAACCCGCAGGCCTTCGCGGAATTCCTGAAGGAATACGAGGCGTCCATCGCCTACGCTGAAAGCAACCCGGACGAAACCGCGGCGCTGATCGCCGGCTATGAGATCGTGCCGAAAGAGGCCGTTGCAAAGAAAGCACTGCCCTACTGCAACATTCACTTCATCGCGGGCGCGGAGATGAAGGAAAAGGTTTCGGGTTATTTGGAGGTTCTCTATGACGCCGACCCGGCTTCCGTGGGCGGAACGCTGCCCGACGACGCCTTCTATTATGCAGGATAAGAAAACCCGAAGCAAAAAACAGGAAGCCATAGCCACCGCCTGCGCTGTGGCTTTTTGGCTTTTTGTGTGGCACCTTGCGAGCGTTTTTGTCGGCTCGGAAATCATTCTCGTATCGCCGTTCGGCGTCATCCGGACGCTTTGCGCCGTGATTCTCGACCCCGCCTTTCTTTCCACGGTCGGCTATTCCGCCGCGCGCATTCTCGGCGGCTTCTTCGCCGCGCTCCTGCTCGGCGTGGCGCTGGGCTGGGTATCCTCGCGGCTCTGGGTCGTGGAAACGCTGCTGCGCCCCATCACGGCGGTCATCAAGGCGACGCCCGTCGCGTCGTTCATCATCCTTGTGCTGCTCTGGTTTTCAAGCCGAAACCTGTCCGTCATCATCTCGATGCTGATGGTTTTTCCCGTCATCTACACCAGCACGCTGGAGGGCATCCAGAGCGCGGACAAAAAGCTGCTGGAAATGGCAAAGGTCTTTCACATGCCCATGCGCCGCCGGATCCTGTACATTTACCTGCCCGCCGTGATTCCGTTTTTCACCTCGGCGTGCTCCGTATCACTCGGGCTTTGCTGGAAAAGCGGCATCGCGGCGGAGGTCATCGGCATTCCGGACGGCTCCATCGGCGAGCTGCTCTACCGCGCGAAAATCTATCTGCAAACCGGCGAGCTGCTCGCGTGGACGGTCGTAATCGTCGCCGTCAGCGTGCTATTTGAAAAGCTCTTCATGCTTCTGCTCCGCACGCTGGTAAAAAAGCTCGGTATGACGATATGAGGCGAAAGCAAACGGCTTTTACCTCTGCCGCACGGCGGCTTTGCTCACAGAATTATCTTTCGGAGAAAGGATAGAGCCCGCATGGCATACGTTGAAAACTTAACCGTTCGGCACGGCGGCGCCGCCGTGCTCGATCGGTTCTCCGCCGAATTTCCAGACGGTGCGGTCACGGCGATTTCCGGAAAATCAGGCTGCGGCAAGACGACGCTGCTCTCGGTTCTGCTCGGCCTGCTGCACCCGGAGGCCGGCTCCGTCTCCGGCTTTCAGAATCCGAGCGCCGTTTTTCAGGAAGACCGCCTGCTCCCGTATCTCACTGCGGTGAAGAACATCACCGTCACGGCGGGCTGCACGGCACAGGAGGCTGAAGGCGCGCTCCGGCAGGTCGGCTTCGACGAGGCGGACAGCGAGAAGAACGCGCTCCAGCTCTCCGGCGGCATGGCGCGCCGCGTGGCGATTGTCCGCGCGATGCTCGCGCCGGGCGACGCCGTCCTGCTCGACGAGCCGTTTAAAGGGCTGGACGAGCTGACGCGCGGGCAGGTGGTGCGCTTTGTCAACCAAAACCGGCGCGGACGCACGCTCGTCGTCGTCACGCACGATCCCCGCGACGCGGAGGAGCTGCACGCGGCGCATTTCATAAGCATGTAATTGCCAAAATTAAAAATCTACGCCCCGCAGCGGCTTCCTTTGAACGGAAATGCCGCTGTGGGGCGTTTTCTCTATTCTATGCAAATCCTCGGCTCCACCGTTTTGACCTGCCGGGGCACCCAGAGAGGCTTAATACGTCTTTATGTACTCCACAGATTTTTTCAAAGCGGCAATGGTCTTTGCTTCCAGCACGCACCTTGCGTTCCTTTCGCCGGCCACAGAAAGTCTTTCCCGAATATTAATCTCTCCATCGCCAAGGGCAAGGTGATTGCGTCCTTTCCGTTCGCCACTGCTCGCAACGCCGTCATGGATATGGAAATGCCCCAGCTTATCGGCGTGTTCCATAATAAACGGCATGTCGGTCTCCCCAATTGCCTTTGAATGGCCGATGTCCCATGTCAATCCGAATACGGGACTTTCGAGTAAATACTCGATCACCTTTTTCTCATATTCGCGAAAACCGTCTGTATTTTCTATGGAAATCACGATGTCCGATCTGCCGATCCATTCTTCGCAAAGAGCCCGGAATTGGATAAAGGAATGCATATAAACATCGAAGTCTCTGTCATACATCTGCACCTTTCTATCCGGCAGCGTAATATAAATTCCATGATGCATATGCATATTCAGGACAAGCGGCTGGCTTTTTACCCCATATTGATCCCGCAGAGGGATCAGCTTTTTGGCCACCCCAATGGTTTTCCTTACGGTTTCCAGGTAGGCGTCTGCAACCAGCCTATTAAAATCTGCGATATTCATATTCTCATCCAAATGAATGGTGTAATAGATTCCCGCTTCATCTGCTGCGCTGTAAAATTCATCCGTGTGCTCCAGCTTGTGTATCTGGTACTCCGGAAAATTCATATTGAGCTCCACAAACTGCAGCCCCAACTTCTTACACAAGCGTATGTTATCCTGCAGCGTACCGTTTTCTATTAAAGTCGGCATTCCAAATTGCATATCCATACCCCATTTCCACGATCCGCTATAGCCTGTTATCGATCCCGGAGCCTGCTTTTTCCATCAAGCGCGCTGCGGATTTTGCGGTAAAGCATCGCGACCGTTTTCCGTGCGACCCGTATCCCGCAGTGTACCTGTGCCCAGGCGAGTGCCTCCCTTTCGGCCTATCGGTTCACCGCCGGATTATCCGTCCTGCCGAGCAGATAATCCACGGAGCAGTCCAGACAGTCCGCGAGTACATCCAGCTTTGCCGCGCTCGGCATACTTCTTCCGCTTTTCCAGTCGTTGATATTTCCAGTTGAGGTTCCGGTCGCCTCCGAAAGCCGCTTCGCATTCAATCCCCGCTCCGCCATACGTTTAAACAGGTTATCCAATTGCACCATAAAATCACGCCTTCTGTGTCCGCGGCTCCAAGCCTTCCGTGATTACGGATTTCAAACCCGCGGTTCTCATATTAGCGAGAAATAATATAATCAATCTATTTGTTGACTTGCGGATTGTCCGCCCTGCCGAGCAGATAGTCCACAGAGCAATCCAGGTAATCCGCGATCCGTCCGAGGCTGTCTCCATTCAGCATAGATCCTTTATACATGTTCGTAAACGTATTTTTATTTAAATTTAATGCCTCCAGCATATCTTTTAGAAATATACCTTACGCTTTAGCAGTTTCTTTAATAACTTTTGCAACCTGCGCAGCCTCATACATAAATACTATCCCCACAACCAAATTCTGTGCATCGTCAAAGCAATAAATGAACAAAGGAGTTTTCCCATGATCCACATTTTATTATCCGGAATTCTGGGTGAATATCGCATCAGCTAAGCAGAACTGGCCCGTGCAACTGGAATTCGCCCCAACACGATCAGCGAGATTTACAATGAGTTCTGCACTAATATACAGCTCAAGCACCTTAATCTGCTCTGTGAGGCTCTGGACTGTCGCGCCGAGGATCTGCTCGTATATACTCCTAACTCTATTCCAAGTATTCGCCATTCGCTTTTCATGCACAAGCGTTTCCGGTGCACTAGCGCAGCCTCTTCGAAAAATACAGATTCAGGTCGTCGTCGTTGACGCACGGCGCATACTGGCCGAGATTTTTCCCCTGATACCACACGCCCGTGCCGTCCGGGATATAACCGCGCTTGACGTACATGCGCTGTGCGGCGCCGTAGCCGTTGTGCAGCCCCACGCCGAGACACACCGTATCGCTGCGCGCCGCGGCAAGCGTCTCCGCCGCATCCATCAGCGCCGTACCGATCCCGTTCCGGCGATACTTTCCGAGCACGCCGAAATCGACGATCTCCGGCCAGCCCGTCGTATCATACGGCGCATACGCCTGAAAATACAGGTTGATATAGCCGGCGGGGTTTCCCTCAAATACGGCACAGAGCGCAATGCAGCGCCCCTCGGCCGCGTCGCGCAGGCGCATATCGTATTTATCGCGCGTTGCGTGCCAGCCCTGTGCAATTTCACCCGCGACGATCGGCTCCACATCCGCTTCGCACAGATCGCGCACAACGATATATTCTCTCTCCAAATAAACCATATTTTCTTGTTCCCTTCCGCGCCGTGCGCATCTCCATTTTCCCTGCTTAATCAGTTTGCAGCGGCATTTCCATAATGATGCTGCGCGGCGTCATGCCCGCATGCCCGTAAAATTCAACCGCGTTTTGATTGAATGCCCAGACCATCAGCTCCAGCGAAACCGCACCGCGTTCCGCTGCCTGCTTTTGGCTCTCCATAAGCAGCGCCTTTCCGACGCCCTGCCCGCGAAAATCCGGATGCACCGCGAGGTCGTCCATAAATGCCGTGATGCGGGGCAGCGCAACCGGGTTTGCACTCGGTTTCTTGATATAGCTATACGCGACACCCGCCACTCTCCCGCCGCAGACCGCACAGAGCGCAATGCCGTCGGGATTTGCGCACATTTCCGCGTAATATTCGTAAGACAACGGCGCATCCAGCTTGCGAAAAATGTCCGGGCGGTTTTGCTGGTGCAGCGCATGCACACCGCGAAAAATCTCCTGCACTGCGTCAAAATCTGCCTCACGCATCGCGCGTATTTCCAGTTCCACGCAAATCTCCCCCTCCGATTTTATGCTTTTCTCTCCTGCGGCGGCGCCGAAATCCGCACTTCGACCTGTTCGGGCGGAATTTGGAGCTGCTCCGACAGCAGCCGGACAATTTCCATGCAGGCCGTGCGGCGCATCCGCGCGCTGCCTGCCGGAAAAAGCTGTATATCGACCCATACGGCGCAATTTTCTAAAGCCGCACATTCTCCTTCAAAGCGAAAAAAAGCGGCTGAAAACGGCAGCCCCAACGCATTTTGAAGCCCCTCAGACACACATGCCGACAGCATCTCCCGGTCGCCCGCCGCAAAGGACTCCGATAGCCGGATACACACCTCCGCCATAGTCTCAGCGACCTCTCTTCTGCAACAGCTTGCCCTGTGGAAAAATATTCGGGCCGCTCGCAACCCGCAGAGCCTGAATTCGCCCGCAAAGGGCAGAGGCCATGTAAAAATCTACCGCACACGGCGTGCGGACCAAAACCTTGTTGCGACGCAATCGTGCACCTGCTTCCGTCCGGGATTTTTGTCATTCTAACATGGTGCAGAGGTTTTGTCAACAAAGTGAAACATGCAAGGTAGAAATTCCGCCCTCCTCCGTTACGGGGGGCTTCTGCTATTCCGGCAGCTCTCCTCTATGCCGAAAACACCCGCCGCAATCAGCCGCCGGTATTTAAAAAGCGCAGCCTTCAATAGGGCTTCAGCAAAAGCCGATAAGCCATAGCCACCGGCTCAGCAGGTGGGGAAACAAATCCAATGAAAGTCTGTTATCGCATGGCATCTGCTTGGCACCTTAGACGCGTTGAGCATTTTGTCGTTGGCATCAAGCGTCCTGCTGCCCGTAAGCGGGCGATACACACACGGAACAAACCTTTCCGCCAACCTGTTCGCCTGCTGATCTAACCGCCTGCTAATTTGTTTGGCGCCAATCTATCCGCGTGTTTGTTGGCAACCCGCCTCACTCGCTGCCTGAAGCCAAGGCTCTCTACGGGACATCTCACCGGCAGAGCCAGCGATTTCTATAACAATAAAAAATAGGCTACGCAGATGCGTAGCCTATATGAAAAAGGGCAAATATACCCTGAAAACTGAATAAAGGAGAAGCGAAGATAAAGGGAAGGAGAAGTGTGCGCAATCTTGAAGTTCTCAAGAAGAAGTATGGTCAAGCCCTCGACCTATTAGTACTGCCAAGCTGAACACGTTACCGTGCTT
>JAHZCM010000094.1 GCA_019422905.1 Oscillospiraceae bacterium
CACGGCGTTCAAATTGTTGGTGCGATTGACATAAACCCTGAAATCATCGGTATGGATATCGGCGATTTTGCGGAGCTCGGCGTCAAAACAGGGGTGACGATCAGCAGCAACGCCGACGAAGTCTTGGACAACACCGATGCCGATATCGCAGTCGTTACACTTTTCAGCCTGGTTAGCGACTGCTACGAGCATTATGTCAAATGCCTGAGCCGTGGAATCAACGTCATCACGACCTGCGAGGAGGCCACTTACTGCTGGACAACCGACCCTGCACGTGCCAATATGCTTGACGTTATTGCCAAAGAACATGGCTGTACGTTTGTCGGAAGCGGAATGGAGGATACTTTCTGGATAAATATGGTCGGCATGATTGCGGGAAGCTGTAACTGTATCCAAAAGATCGAAGGCGCAGTAAGCTACAATGTTGAGGACTACGGATTGGCTCTGGCAAGAGCGCACGGGGTGGGTCTGAGCGCGGAGGAATTTGAAAATCAGATTGCACACCCTGAAGCTTTAGAGCCATGCTATGTATGGAATTCAAACGAAAGCCTTGCCGCAAAGCTCGGACTTACAATCAAGAGCCAGACACAAAAGTGTGTTCCGTATTTCAAGGAAGAGGATGTTTATTCCTCTACGATGCAGCGGATAATTCCTAAGGGAGAATGTATTGGAATGGCGGCGGTTGTGGAAACCGAAACATTTCAAGGTCCGATCATTGAAACAAGATGTATCGGCAAGGTATACGGGCCCGATGACGGCGATATGTGTGATTGGAAAATCATTGGCGAGCCGAATACGGAATTTCACGTGGTCAAACCCGCGACCGTTGAGCATACATGCGCAACGATTGTCAACCGCATTCCAAGCGTCTTAAATGCGCCGTCGGGTTTGGTAACTGTTGATGAATTGGATGAAATTTCGTATTTGGCCTATCCGATGGGATTCTACTGCTGATAAAAACAGTACCCGTGCCGGCGAGGCCGTTTGAATTCGTTTTTTATCTTCTATCCAAGGTTCGATTTGCTCCGGCTTGTTTTGGCCTTTAGCAAAAAATAAGCCGTCCGCTCGTTCCCCTGCTCATCCGCTTCCGCAAAAAGCCGCGCTTGGCTCACCTGTCCGGTTGCAAGCGCCCTCGCGGCGGTTCATTGTCGCGACCAACTTTTTGCGGGACGTACGGATTCAAATCTGCATACTAAAACGCAAAAATGTCTTTTTTATTGTCGCTTGCCAAACCTGCGAAGTGCCGTATGCGCTTCGCAGGTTTTCTTTTACTTGATCGTCTGAAAAATAGAAACGGAAATATCGGGATAGATAACGGCAATAAAAGCGGCCGCCGGATTGACGCTGCTGTACCAAGGGGAGAGCAGATGAAAATTGGTTTCTCAGGGCATGCCCTTGCGGAAAAGCTCAGATGAAGCCGTTTATAAAAGCTCAACTGAAAAAGCGGCGGGCACAATATGCTTTCAGACAAAAAGGCTGCCGTATGATTTCGCGTACGGCAGCCTTTGGGCGCGGTGATTTACTTGCTGTTCTTCATGTATTCGAGGTTCTTCCGGATCAGTTCGCAGCGCTGGCGCACGCAGTCTGCGGAGCGCAGCGGATCGGCCGGCGTTCCGAAGGCGTAGTCGAGCAGGCGGTCGATGCTGGTTTCCGCCACATGCATGCGGGTGTCCGAAGAAGCGTAATAGATGTACACCCTGCCGTCATCGTCTGCGATCGCGCCATTCGTAAAAACGACGTTGGAGACATCGCCCACGCGCTCGGCGCCCAGCGGCGCGATGAAAAAGCCGCCCGGCTCGGCGATGCACTTCGACGGGTCCTGAAGGTCGGTGACAAAGACATAGAGCACATAACGCAGGCCGGCCGCGGTGTTGCGCACGCCGTGGGCGATGTGCAGCCAGCCCTTTTCGGTCTTGATCGGCACAGCGCCCGCGCCGTTCTTCGACTCGGTGATTGTGTGGTAGCGCCGCGGACTGACGACCATTTCTTCCTCGATCACGGCGTTTTCAATATTGTCGCACAGGCCGAAGCTCACGCCGCCCTGATCGCCCGCCTCGATAAAGCTGTCCTGAGGACGGGTGTAAAAGGCGTATTTGCCCGCCACAAATTCCGGGTGCAGCACACAATTGCGCTGCTGCGGCGATTTTGTCTTGAGGTCCGGCAGACGCTCCCAGTGCACAAGATCCTTTGTGCGGACGATACCGGCGGAAGCAAATGCCGCGGAGAGATCGCGGGAGGACTTGTCCTTGCTTTCGCTGCAGAAAACGCCGTAGATGTAGCCGTCCTCGTGGCGGGTCAGGCGCATGTCGTATACGTTGGTTTCCTCCGGCGAGGTGTCCGGCAGCACAACCGGATAATCGTCGAAGCGGAAGCCCTGCACCGGATTTTCGCTGCGCGCAACGGCGAAGAAGGATTTGCGGTCGTTGCCCTCCACACGGGCGACAAGGCAGTACTTGCCGTCGAGCTTGATCGCGCCGGCGTTCAATACCGCGTTGACGCCGAGGCGCTCAAGGCCGAGCGGGTTTGTCGTCTCGTCGAGGTCAAATTTCCAAAACGGCGGGATATGGCCGCGTGTCAGGACCGGGTTTTCGTAGCGCGTGTAGATACCGTTGTAGAAAGCGGACGGCTTGTTTTCCTTGGCAAGCAGCGCTTCGTAAGCGCCGAAAGCCTTTTCAATGTTCGGATGCATAGGCAAACCTCCATAGATTTCTGTTGTGTTCAGTATAGCATGCTCCGGCACGCAGCGTCAATGTCCGCGTGCTTTACCGGATATCCTTGTATTCGGCTTTTTCCGCGCGGCGCGTCTGAATCGCGGAGATGAGGTCCAGAATGCCGTCCAGCAGCAGGCTGACGCCAAAGAACATGATGACGGCCTTTGCCGCGCCAAAGGGATTCGCGATAATCAGAACGCCGAGCGCCAGCGGTACGAGAGAGGAAATGATCAGCGGGAAACGCGCCGCGCTGTGTACGGTGAACGCCTCAATTGCGAGGGGCAGCTTGCCGATGCCGTCCGCAAGGAGGATAACGCCGAGCACGGCGGGCAGGAAGGAAAGAATGACGTTTGGCCGTGCAAAGCAGAAAATGGAGAAGCCCGTAAAGAGCAGGCCAAGAGTCAGCGTGCCTGCGGCGGTGAATCCGGCCTTGCGCGCCTGGTAGAAGCACCAGAAGCGGTTGATGGCATAAGCCAGCGCGCCGCCGGCGAGCACCCAGCAGAACACGGTGCCGGACATGCCGGGGAACAGAAGCAGAATCAGGCCGAGGGCGACATAGGCCAACGCCGTGCAGACGGAGGCGCTGCGGGACCAGAAGAATTTGAACATGCGGATCATCCTTTCCAATTTTGGCTCTTAATAGATTTGTTGATTTTGTGTGGACTTTGAGCCCTTCAGCTCAAAGCGGTTTTTCTTGAAGTTGAGAAGCCCTTCCGTGTGCATTTTGCTGAGCTCGGCGGAGAGCGCGCAGCGGTCTACGCCGAGGTAGTCGGCCATTTGCTGGCGGTTGAAGGGAACCGAAAATTTCCGGCTGCCCGCCTGAATCGACTGCGACGAAAGATAGGAGACAAGCCGCCCGCGGATCGTTCTCGGCGCGGTGTGAAAGATGCGGCGGGACAGCGTGAGGTTTTTCTGAATGCTGAGGGAAAACAGGTTTTGGATCACCTGCGCATGGGCGGCGCAGGCCGGCGTGCAGGACTCCATCAGAAAGGGCGCATACAGGAAAAGCACAGACGTGTTTTCGGCCGCAACCACGTTGACCATCAACGGCTCGTCCGGCAGGCAGGCATACGTTTCCGCGAAAATTTCTCCGGGACCGACACGGTCGAGAATGGTTTTATTTCCCCATGCGTCGTCGCTTTCAATGTGAACGCCTCCGCTCAGCACAAGGCCGAGAAAATCGGTTTCCTCGCCGGCGTGGAGGATTACCGTTCCCTTCCGGAAATTCCGCTGCGTGGCCTTGAGGCATTCGAGCAGATCCTCCAAGGCTCCGGCAGAAACGCCGTGAAACAGTCGGGTTTTCGTCAAAAAATCGTACATGAATACTTTCGATGCTGCAAGAATTGCAGCAAAATCTCCTTTTTGTTGTTTTAACAACATACTTTTCAAGCTAATCGTAGTATACTCACACCGTAAAGTCAATAAACAAAGCATGAATTTTGTTGAAGAAAGGAAAGAATGGAATGATTCGCAAAATTATCCATATCGATGAAGAAAAATGCAACGGCTGCGGTCTGTGCGCCAATGCCTGCCAGGAGGAGGCCATTGCTTTGGTGAACGGCAAGGCGCGGCTGATCCGGGACGATTACTGCGACGGCCTCGGAAACTGTTTGCCCGCCTGTCCGATGGGAGCGATTTCTTTTGTGGAGCGCGAAGCCGCCGCCTATGATGAGGCTGCCGTGGAGGAAAACAAGCGCAGAAAGCAGCAGACGGCCGATATGCCCGCGCCGGGCGGCTGTCCGGGGAGCCGCGCCCATGCTTTTCACCGCACAGCGGCTCCGTGCGCCGCGCCGTCAGCGTCCGAGCTGGCGCAGTGGCCGGTGCAGATCAAGCTCGTGCCGGTCTGTGCGCCGTATTTTGACGGTGCGGATCTCCTGATTGCCGCGGACTGCACCGCCTATGCGTACGGCAGCTTCCACAGCGATTTTATCCGGGGAAAGGTCACGCTGATCGGCTGCCCGAAGCTCGATGAAGGCGATTACGCCGGGAAGCTGACGGAGATTCTCCGGCAGAACGCGATCCGCAGCGTGACGGTCGTGCGCATGCAGGTGCCGTGCTGCGGCGGACTGGAGCGGGCGGCGGCCCATGCGCTCCGGCAGAGTGGCAAGCAGATTCCGTATCAGGTGAAGGTCATTTCCACGGACGGCAGAATTGTGGGATGACCGCGCAGGCTGACACGCCGGTCGGCACAATGCTTAGCATGATAATTGGCATGCAGGTTGTCGCAATGATTAGCGTGGTGGTTAGCGCGATGATTGGGCCTGTACGCCGGTATGCATCTTGACTTTGCCGGGCCTATGTGGTATGCTAAACAAAAAGGAGGGAGCTGCGATGCCGTTTACACAGACGCCGATTCCCGGCAGGCAACTGCAAAATGTGCTTCCGGCGGGTACGGCGCTTATTTTGGAGGGCGGCGGCCTGCGCGGCTATTACAGCTCGGGCGTGATGGAGGCTTTTCTGGAAAAGGACATCCTGTTTCCGTATATCATCGGAGTTTCGGCGGGCGCGGCAAACGCGCTCTCCTACATTTCCGGGCAGCCGATGCGCTCGCGCCAGATCATTGAGCATTATGTGGGCAGCCCGGAATATGTGAGCAAGCGGAACTTTCTCAAAACCGGCTCCATGTTCGGCTTCGATTACATATTCCGAACGGTTCCGGAGCAGCATATTCAATTTGACTGGGAGGCGTACAAAGCGCAGAAAACCCGCTTTCTGACCGGCGCGATGAACTGTGTGGACGGCAAAACCGTGTGGTTTGAAAAAGAGGAGATCACGCCACCTTTTGCGGCGACAATGGCCTCCTGCTCCGTGCCGATTCTCACAAAAATCCAGCATTTTAAGGACTATGATCTGCTGGACGGCGGCATTACCGACCCGATCCCCATTGAAAAATCGATTGCGGACGGCAACCGCTTTCACGTGGTCGTGCTGACGCGCAACGCGGGCTATCGCAAGGAGCCGTTCGGGCATGAATCGTTTCTGCGGGTGGTGTTCCGCAAATATCCGGCCGTTGCGGACGCGATGCTTCGCCGCCATGAAATCTATAACCGTCAGCTTGATTTGTGCGAACGCCTTGAGCGGGAAGGGAAAGCGGCGATTATCCGGCCGCTCGAGCCGATCCGTGTAGGGCGGACAAGCGCGGATATCCCCTCGCTTCTGGCGCTCCATGACGAGGGCGTGCGTGAGGGGCGCGCGGCGCTGCCCCGCATTTTCAGCGGCCTGCAAATTCCGCAAGTGCAATCAAGCGATGCGCTTTCCGCTTCTGTATAATATAGGCAGAGCGGCCGAAACGGAGGCAGACACATGTATGAGTGGCAGCGGCAAATCCAGATTATGGTGGACGAAATCGACCGGTGCATCCAGAGCCGTAAGGATGAAGCCCTGACGCTGCGTTCCCTTTCCGGCAGGATGGGATATTCCGAGTTTTATGTTACGAGGAAATTCAGGGAGATCTCCGGCATGACGTTCCGGGATTATCTGCGGCGCAGGAAGCTCGCCTTTGCGCTCAAGGAGGTGCGCGACACGGAGAAAGGCATTCTCGACATCGCGCTGGACTACGGCTTTTCGTCCCATGAGGCGTTTACCCGGGCTTTCAAGGATGCTTACGGTATTGCACCGAGCGAGTACCGCAGAAAGCCCGTGCCGGTTGTTCTCCGCACGAAAATTCATCCCTTCGACCGCTACTTTTTAGGAATCGAGATGGACCGAATGGAAACAGCAAACCGTGTAAAGACGTATTTTGTCACGATACCCGCGCACAAATTTCTGCATATCAAAAACTATGAGAGCATCGGGTACTGGGATTTTTGGCAGAAGCAGAGCCAAATTCCGGGACAGGACTGTGAAACGATCTGCGGCCTGCTCGACAGCATCAAGGGCAAGCTGGACGACATGGGCGGAAGTGAATCGAACAGCGGCAGCGGGCAGATCATGGCTTTCATGATGGAGCCGCGGGGCAGGGTGTGCAGTTGGGGCATTCCGCTCGCGGAATGCTACGGCGTGCGCCTGCCGGCAGACTATCAGGGCGAGGTACCGCCGCAGATGCTGCTCGTGGACGTCCCCGAGGCGGAGTATCTCGTTTTCGAGCATGGACCTTTTGACTATGAGACGGAAAACCGCATCGTGGAGGAAAGAATCGAGAAGGCGATGGCGGATTTTGATTACGATGCCGCCGGATGTCGCCGCGATACCACGCCCGGCAGAATCGCGTATTTTTACCATGATGCGGCGCGGTACTGGAAATATGTCTGGCCGGTACGCAGGACTTCAGAGGCGTAAGGCGGATTTCTCCGTGTGCAGTCTGAAATTGGGAGGAGAAGGATAATGGCGTTGTACAGAATGCAGAACAGAAAGAGCTTCGGCTTCTCGGCGGAGAATCCGACCGGCACGAAGGGCGGCGGCACGCACGGCGGAGATTGCGAAAAGCTGCGCCCGTGTATCCAGATTCAGCCGGGAGAGACGGTCACGCTGTGCGACACGGACGGTCCCGGTATGATTACGCACATCTGGCTTACGGGCTACATCGGACATTCCTTTGTGCTGCGCGCCTATTGGGACGATATGGACAAGCCCTCGGTTGAAGCGCCGGTCTCGGCGTTCTTCGGCTGTGCGTACGACGAGAATTTCGCGGACCGGGACGGAAATTACCCGGTGCTGAACTCGGCGATGGTGCTCGTTGCGCCCGGGCGCGGGTATAACTGCTATTGGGAAATGCCGTTTCAAAAGCACTGCCGCATCACGATGGAGAACCGTAGCGGAGAGGCGCAGACGCTCTACTACATGATTTCCGGCTGGCACGGGGAAATCCCCGCGGACAGCGGCTACTTCCACGCCGCCTACCGGCAGGAGCACCCTGTGCAGAAGGGGCGCGCGTATACCGTGATCGATGGCATCCGTGGCAAGGGCTGCTTTGCGGGCATGAGCCTTTCGGCCGGCATGAACGGGCACAACACCTGCTGG
>JAHZCM010000095.1:0-6988 GCA_019422905.1 Oscillospiraceae bacterium
CCTTTGTCTTCGAAATCCATATTTTCCTCATCGCGGACGATGATGCCGGTCGCATCGATCGATTCGGAAACGGTGGAATACATGGCCGTCTCCGTTGTAAGGCCGGTATACTGGCTCAGATAAACCTGATAACCGACATATATTAAAAGCAAAACCGCAACTGCGGTCGCGCCGATTTTTCGAATTAAGGGATTGTTCATCGCCGTTCTTCCTTTCACGGGCAGTCTCTGCGAAAATGCTCCGCCGCAATCCGCATAGCCGCCCCGATCCATGCCGCCGTATCGGGATAGTCGTCGGCATACAGCCAAATCGTGTTTTCCTCGCGCCGAAACCATGTGAGCTGACGCTTCGCATAGCGGCGCGTTTCCTGTTTGATGTTCCCGACCGCTTCCTCCAGAGTGCACGTCCCCTCAAAGTGCGGGAACAGCTCCTTATAGCCGATGGCCTGTACCGAGGTTTTCCCCGACGTGCCGTAGCGCGCGTAGTAACGCCGCGCCTCCTCCACGAGCCCTTCCTCCAGCATCTTGTCCACACGGCGGTTGATCCGCTCATACAGCTTCTCGCGGTCCCGAAAACCAAGGCAGATCATTTTATAATCGTATGGGGACTCCACGAGCCTGGAAGCCCTCGCCTGCGCGGAAAACGGCTCCCCCGCCACAAGGCAGTATTCCAGCGCGCGGATCACACGCTTCGTATTATTCGGATGAATCTGCGCGGCGCTCTCCGGGTCCAGTGCGCTGAGCCGCTCATAAAGCGGCCGGATGCCGGACGCCTCAAATGTCTGCTGCAGCTCCGCGCGCACCGCAGCATCCCGGCTGTTCTCGGTAAACGGAACCGACCGGAGCAGCGAGCGGGCGTAAAGCCCCGTACCGCCAACCAGAATCGCGCGCTTTCCGCGGGCGTCGATCTCCCGGATCGCCTTGGCGGCGAGCTCCGTGTAATCCATCACGCTGAAGGTCTCAGCCGGATCGCAGAAGCCCAGCAGATGATGCGCAACGCCGTCCATCTCTGCCTCCGTGGGCTTTGCAGTGCCGATTTCCATGCCGCGGTAAATCTGCATTGAGTCGCAGGAGACGATCTCGGCGTCCAGCGCCTTTGCAAGCGCAATGGACAGCGCGGTTTTTCCGGAGGCCGTGGGGCCGCAGACGGCCAGCAGCTTTATTTTGTTTTCCACGCCGCAGCCTCCTTTTTCCGCTAAATACGCCCGAATTCCTTTTCAAGCGTTTTCTTTTTCAGCATAACATAGATCGGCCGGCCGTGCGGGCAATAGCGCACCTCCGGATTTTCCTCCAGACGCTCCGCCAGCGCGATCAGTTCCTCGCGTTTCGAGGCATTGCCGCCCTTGATTGCCGCGCTGCAGGCAATATTCTGATACAGCCACTCCATGTGCTCCGTCGCCACATCGGTTTTGCTCTGCTCCAGATACCCGGCCATTTCCAAAACGGAGCTTTCGATATCCGCGCCGTTCAGGTTCAGCGGCGCGGTGCGCACCAGCACGGTGCCGCCGCCGAAATCCTCTACCTCGAATCCGGCCCCCGCAAAGACATCAAGATGCTGCAAAACTGCGGTGTACTCGTTTTTATCGAGCGTGACCGTCACCGGCATCAGGAGCGTTTGGGCCGCTGCCGGCCCCTTGCGGCTTTTCAGCTGTTCATACAGCAGCCGCTCATGCGCGGCGTGCTTGTCGATAAACATCAGCGTTTCGCTGTCGTATTGCAGGATGATATACGTATCGAATACTTCGCCGACCAAGCTGTGATGCGCCGCTGTTTCCGCAGGCTTGTGGAACACCGCTTCATCCTCCGGCTCCACCGCGATATCCGGCGCGACCGGCTTTGGCGCCGCCGGAGTGGGCACAGGAGTTACCGGCTGCGGCTCATAGTCGAGAATGCGCTCCATGGCGCTCTGAATTTCCGCCGGGCGCAGCGGCACGTGCACAGCCGGCGCGCTGTCCGCAAAGCCGGATGGTTCGGCCGCCGGCTCTTCCTGCAAATGCGCCGGGGGCTCCTTCGGGATTTGTGCCGGAGCAGACGGCTCCGGCATCCGCACAGCCGGTTTTTCCCCTGTCGGCTGCGGCGCGGAAATGCGGGTCTGCACCGGCGTCTCCACATAATCGGGCTTATAGGGGTTCACGGGCGGCTTCGGGCGCGCCGCGAAAGCGATCGACTTCGTATCGCGGCTTGCCGAAAGCGCGGACTTTACCCCGTGGTAAACCGCATCGAAGATCGGGCGCTCATTGACAAAACGCACCTCGAGCTTTGCCGGGTGCACATTGACATCCACCGTCTCAAAGGGCATATCCAGATGCAAAACGCAGGCCGGAAATTTCCCGACCATGATGGAGCCCTTATAGGCCTCCTCCAGCGCGACGGCCGCCGTGCGGCTGCGGACAAAGCGCCCGTTGATAAAAAAGTTCTGCATGCTGCGGTTCGGACGGCTCCCAATCGGCGAGGAAATGCAGCCGTGCACATGCACGCCGTTGAAGGTGTAATCGAGCGGGATCAGGTTTGAGGAAAACTCCTTGCCGAACACCGCGTAAACCGCCGAAAGCAGCTTGCCGTCGCCGGGTGTGTGCAGCGTTTCCTTGCCCTCCCGGATCAGGCGGAACGAGATTTCCGGATGGGAAAGCGCGATTTTATCCATCAGGCCCGCGACAGCATTGCCCTCCGACGTATCCTTTTTCAGAAACTTCATGCGCGCAGGAACGTTGTAAAAAAGATCCCGCACGGTAATGGTCGTGCCATTCGGGCAGCCGGCATCCTCCATCCTGATTTCACTACCGCCGCTCGCCGCATAATGCGTGCCGATTTCGCTCTCCGGCGTCTTGGTAATCAGGTCGACATGGGAAACCGCCGAAATCGAGGCCAGCGCTTCGCCGCGGAAGCCCAGCGTCAAAATCGCATCCAGATCGTCCTTGCCGTGCACCTTACTCGTCGCGTGGCGCAGGAAAGCCGTCGCCACGTCCTCACGGTCGATGCCGCAGCCGTTGTCGGTAACGCGCATGTATGTGACGCCGCCGCGCCGGATCTCGACTGTTATGATCGAAGCGCCGGCGTCAATCGAATTCTCCACAAGCTCCTTGATGACCGAGGACGGGCGTTCGACGACCTCGCCCGCGGCGATCAGCTCTGCCACGTGTTTGTCCAGCACATTGATTTTCGGCATATCCGCACCACCTGCCTTTTCAAAAATTCAACCGCAATGCTCAGTCCTTGAGCATATTTACAAGCTCAAACAACAGATTCATGGATTCGATCGGCGTCAGCGTATTCACGTCGACCGCCTTCAGGCGGCGAAGCACTTCAGCGTCCTTCGTAAGCATCGTGAGCTGAATCGGTTCCTCCCGCTTCGGCGGCGCCGCGTTTCTCGGCGCCGTCACCAGCTCGCCGCTCTCCAGGCTCTGTAAAACCTGCTTTGCACGGCGCACGACTTTATCCGGCACGCCGGCGAGCTTCGCCACCTCGATGCCGAAGCTGTCGTCCGCGCCGCCGCGGACAATCCGGCGCAGGAAGGTGATCTCATCCCCGCGCTTTTTGACGGCGATGCTGAAATTGCGCACGCCGGGCAGCATATCCTCCAGCTCCGTCAGCTCGTGATAATGCGTCGCAAAAAGCGTTTTTGCCCCGCACAGCTTCTTATCATGGACGTACTCGATCACGGCGCGGGCAATGCTCATGCCGTCGAAGGTCGAGGTGCCGCGCCCGATCTCATCGAGAATCAGCAGGCTGTCCGGCGTCGCGTTTTTGAGAATGTCCGCAACCTCCGCCATCTCCACCATGAAGGTAGACTGCCCGGCCGCAAGGTCGTCCGATGCGCCGACGCGCGTGTAAATACCGTCCACAATGCCGATTTCCGCCGAGGCTGCCGGCACAAAGCAGCCGATCTGCGCCATAATGACAATCACCGCAACCTGCCGCATATACGTCGATTTGCCTGCCATATTCGGCCCGGTGATGATTGAAATGCGGTTCTGGTTCGGGTCCATGTCCAGATCGTTCGGCACAAACGGCGTGGAACCGCCGAGCAGCGCCTCCACCACCGGATGGCGGCTGTCCTTCAGGTACAGGCGCCCGTTCATCGTGATCGTCGGGCGCGTATAATCATTTTTAATCGAAACCGCCGCAAACGACGCGAGCACGTCGAGCTGCGCGATCGCCTTCGCGGTTTCCTGCACCCGCGTGAGCTGATCCGCAACCGTGCGGCGCACGTCCTCAAAGAGCTTGGATTCCAGCGCGATGGACTTGTCATGCGCGCCGAGAATGCGGTTTTCCAGCTCCTTCAGCTCCTGCGTTATATACCGCTCGCCGTTTGCAAGCGTCTGCTTGCGGATATAATGCTCCGGCGTCTTGTCCTTAAAGGCGTTGGAAACTTCGAGATAATAACCGAAAACACGGTTATACCCGACGCGCAGCTTCGGAATGCCGGTTGCCTCGCGCTCACGCGCTTCCAGAGAGGCAATCAACTGCTTGCCGTTCGTCATGTCGTTCTTGACCGCATCCAGTTCCGCATTGAAGCCCTCGCGGATAATGCCGCCCTCCCGGATCGTATGCGGCGGCTCCTCGACGATCGCCTTATCGATCAGCGCGCAGATATCCGTAAGCGTGTCGATCTGCCCCTCAATCGCGCGCAGCATCGTGGATGCGCATCCCGCAATGACGGATTTCAACTGCGGAAGCCTCGTCAGCGCCGACCAGAGTGCGCGCAGGTCCTTGCCGTTTACGGAACCGTACACAACGCGCGTCATGATGCGCTCCAGATCAAAAATGCCGGTGAGGCTCTCCGTCACGGCGTCGAGCAGCGGGCGGTTTTCAAAAAGCTCCTGCACGGCGTTCTGACGCAGCGTGATTTTCGCCGGGCTTAAAAGCGGCTGCTCCAGCCACGCGCGGATCAACCGCTTGCCCATCGCGGTTTTGGTTTTGTCGAGCACCCACAAAAGCGAGCCGCGGCGTTCCTTGTTCCGCATCGTCTCCATCAGCTCGAGATTCCGGCGCGTGTTGAGGTCCAGCCGCATGGTTCTGGCCTCGGAGTAAACGTTGATTTCCTCCATGCGCTCCAGGCCGGTAATCTGCGTGCGCTTCAGGTAATCGAGCAGCGCGCCGAGCGCCATGACGATTTCCCGGTGCTCCAAAACGGCGGAATGCTCCAGCACATCCGCATGGAACTGCGCCCCGACCGCATCCGTGCAGGACTGCGGCGCGTAAACGTCGAAGTCCATGCACTCCAGCGATGCGCTCAGCTTTTCGGATATAAATTTCGCCACATCTGCAAAATCCGTAAATTCCGGATTGATGAGAATCTCGCGCGGCGAAAAGCGGGACAGCTCGTTGATGACCAGTTGTGAGAGCGCCTCCGGCGTTTTGGCCGTCAGCGTCGTCGCGTCCAGCTCTCCCGTGGAAATGTCGGCAAAGCAAATGCCGATATTCTCCCCGAAATAATAAATCGAGGCGATATAGTTGTTCTTGGATTCATCGAGCATGCTGCTTTCCATGACGGTGCCCGGCGTGATCACGCGGATCACGCTGCGCTTCACAATGCCCTTTGCAAGCGCCGGATCCTCTATCTGCTCGCAGATCGCGACCTTATAGCCCTTTGCCACAAGCCTCGCGATATACGTTTCCGCACTGTGGAACGGCACGCCGCACATCGGCGCACGCTCTTCCTGCCCGCAGTCGCGCCCGGTAAGCGTCAGCTCCAGCTCGCGCGACACGGTTTTTGCATCGTTAAAAAACATCTCGTAGAAGTCTCCGAGGCGGAAGAAAAGAATCGTGTTCGGATACTTCTCCTTCACCTCGAAGTACTGCTTCATCATTGGGGAATAATCAGCCATGCCCAGTCTCCGTATCTATCCAATCAGTGGCAGCCACCGCCGCAGGAGGAGCAATTTCCGGTGCAGCCGCAGGAATCACAGTCGCAGGTTTCCGGATCCTCGCCGTCTGCGCTTCTGGTGATGATCGTCGTCACCTGCTGCACAAGCGCGTCCAGCTCGTTCTTCGCCGCGTTATACGCCGCCATATTCGGATTCTGCATGATCTCCGCGTAAATCGCGCGCAGCTCGTCGTTGTATTTGCGCAGCGTCTCCTCGCTGCGGTCCTCCTTCTGCGCCTCGTTGTTGATCGCCATGCGCTTCAGGTTAAACTCGCCGATCATGCTCTGCAGCGTCTCGTCGGCGTCGCTCTGCTGGCACGCCACGCGCATCGCGATGAAGCGCTCGTCTTCCTGAATCTTTTTTCCAAGCTCTCTTGCAAGTTCGATAATATCCATTTGAATATCTCCTTATACTTTATATTGATTTATAAACAAGCGGCAAGCCGCCCTGCTTATCCGACCTTTTCGCCACGCAAAATCCAGTTGCGCGCCTCCGTAACCCGCACGTCCTGGAATGTGCCGATTTCTTCATCCTCACCGGGAAACTCCACAATGATGCTGCTTTCCGTGCGCCCGCATAAAAGCCCGTTCTTTTCGTTGCGCTCTTCCACAAGGACGCGCTCAGTGCGGCCCACCATGGCGGCGCACCGCCGGGCCGCGATCTCCTCCTGCGTCTTTAAAAGCTCCGAAAACCAGACGGTCTTTTCTTTGTACGGCACGGGATCCTCCATGTCCGCCGCCTTTGTGCCGGGGCGGGAAGAAAAAATGAAGGTAAAGAGCGACGTAAATTCGACCTCGCGGATCAGGCTCAGCGTATCGCAGAACTCCTCGTACGTCTCGCCCGGAAAGCCGACGATAATATCGGAGGTCAGGGACAGATCCGGCATTTTCTGACGCGCATAGGCGACGAGCGCCAGATACTTCTCGCGGTCATACCGGCGGTTCATCGCTTTCAGCACGCGGCTGTTGCCGGACTGAAAAGGCAGGTGCACATGATGGCAGATATGCCGGCTCTGCGCGATGGTGTCAAACAGCTCGTGCGTCGCGTCCTTCGGGTGCGACGTCATGAAGCGCAGGCGGTAGTCGCCGTCAATCGCATCGATCCGGCGCAGAAGCTCGGAGA
>JAHZCM010000095.1:6998-7567 GCA_019422905.1 Oscillospiraceae bacterium
GCTCGGAGAAATTGATCTTCTCCGGCAGGCCCTTGCCGTAGGAATTGACGTTCTGCCCAAGCAGTGTGATTTCCTTATAGCCCTGTTCGATCAGCTCGCGGCACTCCGCGACAATCGCGTCCGGATGGCGGCTCTTTTCCCTACCGCGCACATAGGGCACCACGCAGTAGGAACAGAAATTATCGCACCCGTACATCACGGTGACCCACGCGCGGGACGTGCCGTCCCGCCGGACAGGCAGCCCCTCAACGATTTCCTTCGATTCATGGCCGCGCAGAAAAACGCGCTTTGAATCCGTAACCGCGGTAAACAGCATTTCCGGCAAACGGTGGATGACATGTGTGCCGAACACGATGTTGACAAAGGGAAACGTCGTGCGTATACGCTCCGCCACACGCCCCTGCTCCATCATGCAGCCGCATACCGCGATCAGCACGGACGGGTGGCGGCGCTTGACGTTTTTCAGCGCGCCGATGTTGCCGTAAACGCGGTCCTCGGCATGCTCGCGGATGGCGCAGGTGTTGAAAAGAATGAAATCCGCTTCGTTTTCATCGTCCGTGAACGAAAAG
>JAHZCM010000096.1 GCA_019422905.1 Oscillospiraceae bacterium
TAAATTTTATTAAAAATTAAAAATATTTTTAAAGCGAAACTCCCCGATGAATATTGAGACGCGAAAACGGAGAGCGGATTTTATTCCGCTCTCCGTTTTATAAATGCTTTGCAGATACTCAATCAACCTATGGCGCTCAGCGCGGCGGCGATGACCTGTCCAGCGGTGTAGAGGCCGGACTCGCCCTCCTGCACACAGACGGCAAAAGCGTAGGGCATGGAAGGATCATCGGAAAAGCCGACAATCCAACAGTTCGGATTCTGACCGTCCAGCTCGGCTGTGCCGGTCTTTGCGCAGAGCGTATAGCCGTTAAACATATAGTCGCCGTAATAATTGGCGACGTTGTTGCGCATCATGCTGTGCAGGGTGGAGGCGGTCTGACCGTCCAGAAGCGTATAGGTGGTGCCCGTACCGCTGCCGGTTAAGTACGGCTCCGGCGTGGAGCCGCCGTTTGCGATGGCGCCCATCAGCAGCGCCATGTGGTAGGGATTCGCCATCACGTCGCCCTGCCCGACCGCCGACCAGGCCAGCTCCAGACTGGTCGCTCCGGAAAGGTCGATGGAGCTGTTGCAGGTTTCCACCGAATCAAAGTGGAAGGTGTCCCCAAAGCCCATTTCTTCCGCCTTTTTTTGCAGGTTTTCCGCGCCGATATCCAGCGCCAGCTTTGCGAAGTAGATGTTGCAGGAATGGCCCAGCGCCTGCTCCATGTTGAGCTCGCCGTGGTAGCCAAGGCAGGTTACCGTGCCGCTGCCGATATCGCAGGATTCCTCGCAGGTGTATGTCCGGGATTCCCAATCAGGCAGGTACTCCATAGCCGCAGCGGCCGTGACCAGCTTAAAGATAGAGCCGGGCGTGTAGGTGGAGGAAAGCGTGTGGTCGAGAAAAACGCCGTCATAGGCTTCGTTCTCCATGAGATCCTCCGGCACGTTCATCGGGTCATAGGTCGGCGCGCTGATTTTCACGAGGACTTCGCCGGTCTCGTAATTGTAGATGAAGGCAGAGCCGTCGCGGCCGGAAAATGCGTCGAAGGCCGCCGCGTTGGCATTGGCGTCGATCGTCAGCCGGATATCCGTGCCGAAGCCGGAAAAAATCGTGTGGTTCAGCCCGGTGAAAAGGTTGTAGCCGATGAGCTTCGAGCGGTGGACGGCCTGCACGGAGGTGCTGATATAACCGCTCGAATCGCCGACGGTGTGCAGCAGGGAGCGGCGCACCGCCTCGCGCTCCGCATAGACGCGGGAGCCGTCCTCGCTTTTTGCGAGGATCATGCCGTTGCGGTCCGTAATCGTACCGGAAGAAACCGTGGCGTCCTCGGCATAAATATGGCCGTTATACGGCTGCGCGACCCAGTCGGCGCCGTTGAGGGCGAGATTCAGCAGGAAATAGGCCAGTCCTCCGAGAAAGGCAAACAGAAGAATATACAGTACAAAGGAACGAAATCCGGTTGTCTTCATCTGCGGTCATCCCCCTTTCCGCGCGCGTGACGCGCTGTCTGCGGTGTGAGCTTGTCCTCCGGAATACGCACCTCCATATGCGTGCGCCGCGTGGGCGTGCGGCGAACAGGCGGCGCGTCCTCGCGCCGGGCCTGCGGCGTGCGGGTGCGGGAAGAGGTGGCGCTGGGCAGCGGCTCCGGCTCGCTCCGCCCGCCGCTGCGCCGGCCGCCGCGCTTTGCGGCGTAGGTGCGTTCGTCGGAGGCCTTGAGGAATGCCAGCAGCCCCCATGTGGACAGGATGCTGGAGCCGCCCGCGCTGATAAACGGCAGTGTGACGCCGGTCAGAGGCAGGACGTCGGTCGGGCCGAAAATATTGAGGCAGGTCTGAAACAGGATCATGCCCGAAACCGCGCAGGCCGCGATCGCGTAGAAGGTCGAGCGGCTGCGGGTCACGTCGCTGCGCGCATAGAGGATGAACAGCGCGAGCCCGGCGAGGACGACGAGGCCCATAAAAAGCCCAAGCTCCTCGCAGAGCATGCCGAAAACAAGGTCGCTGTCCGCAGCGGCGATGTATTTCAGGTAGCCGTTGCCAGGGCCGACGCCGAACAGGCCGCCGCTGGCTATGTAGGTGAGCGTGCGCGTCTGCTGGTAGCCCAGGCTGTCCTGTGGATGCTCCCAAACGTGCATCCAGCCCATGAAGCGCTGGGCGACGTAGGGCTTAAACTGCAAAATCAGAAATACGCCGAAGCAGGCCGCAGCGAGGATCAGAAAAATGGTGCGGAAGCTGCCCGAACGCATGAAAGCGATGATGAGGAAGCAGGCGAAGAAGATGAGCGCCGTGCCGAAATCGCGCATGAGAAACAGAAACGCAAGGCAAATGGCGGCAAACACGATGAACTCCGTGATGTTTTTCCGCGTTTGCAGGTGGTCGAGCGTGGAGGCGCCGACGAAAACAAAGGCGATCTTAATCAGCTCAGAGGGCTGAAAGCTCAGAGGGCCGATGATGATCCAGTTTTTCGAGCCGTTGATCTCCTTGCCGAAAATGAGATTTACGGCAAACAGCAAAATCGCCGCGATGGCGATATAGAGCCGGACCTTCATCACGCGGTCAAGATCGCTCAGGAACCAGACGAGGAAGCAGAAGAGAAACATGCCGATCAGCATGGCGGCAAGCTGCATCTTGATGGCGTCCAGCCCCTGCCCGCTCAGCAGCAGAATGCCGATGCTGGAAAGAAGCAGCGCGACGGTCTCAATCTCGAAGCTGACGCGCTTCAAAATGCGCCGGGAGAAGAAATACAGCGCCCAGCCGGATAAGAACAGAATGCCGAAAGGCGCGAGCGGGTAAAGGCGGAACTGCCCGGTTCCGAGCATGAGCTGGAGCGTGAGCGAAAGCTGCACCAGCGTGACGCAGAGCATCAGCTTAAAGGGCGAAGCCGCCTCCTTCGAAAAGCCGGTAAAGATGCTCCGCTTTTTCTGCGGCACCTCGTCGGCATTGCGCAGGATCAGCGTGGTGGAGCCCATGGAGAACTTGTCGCCGATCTCCACGAGCGCCGGCTCGGTGATCTCCTTGCCGCGCACGCGCGTGCCGAGGTGCGAGCCGGTGTCGCAGATGAACCAGCCCTCCTCGCGGCGCATCAGCACGGCGTGGTCGCGGGAGACGGAATCGTCCGGAATCTGAATATCGCAGCTTCGGCTTCGGCCGATGGAATTTTCCCAGTACAGCACCGGAAAGTGCACGCCTGTGGCGGCGTCCTCCAGCATGATGACCGGGTCTTTCCGGCGCTGCCCCCTTTTAAAGGAGGTGTAGCAGCGCCAGACAACATACAGCGCGATGACTGGCGTGACCATCCGCACGACGAGCAGAAAGGTCGTGAGCAGGCTGGAATTCAGGACGCGCTGCAAAATCTGGCTAATCGTTTCGAGCATACTTGCGGTTCCTTTCTTATATGTCGCGAATCTCGGCGATTTCCCCGGCGCGCTTGTAGATGCTGAAGCCCGGAACGTAGCCGCGCACCATGGAGAGCGGATAGATGCGCGCGCCGCGCCCGACCACGGTTCCCGGATTCAGCACGCTGCCGCAGCCGATCTCCACGCCGTCGCCCAGCATCGCGCCGAATTTGCGCATGGAGGTTTCCACGCGCTCGCCGTCCGCGAGGATCGTGACCGGCGAGTGGTCCTGCTTCAGGTTTGAGGTGATGGCGCCCGCGCCCGTGTGCGATTTGTAGCCGAGGATCGAATCGCCGATATAGTTGTAATGGGGCGCCTGCGCGCCGTCAAACAAAATCGCGTTTTTGATCTCCGTGGAGTTGCCCACAACGCAGCCTGCGCCGATCAGCGCATTGCCGCGGATAAACGCGCCGGGACGCACCTCGGTGTTCGGGCCGATGATCGTTGGGCCGGCGATGTAGATATTTGGATACAGCTTTGCGCTTTTTGCCACCCAGATGTTTTCACCGCGCAGCTCGTACTCGTCGGGAGACAGCGTTTTGCCCAGCTCCACGATAAAGGAGCCGATCAGCGGCAGGGCCTCCCACGGATAGGTGAGGTTTTCAAGCAAGGGGCGCGCCAGCGTAAAGCGCAGGTCGTACAGGTTCTGAATGGTCATATTTTCTTTCATGGTTGTATCCTCCTGTTTTCAAATTGAAGCAAATGTGCTTAATCCATTATGAATTTTATTTATAACAATAAAACACCATTCTAATTATAGACAAATTCCCCGTGCATTTCCAGTCTGCGCGGGGAATTTTAAGGGTTTGTTAATTTTTTTCTGCGGGCCGGCCCGCAAATTCAGAGCTTTGCCGTATCCATGAGCAGCTCGAGCAGGTGTACTGCGTGCGCACCGCCGGTTTTCAGGCCCAGCGTACAGCGGTTGCAGTAGGTGACGGCCCAGCGCTCGGTGATCTTTTCAGCCTGCTCGCGCATAATGGCTTCTTCAAGCGCGGCAGGCATCTCCCAAATCGGCTTGTCGTCCTGCGCCGCAACCAGTGCCCGAAGCTCCGGGGCTTTCGGTTCGGCGTGCAGGTTCCCGCAGAAATCGGCGTTCTCGCGGCTGGCGCGCAGCTCCACGGCCTCAATGTGCATTTTGGAGAGCAGGCTCCGCACCGCCGCATGAATCTCCGGATGTGCGCGGTCGCGCCAACAGTCCTGCACGTTCACGCGCAGCCCGTCATAATGGGGGAAGGAGAAGCCGTCGTCGCCGTCCAGGTATTCCCAAAGGCTCAGGGTTTGCAGGCGGTCCTCCAATACCTCACGGCAGGCCTGGCAGAAATAGACGGCGGTGTCATCCGCCGCGCGCACGGTTTTGTCCACGCGGCAGCAGCCGGCCGCCGGCATGCGCTCCGTCAAATATGCGCGAATTTTTTTGGCCGCCGCGGGGCTGGCCTTGGTGAAGTTGCAACTGGGGAAATAAATGTACATTTTGGTGCACCTGCCTTATGCCTTATAAATATTGAAAGGTCCGCACGGCGGCTTCCATATAGAGCGCGCCGCTGTCCATGCCGAGGTTGCCGAGATTGCGCTTATCCCATGATTCGCCGGAAAGGGAGTCCGCCGCCCAGAGGAACTGCGCGAACGGAATGCCCCGGAACCGGGATACGGCCGCCATCGAGGCGCATTCCATCTCCACCACCGCACAGCCCTGCGCAAGGCGCGTCTGCATTTTTGCGGCTGTCTCACGGTAGAAGGCGTCGGTCGTCCATGTCTTTGTGCGGGCGTAGGGGGCGTTCAGTGCATCGAGCGCTTTGCATACCGCGTCCACACAGCGGGAATCCAGCTCTACCTCCTCTGCGGGCGGCAGGTAGTGGTAGCTCGTGCCCTCGTCGCGGACGGCGGCAAACGGCACGAGGATGTGCCCGGCGGTGATGGTGTGGTCCAGCGCGCCGCAGGAGCCGAACATCACGAATTTCTGCGCGCCCATGGCGTGCGTTTCCTCCAAAACCGCCGCCGCGCTCGGCCCGCCGACGGGCATGCTCATCAGGGCGAACACGGTGCCGTCCGGCCAGACGCAGCGCCAAATGGGCAGCGGACCCATGCAGCTGCCGAGCTCCGCGATCTCCTCCGCACGCAGCCGTTCCACATATTCATCCACAATCTTATGCGAGAAAACGCCGATGAAATTCTCCGGCATCCTCTGGTTTTCCGGGATGATTTCTTCGGGGTTGATTACGGCGGTTTTGCAGGGATCAAAGTCGGTATGCAGCATTGCGTTCACCATCCTTTGGACAAGTATTTCGGATATTGTATCACACCGGTGCGGCAAAGTCAAGAGACAGGGCGAACCGGCGGAGCTTTTGTCTGAAGGAGAACCCTTTTGTTGTGCCCGCTGCGCTTGACCTCTGCTTCAAGCCGCGCTGAACGGAACTTTTACGGGAATCGTCCGGCGCCGGCTACAAGCCATGGCCGACGCGAATTTCGTGCCGGAAAATCATTTATACCCCTTGCAATTCCGCATAAAGCATGGTAGAATAGTTGCAAAATCAACTAAATGTCGGGCTGCGGAGATTTGCCCACGGGGAAAAGGAAGGGAATTGTATTGAAACGATTGGCTGTCTATCTGAAGCCGTTCATCCCACGGATGAGCGTCGGCTTCTGCATCAAGGCGGGCGGCACGCTGGTGGAGCTGGCGATTCCGTGGATATTGTCCTATATCATCGACGATCTGATCCCGTTGGGCCGGCTGAAGCCGGTGTGTATCTGGGGCGGGCTGATGGTTCTCTGCTCGCTGTTCGCGTGGATCGGCAATATTGTGGCAAACCGGATGGCTTCCGCCGTTGCGCGCGACTGTACGCGGCAGATTCGGCATGATCTGTTTGAGAAGATTTCGTATCTGTCTGAGCGCCGGGTGGATCAGTTTTCGATCCCTTCGCTGATCTCGCGCATGACGAGCGATACCTATGTGCTGCACCAGACGGTCGGTATGATCCAGCGCCTCGGCGTCCGCGCACCGATTCTGCTTGTCGGCGGCGTGATTGTCACGCTGACGCTCGATCCGGTTCTGACGCTGATTATGGTGGCGACGCTGCCGATTGTCGGCGCAATTACGTTTTATGTTTCCCGCCGCGGCGTGCGCCTGTTCAAGATCGTGCAGAAGGCGTCCGACGCCATGCTGCGCGGCGTGCGCGAGAACGCGGTCGGCGTGCGTGTCATCAAAGCGCTTTCCAAGGCCGAGTACGAGCGGAACCGCTTTAAGCGCGTCAACGACGACCTCACCGAGAAAGAACGCACGGCGGAAAAAACGATGGCGATCATCAATCCGGTGATGAGCCTGCTTCTGAATCTCGGCATCGTCGCGGTCATCGTGGTGGGTGGCGTGCGCGTCAATAACGGCACGACGGAGATCGGTAAGATCATCGCTTTTATGAACCTGTTTACCATCGTGCTGAACGCTCTGATGGCGATCAACCGCATGTTCACGATGCTTTCCCGCGCGGCGGCCTCCTCCGCCCGTGTGCTCGAGGTGCTCGACACGCCGATTGAGCTGTTTGAAACCGAGCCGCACTACAGCTTCCTGCCGGAGCATGCGCCGCATATCGCGTTCCGCCATGTGACCTTCCGCTACGAGCGCGGGTCGTTCGCCGTGCGCGATCTGGACTTTACGCTTGAGCGCGGCGAGACGCTCGGCATCATCGGCGCGACCGGCGCGGGAAAATCGACGGTCATCCGCGCCCTGATGCGGTATTACGATGTGCAGGAGGGCGCGATTGAGATTGACGGCGTGGATATCCGGGACTACGCCACGACGGATCTGCGCGCCAAATTCGGCGTTGTTTTCCAAAATGATACACTCTTTAAGGATACGATTCGGGAAAACATCCGGCTGGGCCGCAATCTGAGCGACGAGCAGCTTCTGGAGGCCGCGCGCCGCGCGCAGGCGCTACCGTTCATTGAGGAGCAGGGCGGCCTGGACGCGCCGGTTGCGATTAAGGGCGCGAACCTTTCCGGCGGCCAGAAGCAGCGGCTGCTGTTGGCCCGCGCGCTGGCGGGAGACCCGGAAATCCTCGTGCTGGACGATTCCTCCAGCGCGCTCGACTACAAGACGGACGCCCGGCTGCGCGAGGAGATCCGTCTGCACTATGCGGCGGCGACAAAAATT
>JAHZCM010000097.1:0-6933 GCA_019422905.1 Oscillospiraceae bacterium
GTGTCCTGAAACACAATCAGAAAGAAAGGTTGAAGGAAAATGAAAAGAATTGGTATTTTGACAAGCGGCGGCGATTGTCAGGGCCTGAACGCCTCGATTCGCGGTGTTGCGAAATCGCTCTACGAGGAATTCGGCGACGACGTCGAAATCTACGGCATCAAGGACGGCTACAAGGGCCTGATCTTCGGTGAGTACAAGCTGATGAAGCCGGAGGATTTTTCCGGCATTCTGACGCTCGGCGGCACGATCCTCGGCACCTCCCGCCAGCCCTTCAAACTCATGCGCGTCATCGACGAGAATAGCGTCGATAAGGTCAAGAACATGAAGGAGACCTATAAGAAAATCGGTCTCGACTGCCTTGTCATCCTCGGCGGCAACGGCACGCAGAAAACAGCGAATCTGCTGAGCGAGGAGGGGCTGAACGTCGTCTCCCTGCCAAAGACCATCGACAACGACGTTTGGGGCACCGATATGACCTTCGGCTTCCACAGCTCCGTGGAAATCGCGACCAACGTCATCGACTGCATCCACACGACGGCGACCTCGCACGGGCGCATCTTCTGCGTGGAAATCATGGGCCATAAGGTCGGCTGGCTGCCGCTGTATGCCGGCATTGCCGGCGGCGCAGACGTAATTTTGCTGCCGGAAATCCCATATGATATTGACAAAGTCGCAAAAACATTGAATAATAGAATCGCAAAGGGAAAGAAGTTCTCCATCCTCGCCGTTGCGGAGGGCGCGCTCTCCAAGGAGGAGGCCGCCATGAAGAAGAAGGAATTCAAAAAGGCGCGTGCCGATATGAAGCATCCTTCCATCGTTTACCGCATCGCCGAGGAGCTCTCCACCCGCGTGGACAATGAGATCCGCGTCTGCGTGCCGGGCCACTTCCAGAGAGGCGGCAGCCCATGCGCTTACGACCGCGTGCTCTCCACGCGCTTCGGCGCGGCAGCGGCCAAGCTGATCCGCGAAAAGAAGTACGGCAACATGGTCGGCCTTGTCAACGGCAAGATCATTCCCGTGCCGCTGAGCGAGGTTGCCGGTAAGCTCAAAACCGTGCCGGTGGACTGCGAGGAAATCCTCGCGGCCAAGGAGATCGGCATTTCCTTCGGCGACTAATATTTCCAGAGAATCTGGGAAAGGATGCATTACCAATGAAGTATTCTGTCAGTTCCTACAGCTACATGAAGATGATTCGCGCCGGGGAGATCACCCCGTTTGAGGTCATCGCCAAGACCAAGGAGCTCGGTTTTGATGCGATTGAATTCGTCGACTTTGTCGACTTTCTCCCGCTTCCCGAGGAGGAGCGTCCCGCATACGCCGAGAAGATCCGCGCGGAGGCGGAGCGTGTCGGCCTGGAAATCTCCAGCCTGACCATCGGCGCCGATTTCATCAACGGCAGCGACGGCGATCTCCAGAAAGAGATCGAGCGCGTTAAGAAATTCGTCGATCTCGGCTGCATTCTCGGCGTCAAGCGTATGCGCCATGACGCGACCGTCGGCTATCCGGTGGATTCGGGCAAATACTGCGCGTTCGATACGCTGATTCCCCGTCTGGCTGAGGGATGCAGAGCCGTTACCGAGTATGCGGAGCAGTTCGGCATCCGCACGATGATTGAGAACCACGGCTTCTACGCGCAGGACTCCGAGCGTGTGGAAAAGCTCCATGCCGCGGTCAACCACAAAAACTTCGGCCTGCTCTGCGATATGGGCAACTTCCTCTGTGCGGATGAAAACCCAGCTTCCGCTTTCGCACGCGTTGCACCGTATGCGATTTATGTTCATGCGAAGGATTTTATCGTAAAGCCCTTTGACGCCTGTGATCCCGGTGAGGGCGCCTTCCGCACCCGCGGCGGCAATTTCCTGCGCGGCACGATCGTCGGCCACGGCAACGTACCGGTCAAGCAGTGCCTGTATCAGCTCAAAAAAGCCGGCTACGACGACTATATCTCCATCGAATTCGAGGGCATGGAGCCTGTTTTTGTGGCTCTGCGCATCGGCCTTGCCAATCTGAAGCGGTACTGGTCTGAACTTTAATCCCCTCTGAAACAGAAGTATCCCGCGCTGGACACGACCTTCCGGCGCGGGACTTTTTGTGTTGCTTTAGTATAACAGAATCCCCGGTTCTGCCGGGAGAATAAAAAGCCTGGCAAAGAATGGGTGGAAAGCAACAGCAAGTAAAAAATAGTCTTTTAAAAATAGATCTATTGTCCTGAGGGCACAATTTTTTTAGATACATGAAAACCGGAGAATTGCCGTAAACCTGAAAACCGCCGGGCATGGACTGATTTACCGGTTGCGAAGCGGATGATGCGATGATATCTTTCAATACCCTTTTCAGGTATCAGCAAATACCGCCCTCCGGGGCTTGAGTAGGCCGTTTACTAGTGGTTTTGATTCTTGCAAAGGCAAACAGTTTGTAGTATAGTAAGTACGGTATAGAATCCGGCTATTACAGAACAGGAGTTGGTTAGAATGTCCGTTAAAGAAAAATTTTTGGATTACGTCCGCTACGACACCCAGTCCGACGAAACCACCGGCACCATGCCCTCCACAGCGAAGCAGAAGCTCCTGGCACAGCGCCTTGTGGACGACATGAAGCAGATCGGCATTGCGGACGCGTATATGGACGAGCACGGCTACGTATACGGGACGATTCCCGCAAACTGCGAGAAGAAAAACACAATCGGCTTTATCGCGCATATGGACACTTCCCCGGATTTCAGCGGCGAGAACGTCAAGCCGCGCATCATCGAGAATTACGACGGCAAGGATATCGTTCTGAACGAGGCGCTCGGCATTGTCACAGCCGTGGCGGATTTCCCGGCGCTGACGAAGCGCATCGGCAAGACGCTGATCGTGACGGACGGCACAACGCTGCTCGGTGCGGACGACAAAGCGGGCGTAGCAGAGATCCTGCAGGCTGCGGAGGAGATCATCCGGGACAACCTGCCGCACGGCACTGTGAAGATCGCGTTCACGCCTGATGAAGAAATCGGCGCCGGACCGGACGCATTTGACGTTGAGGGTTTCGGCTGTGATTTCGCCTACACCGTGGACGGCGGCGATCTCGGCGAGCTGGAATACGAGAACTTCAACGGCGCTTCCGCCAAGGTTGTCGTTAAGGGCAGGAGCGTCCATCCCGGCAGCGCCAAGGACAAGATGATCAATGCGAGCCGTATCGCGATGGAATTTGCCTCCCTGCTTCCGGTTCGTGAGATTCCGGAAAACACCGAGGGCTACGAGGGCTTTGCGCATCTGTTGGATATTCACGGCGAGATCGAGCACGCGGAGCTGCACTATATCATCCGCGACCATGACAAAGCGCTCTTCGAAGCGCGCAAGGAGAAGTTCCGCCTTGCAGCGGAATTCATCAACCGCAAGTACGGGCGCGATCTGGTTCAGGTGGAGCTTAAGGACACCTATTACAACATGAAGGAAATGATCCTTCCCCATATGGAGATCATGGAGACCGCCAAAGCCGCCATGCTGAAAAACGGTGTGGAGCCGAAAATCAGTCCGATCCGCGGCGGTACGGATGGCGCACGCCTTTCCTTCATGGGCCTCCCCTGCCCAAACCTCTGCACCGGCGGCGAAAATGCACACGGCAAATTTGAGTTCGCCGTTCTTGAGGACATGGAAAAGATCGTGGACATCATCAAGACGATCGTCGAGATCGTGGAATAAGACCGGAAGGGAGCGCAGTCACTATGTTGCGATTTGGTACGGTTGGCACGAGCTGGATTACCGACAGCTACATTGAGGGCGCGCTGGACAGCGGCCTCTGGACGCTGACGGCCGTCTATTCCCGCTCGGAGGAGACGGGCCGGGTCTTCGGCGCAAAATACGGCGTAAGCACGGTTTTCACCGATGTGCGGGCCATGGCGCAGAGCGACCTGATCGACGCGGTCTATATTGCAAGCCCGAACAAGCTGCATGCGGAGCATGTGCGTGTTTTTCTCGAAAACGGCAAGCATGTGATCTGTGAAAAGCCGCTCTCCGCACACGCGGCGGACGTTCAGGCCCTACAGGCCCTTGCCGAGGAGCGCGGGCTTGTGTATCTGGAAGCCATCATGTTTATGCACCTGCCGCAGCGCAGGCTGTTGGAACAGGCGCTGGAAAAGATCGGCGCCATTCATATGGCAAAGATCGATTTCTGCCAGCGCTCCTCCAAATACGACGCCTATCTCGCGGGCAGCTTGCCGAACATCTTCAATCCAGCGCTCGAAACCGGTGCGCTGATGGACCTCGGTGTATACTGCATCTATCCGGCGCTCTATCTTTTCGGCCTGCCGGAGCAGTCTCAAATTACCGCACAATTGCTCGGCTCCGGTGCGGACGGCAGCGGAATCATCGCCATGCAGTATCCGGACAAGCTCGTGAACCTCGTCTATTCAAAAATCGGGCAGGCCGCCGCAAACACCGATTTTCAAGGCGACCTCGGTACGGTTTCTGTGGAGTCCATTTCCCGCCTAGCGAATATTGAAATCATTTACAACGACGGCACGCGTGAAGCCGTCTGCGGTGAAGAGCCCAAGTATAAGCTGATGGGCTGGGAAGCCAAGGATTTTTACCGGTTTATCACGGAGCCGGAGGCCTCTTCTGAGGCGTATGCACAATGCGCCGCGCTGGCCTATACGGTTTCCAAATACATGGAGCAGCTTCGCCGGAGCGGCGGCATCCGCTTTCCGTCCGATCGCTGAAGTATAACAAGAAAGAACGTGGAAGGTCCGGGCAAAAAGGACTTCCACGTTCTTTCTTGTATTTTAAGGCCGCAGCTTCTTCCCATATTGCTGCCAGCATCGGAAAAGGCAAAGCCACTGTACATATAAAACGGCGTCGGACCGTTCAATCTGCGGCAGTCCGGCCAACCTCAGAGCCGTCGAAATCTGCCTTTTGGTCAGCAACGCACGGGAGCCAAACAAGCCGTATTGGAGGCTGTGCGATAAAAAATGTGCGAAATCCCGCCGCTGCGCAGGTTGGATATCCGCCTCTTGTCTGCGTTTCAGCTCCAACAAGACGGTATCCACTCGCGGCGCAGGGTGAAAATCCTCGCGGCGGAAATGGTAGAGAATTTTTGTTTCAAAAAAAGGCTTAATCAGCAGAGAATGCAAATTTTCCCGCGGCAATCCGCAAAACCGCTTGGCCGCGCCCTTTTCCATCACAAGCCACATGCCGTCCGGCAAGGAATCCGCCCTTGTCAGTTTTCTCAGGATCTCGGTCGTCCGTGAAAACGGGATATTTGCAAATACTTTGTACGGCGACCCGGGCAGCGTACATTTCAGAAAGTCCGCACAGTACAGCCTGACGCTTTCCGGAAGCTGTGGCTTCAGGCTTTCATACAGTTTCCTGTCGATTTCATAGGCGATTACCGTTTCGCAGGCGTTCGCCAATGCCTTCGTAATATGGCCTTTTCCAGCACCGATTTCCAAAACCGTGTCTTGACCGGTGATCTGCGCCTTTTTCAGGAGCCGCTCAATCAACCTGCGGCTCGTCAAAAAGTTTTGGGAAACCGAGTAGGGCAGGCTTCCCCTGCCATGATTTTTGGACATAAAAAATACACCTCATTTGCCGTTTACAGACGCAAAAAGGCACAGCTATACCGTCAGAAAAATTCGGTAGAGCTGTGCTTATTTACGAATGCGCATGACACCCATGAGATGTATAATGCTCCTTTAGCCGGTTTTGTCCAAGACCCATTTCCAACAGATCTATATTTAAAATTATATCAGATTTGCGGGGATCTGTCAATGGAGCTCCGTCCGGTAAAATGGTTTCACACTCAATAAATACTATACCTTAACGTCCTCTGCTCCGGCTTCGTCGCGTAGCCAGAGCTTCCCTTCTATTCTACCGGTCTTTTATTCTACCGGTTCGGCGTTTTCCCGCGCATAGGTTCCCGTACATTTCCTCTGCCAAGCCAGTGGTTTTTGATCGGTATAAAAAACTGCTGCCTCATTAAGAAGCAGCAGTTTTTAGCTCTTACCGATTATAACGCAATAATTTTCAAGCAGCTTATAGAATCTTCATCCACTTTCTGCTTGCGGCAGATTCCAAAATCGTATCCAGCACGTGTTGATTGGCCTGACCGTCCGCAATATCGGCCGGCATACCGTCGCCCACACCGTTGAGAATATCGGCAAAGGACTGCATCTGATCACTGTAATACTTTTGAGGAACCGGCAGCTTGGAAAATACATGCGCGTCCGCCTGAATATCGCCGGCGCATACCTCAATCTCATCCTCTTGGCCGGGGGTTGCGTCCAGACTATATACGATAGCGCCGTCGCTTCCGTAGATTTCCATTCTCTGATAGTTTCCGCGCCCAAAGCCGAACCGGGTGATCTGGAAGCTCGCGGAAACGCCGCCCTCCATATCGGCCATATAGTTGCAGAAATCATCCACATCGACGGTGCCCGTACCCTCGCCCTGCGTGAGCCTTCTCTCGTTCACATAGGTTCCGGTATGGCCCACAATGTTGATGTATTCCTTTCCCACGACGAAGCGGACAAGATCGAGCGCATGGCAGCCGAGATCGCCCAAAGCGCCGGAGCCGGTGCGTTCCTTGATATAACGCCAGACCAGCGGGGTATTTGCACGGGGCAGTCCCCACGACTGGAAATACTGCATATCCACGTGATAAACTTGACCGATTTTTCCTTGGGCAATCAGATCCTTGGCATACCGCGCAGCCGCCTTGAAGCGATAAGAGAAGCAAACCATATTCTTGATTCCCTTTTCCTTCGTGGCCTTGGCGAGAATATCCGCCTGCTCCGCCGTCATGGTAATCGGCTTTTCAATATCGTACGGTTTTCCCGCCTCTACAGCCGCCATGCCGACCTCAAAATGAACGTCGTTCGGCGTACAGATATCCACCGCGTCTACATCCGGACAGTTGATCAGATCCTGATAGCGCACAAAGCGGTGAGCTTCGTCA
>JAHZCM010000097.1:6943-7452 GCA_019422905.1 Oscillospiraceae bacterium
CCCCTGCCGCTTTGAGCTTCTCTTCGTCGATATCGCAGATCGCCACCAGCTCCAGGTCGGGGCTTCTGCGAATTCCCGGCTCATGTACACCGGTCCAGATTTCGCCAAGGCCCACTGAGCCTATGCGAATCACTTTTTTATCCACTATGTATACTCCTTTCGAGTCTGCTTTACGCATTAAGCATTATCTTTCTGCTCATGCAGCCCCTGAATGCTGTGCTCCAGCTTTGCCTGAATCGGAACGACAGGAGCGGTATTGCCGAAGGTTACGTCCGGGAACCGGATCGGCGCCGCCCATTTCACTGCGTTCGTGATGACTTTCTGGATTTCCGGCTGATGGTAAATCGGGAACACCTCATGCCCGGGACGGAAATAGAATATCTTGCCCTTTCCCCTGTGGTAGCAGCAGCCGCTCCGGAATACCTCTCCGCCCTCAAACCAGCTGATAAACACCAGCTCGTCGGGCTGCGGGATATTGAACCGCTCGCCGTACATTTCCTCATGTTCAA
>JAHZCM010000098.1:0-4422 GCA_019422905.1 Oscillospiraceae bacterium
TTTCCAGCAGCTTGCAGGCCCAGAACACACGGTAATTCTTCATGCCGGAGCGCGATTTTTCGATTCCCTCGTCAAACAGGGAAACAATCTGCGCGCGGACCGCTTCATCCCGCACGCGGATGTGCTTCGGAAGCATACAGTGTTCAAAATCAAACACGCTGTCTACGGTATCCTCCGCCAGCTCATGGTCAGCAATTTCAAGCGCCGTGCCCTCGCCGTAATCGAAGGGCAGGAGCGACAGGTTGCTGAAATGCGCGAAATAATAGGCGCACTTCGCCGGCCGCGTACCTACATGCTCCAGATACGGCTGCAAAAAGAATACATCGCCGGGCAGCAAAACGTATTCTGTTCCGTTTTCCTGAATGTACATCTCGCCCTCGGCAATATAATACATGATATACTCGACATTCCGGCGGCGGAAATGCATCCATTCCCCTTTTGGGTTGAAATAATTCATAAAGCTGACGTGCGGCAACGTCGTCAAACTGCAAAGATACTGCATGGTTCATTCCCCCTCTTACAAGACAAGTCCCTGCCCGCGCTCTTTTCGGTAAATGCGCTTGTCCCTATACGGCTTCCGGTTCCTTCCACTCAGGAAATCGACGCAAGAAAGCTCTCGTAGGCGTCGTCAAAAGCGTCATATGGCGTGGGATTCCCGCCGTTCGTGCTCTTGCACTGGTTATCCGAATACTCCTGTCCCACGGCAAACAGCTCGCCCACGGAAAGCTCTACACCCGCCGCCTGCGCGATTCTGCAGAACGAAGTGAGCGGATCGTCCTCCTTCCGTGTCTCCAGCAAAAGCAGCCGCAGATTGTCGTCCGCTTTTGCCAGAGCGGTCAGTTTCTCCAGCTTTTCAAATGCATTCATGTTCCGCCGTCCCTTTCAAAAATCCATGCGGCCCTTGATCCCTCCGGCCACATCCATGCGGTGCCAAAATCTTTCATGGCCCGAATTCAGCGCTTCTATGCATACCGTTCCGGCATTTTAGCTCTGACCCCTTCCGCTTCTAACTGTACGCTTTCATCTTAGCACATATTTTTTTCTTTGTCCATCGCCACAAATGCGCCCCAACCGAAAAAACAGTTCCCGAAGCTGCACGGATCGTGCTTTCTTTTCTGCGCAGCTTTAAAAGCCGGCACGCTCTGCATAAGATAAAGGAATGAGCAAAGGCCCCGTCCGAAAGCCGGACGGGGCCAAAAGCGCCTGTTTTGAAACTTATTTGGAAGCCTCTTCCACCGCAACAGCGCAGGCGACGGTCGCGCCGACCATCGGGTTGTTGCCCATGCCGATGAGACCCATCATCTCTACGTGAGCCGGAACAGAAGAAGAACCTGCGAACTGCGCGTCGGAGTGCATACGGCCCATGGTGTCGGTCATGCCGTAAGAGGACGGGCCGGCTGCCATGTTGTCCGGGTGAAGGGTACGGCCTGTGCCGCCGCCGGAAGCCACGGAGAAATAGTTGACGCCGTTCTCCACGCACCATTTCTTGTAGGTGCCGGCAACCGGATGCTGGAAGCGCGTCGGGTTGGTGGAGTTGCCGGTGATGGAAACGCCGACCTTCTCGAGCTTCATGATCGCAACGCCTTCCGGAACATTGTCCGCGCCGTAGCACTTGACGTCCGCGCGCGGGCCATCGGAATACGGCGTCTCGCTGACGACCTTGACTTCCTCGGCATACGGATCAAACTCGGTCTCCACATAGGTGAAGCCGTTGATTCTGGAAATGATGAACGCAGCGTCCTTACCGAGACCGTTCAGGATCACGCGGAGCGGCTGTGTTCTGACCTTGTTTGCATTGAGGGCGATTTTGATCGCGCCCTCCGCAGCGGCGAAGGACTCGTGGCCCGCGAGGAACGCGAAGCACTCCGTCTCTTCGGAAAGGAGCATCTTGCCGAGGTTGCCGTGGCCGAGGCCGACCTTGCGGTTCTCCGCAACGGAGCCCGGAATGCAGAACGCCTGCAGGCCGATGCCGATTGCCGCCGCAGCGTCGGCAGCCTTTGTGCAGCCCTTCTTGATGGCGATCGCGCAGCCAACCGTGTACGCCCACTTTGCATTCTCAAAGCAGATCGGCTGTGTTTCCTGTACGATGGTATAGGGATCAATACCCTTCTCATCGCAGATTGCCTTACACTCATCGATCGAGGAAATGCCATATTCTTTCAGAACGCCGAGGATTTTAGCCTCGCGTCTCTCGTAACCTTCAAATGTAGCCATTCTTCGTGCCCTCCTTATTCCTTGCGCGGGTCGATGTACTTGACGGCGTCAGCAAATCTGCCGTATGTACCCTTGGACTTCTCATATGCCTCGTTCGGCTCCATGCCCTTCTTGATGAAATCTGTCATTTTGCCGAGGGAAACGAACTCGTAGCCGATCACCTGATCGTCAGCGTCGAGCGCCATTCTTGTGCAGTAGCCTTCCGTCATCTCCAGATAACGAACGCCCTTTGCCTTTGTGCCGTACATGGTACCGACCATGGAGCGCGCACCCTTGCCGAGGTCTTCCATACCGGCACCGATCACAAGACCATCCTCAGAGAAAGCGGACTGGGAACGGCCGTAGACAATCTGGAGGAACAGCTCACGCATCGCGGTGTTGATCGCATCACATACGAGGTCCGTATTGAGCGCCTCAAGAATCGTCTTGCCCGGGAGAATCTCCGCCGCCATAGCTGCGGAATGCGTCATACCGGAGCAGCCGATCGTCTCGACAAGAGCCTCTTCGATGATGCCATTCTTAACATTCAGGGACAGTTTGCATGCGCCCTGCTGCGGTGCGCACCAGCCCACGCCGTGGGTGTAAGCAGAAATATCCTTGACTTCCTTCGCCTGTATCCACTTGCCCTCTTCCGGGATCGGAGCCGGACCATGCTTCGGACCCTTGGCTACAGTACACATCATTTCCACTTCTTTGGAATAATTCATAAGTGGTACTCCTTTCGGTTCCAGTTTATTTGGCAGCCATCGCGCAGACGCACAGACACGCCAGAAAGCGCCGCCGCATCCCGCAAAATGCCATAACTACTGATTTTCTTCATTATAGCTTTTTTTCATGGTTTTCGCAAGAGGGAAAACACAGATTTCGATAAAAAAGCAACCGCACGCGCCAAAATGCACAAAACAGCATGCCTATATCTGCGCTCCCAATTCCATCGACACGCAAAAGAGGACAGTCCGCCGGGACTGTCCTTTTACGACAAATTATTTCGGACGGCTTCTCTTCCCGCTGCTTCTGCTGCGGATAATCAGGTAAGCAACAATACCGGCGACAGCCAGGCCGGAGATCACGACAACGGCAATTATGAGCCCGAACGGGCGCGTATCACCGGTCGGCGGCACCGGCCCGAAACCGCAGAGCAGCCCCACGGACAAAGCCCCTAAAAGCAGGAAAAACACATTTTTTTTCATACCGAACCATCCTTCCGAATTCAAAATACCGGATCCTCGTCCGGCTCTTCGCCATCCGGGCCATAGAACTCCCTGCCCACTACGCTGCGTTCATCGCGCGCTTTTTCCACCATCCGGGACAGATTGTTCTTCACCCGCATGGAATCCTTGATATTGCGTATCGTTATAATCCTCTGCGCATCGCCCTTGCAGGTCAGCGTAATCGTACCTGTTCCGCAAATCTTCTGGCCCAGCGTGCGGGTCAGGCAGATATCCGTCACGCGATAAAGCAGAAGCTCATCGTAATGCGTATTCAGAAACCCCTTCTGGCTGTAAAACCGATCCTCCGTCAACGAGTATTTCGTGAAGGAAAGCGGGAACCAGAGCCAATGCTTCCTGTCCTCCCACACGATTTCATCTTCCGTAAATGCAGCCGCCATTTTCCTGCCTCCTTTTTTCTATGATCGCATCAGACTATTTCCACAACGGGTCCGGATACACGCCCGCCGCCATCATATCCGCCAGCGCGCGCATGACGACCGGCTTATCCTCCTGATACGTTACGCCGTACCACTTATCGCCGGATTTCAACACCTGTACGTCCGCCTTGCCCGCCCGAATACGGTCGTTGACGACAAAGGGCAGAAAATACTCGGCCTTCAGGGGATTCTTCGGCATGTCGTTCTTCAAAAATGCCGTAAATCCACGCTCCAGATCCTGTATAAACCCCGGCGTGAAGCCCCACAAATTCATGGAAACCGTGGCGTCCTCCGGCAGCGCATGCCAGGTCTCGCCTTCATCCTCCGTGTAGGCGGGACCGTCGGGCCGCCACTCGATATGCGTGCGCTCCACAATCGTATCCAGCACGCCGTCCTTCTCCACGCAGACACCGCGCGCCACATGGCCGTTTTCCGTCAGCGTATTGGCCAGGCGATAGCCGACCATTGCCCAATGCGCTTTGTCTCCATCCTGCGCATTCTGCAGAAACGCCCCGATTTTTCGAAACGCCTCGCCGCCGTAAAAATCATCGGCATTGATC
>JAHZCM010000098.1:4432-7438 GCA_019422905.1 Oscillospiraceae bacterium
CACGGCATGCCCCGTACCCCACGGCTTCACACGGCCCTCCGGCACAGAGAAGCCCGCGGGAATATCGTCCAGCTTCTGAAAAGCGTACTCCACCGGTATATATGCCGAAACACGGTCGCCGACCACCTCTTTGAAATCCCGCAGCAATTCCTCCTTGATGATGAAAACCACCTTTGAAAATCCTGCGCGAACCGCGTCAAAAACCGAAAAATCCATGATGATTTCCCCGTTTTTCCCGACGGGATCAATCTGCTTAAGCCCGCCGTACCGGCTTCCCATGCCGGCGGCCATAACGACCAGAATTGGTTTCTTCATATCGAATTTCTCCTCAACGTTTTATATGTGCACCCGAAGATATATTATGCCCTGTCTGCGGTTTACGCCTCTGTTCCATCCTCATAAATGAACCGGCGGATGTGCGCGCCCGCCTGTGTGACGTCGTAGGTCCACATCCAGCCGCCGCCCTCGCAGTAATCCCACGCATAGCCCTCTTCGTCGCTTGGGATCGAAAGCCGCTCGATTTCAAAGCCGGTCAGAGCAATCGGCGCCAGGCCGAGGATCTTGTCAAAGGAAAGCGAAGTCTCGCACAGGGCCGACATATTTCGAATCAGCTCCGGATACTCCAGCTTGGAGATGGAGCCCAGCTTACCGAGCAGCGCGGAAAGCACCTCCTGCTGACGCTCCACGCGCTCATTGTCGTCGCCAATATACCGGATGCGGCTGTAGGCTACCGCCTGATTGCCGTCCAGATGCGCAAGGCCTGCACCGCCTGTGTACGGCTCCGCAGAACCGGATAAGGATTCCGGGCTTCCCGCTGCAAGGGATTCCAGATTCTTATTGATCTCCGAAATTTCTCCGTCCGTGATCTCTATATCCACACCGCCGAAGGCATCGATGATTTTCGCCAGCGACGCAAAGTTGACCGTGACATAATCCTCAATGTCCAGCCCGAAATTTTGGTTGATCGTGCGAATTGCAAGCTCCGGCCCACCATACATATACGCATGGTTCAGCTTATCATAACCGGTATCATAGGCGCATTCCTCTCCCATGTAGACACGCACGTCGCGCATGATCGAAGTGAGCTTGATCTTGTTATGTATCGTATCGACGGACAGCACCATGATCGCATCACTGCGCCCGGTAAAGGTACCGGAATCCGCGCGCGAATCGACGCCGAAAAGCGCGATATTCGTAATGCCCGCTTCGGTCTGCGTTTCCTCGGTAATGCCCAGTTCTTCTTTGTCTTTCGTAATCGTCGTCGTTTTTAAATCCCCGAGCAGATACGTGGACGCGTAAATCAGCACGCCGCCAACCAGGATAAACAGCGTGAATAAAAAGCCGAGAAAAATCTTCAGCCCGGTTCTTTTCTTCTTTTTCTGATTTCTGCGGTAGGCCTGCTTGGAGGAATAACTGGAAATATCCTCAAAACTGTCCCGCCGCTGTTTTCCCTTAGCCATTTCGACCTCCAATCCCGGCCGCCCAAAGCCGCCGGTTTTGCTTTATCTTTAGATTATAACCCTGTCATGTGGATTCGTCAATGTCCCGTTTCTTACGAAAAACAATCAATTTGCTCAAAATATAGTTTGTTATGACAACAATCACATTGGCGATGAGCTTCACAACCTTATCATTGATCCGCAGCAAATCGACACCGACAAACATCAAGCCCATTTCCAAAAAGCCCGACGCCAGCCGGCAGGCGTAAAAGCTCGTCATTTCCGTCAGGATGGCGCGAAAGCCATGCGCGCGGCTCTGGAACACCCATCTGCGGTTTGTGATGTAGGCAAACGTGACGGAAATAATCCAGGACAGCACCGTGGACACCATGTAATGAACATGGAAACCATCCACAAGAATCCAATACGCGGCAAAGCTGACCAGCGTCGTGAGGCCGCCGAACACCACATACAGGATGGGCTCGCGGTATTTGTTAAAGCATTCCTTTATTTTTTTCAAACCATGCCTCCATCTTAATTAAGACAGGTATTCTTCCACGGCATAGGCCGCAACGGCGCCGTCCGCCGCCGCCGTGACAATTTGCCGCAGCGGCTTTTGCCGGCAGTCCCCAGCCGCGAAAACGCCGGGCAGATTCGTCCTTGTATCCTCGCCGGCCGTAAAGTATCCGCCGTCGTCCAGCTCTACCGTGCCGCGGACAAAATCCGTCGCCGGGATATTTCCGACCGCAACGAATACGCCGTCCAGATCAATCCGCCGTTCCGCATCCGTTTTGACATTGCGAACGCGAATGCCGCAAACCCGGCCGTTTTCGAAGATTTCCTCCACAACGCTGTCCCAGAGGATTTCCACATTCGGCTTATCCAGCTTTGACGTATAGCTTTTGGATGCGCGCAGCTTATCCCGCCGATGAATCAGATAGACCTTTTCGCAAAGCGAGGAAAGAAACACGGCGTCCGCCGCCGCCGTATCGCCGCCGCCGACAACCGCCACGGTTTTTTTGCGATAAAATGCGCCGTCGCACGTTGCGCAGTAGGAAACCCCCTTGCCGCGCAGCGCCGTCTCATTCGGAAGCCCCAAGAGCCGGGGTGCAGCGCCGGGCGCCAGAACGACGCTTTTTGCGCGTAATATACCCGCTTTTGTTTCGAGCAACTTTAACTCTCCCTCTGTGCGGAGCGCCGTAACCTCGGCATAATCCTCCTGCACGCCGAACTGCTGTGCCTGCGCTTTCATATTCATCGCCAGCGTAAAGCCATCGGTCGCGCCCGGAAATCCCGGATAGTTCTCAATCTCATTCGTCGTCGCCATCTGCCCGCCCGGCGAGAGCTTCTCAAGCACCAGCGTATCCAATCCGGCGCGGCCGCAGTACAACGCCGCGGTCAACCCTGCCGGCCCTGCGCCGACAATAATGACGTCATAAATTTTTTCCAAATCCAATTTCATATCGCATCTCCTTTTCTCCGTTTTATTATGAAATTTCTTTGCAAATATAGTGGTCCTATGTCAAGATTTAGTACAAGTTAAAATGAGGTTTTCCTCATCTTAACT
>JAHZCM010000099.1:0-712 GCA_019422905.1 Oscillospiraceae bacterium
TGGGTGAATAAACGCTCTTGAGCGCAAAACAGCCGCTGCGCGGGTTTTCCGTCAGCGGCTGCATTATTTCAAAATAATGTTTGTGTTTTACACGCAAATATGCTATACTTAAAAATAGTCTATGGACGTATATTCGATGAAAGATGGTGATGGAATGAGTGAGAGCAAAAAGAACCCGTTTCCCATGTACCGCGGCAAGCCTCTCGTCCGCTGCGGCGACACCCTCTACTATGGAAACATGACGGATAAGTATGTGATTAAGATCGACATCAAAACGAAAAAACCGCTCGACGATATGGAAATCGCCGATAAGTGCACCGTACAGTTGATGTACACCGATCCGGAGATCCGCACAAGAAAGCAGATCGTAAAGACAAGTGAGAAAAACGGCCTGTACCTCGCGCTGGACATTGCGGATGCATGGCTGACCCGCGCACTCGCGGAATAAACGCCGGATAAAAACACATTTCCACCCTCTGCGGCGGAGATGTGTTTTTTTATTTTTCCAGCAGGCGCCGCTGCACGTATTTCGGCAGCTTGCCGACAACCGTTTTATAACTGTGGTCGAGCATTTCGCGGATCACGTCGTCCGGCACGCCGCCGAGCGGAAACGTATTGAAATACGGCTGCTGCACCGGCGGGCAGTGATATCCGCGCACGACAATTCCCGGGAACATCTGCCGGTAAAACTGTCCGGTCATACTGTCACAGT
>JAHZCM010000099.1:722-7061 GCA_019422905.1 Oscillospiraceae bacterium
CTCTGAGCGTGAAAACCTGTGCAAAAATGCGTTTTTCCACTTTGATGATTACGCTGTCCGGCCCGAAGGGATAATCCTCATATGCGCCGGGCTTTTGAAGCGCCAGCTCGATGAGCGCCTGCGGCGTCATCTCTTCCCCTCCTCTGCGGTATGCTTTCGCACAAAGCGTTCCGTATAAGCCTCCCGGAAGCCAAGGCTTTCATACAGCTTTCGCGCCGGGTTTCCGACGACGCATTCCAGCGCGACCGTCCAGTGTCCGCGGCGCATCAATACATTCGCAAGATACGGCACAAATTTCCGCCCGATTCCCTGCCCCTGCCGATCAATGCGCACGGAAACGCTGTGAATCTCATTTCCCTCCAGATGTCCCACGCCGACAATCTCTCCACGATCCGTATAAACAAAATAATTCTCTGCATCCCGAAGCCATTCCAGACGGTCCTCCCGGCTGGGCTGTGCGACTGTGGATTCCGGAAAATCGCCGGCCATCACACGCATTCTGTGGAATGCTTCGGCACGCACAGCCTGGCTTTCCGAATAATCCTCGTCCGTATACGGACGTACCGGCAGCTCCGTCTGCGGGAAAGGCCCGCCTGTGTATTCCATATATGCGCAATCGTAATGGCGCGTATAGCCGTGCTTCTCCGCAAAGCGCTGCGCGGGCGCGCAATCCCGGTTGAAAAATCCGTGCACGATCCTGATTTCACCGCTGTGCTCCGACACAGCGCGCTCAAGCACCGCCGTGCCGATTCCGCGTCTCCGAAACTCCGGCGCGACAAGCAGCATGAAAAACAGCTCCCCGTCCGTTTCTTCCGTACAAAAGACGGCCACCGGGTTTTCGCCTTCAAAGACAAGCGTGTGCGCCTGCGGCATATCCTGCAGCACACGCAGAAAAATCCTGCGGCTCTGCGGATCCTGCTCCAGCATTGCACGGGTTACCTGCATATATTTCTCCGCAAACGGCTCAAAATACAAGTCCATGTTCATCCTTATTCTCCTCTCTCCCCACCGGCAGATGCCGGCACGCACCTGTAACCGGCAAGCTGCAAGTATCGGCGAAAACGTTTGCCTTCCACACAATACTGCATTTACAGCTCTTCTAAAAATATGCGAAACGCTGTGGGCAGCGTATAAATTTCTGTTAAAGCGTCGCGGTCCGCCCAAGTAAACGGCCCTTTTTCCGCCGCGCAATCCAGAAGGTATCCCGTCATCTCCCAGCGGATATGCGTAAAAATGTGCGTCTTATGCATCTCCCGCACAATGCCGGAAGGGTTTAATTCCCGCTCCACCGCCCAGTTGACGGCTTCCTCTACGGACAGCATACCGGGACAGTTCGGGAACTCCCACAAACCGGCAAGCAGACCGGCTTCCGGGCGGCGGCAGACCGCAAAGGATTCCCCGCACCGCAGCAAAAACACAGTGCGCTGCTCAACACGCTTTTCCGCTTTCGGCAGCTTTACGGGATATTTTGAAACCGCCCCCTCCGCATAAGCCGCACAGCTTTCCCGCACGGGGCACTGCGCGCAGTGCGGGCTTTTCGGCGTGCAAACGCAGGCGCCCAGCTCCATGAGCGCCTGTGTAAACATGCCGCACGCCCCCGCCGGGTACACGCCGCTCAGCCGCTCCCCGATTTCCCGCTTTACCGCAGGCAAATCGATCGGGCGCTCGTCAGCGGTGAGCCGCGTGATAACGCGCAGGACATTGCCGTCCACCGCGGCGCTCGGGCGTTCAAAGCAAATAGACGCCACAGCGCCCGCCGTATACGCGCCGATACCGGGCAGCTTTTGCAGCGCGTCGGCCGTGTCGGGAAAGATTCCGTTGTAGGTCTGTACAAGGAGCTTTGCTGCTTTTTGCAGATTTCTCGCCCGGGAATAATATCCAAGCCCCTCCCACAGCTTCAGCACACGGCTTTCCTCTGCCTGCGCCAGCGCTTCCACTGTCGGAAAAGCCTCCATAAAGCGATTATAATAGCCGATTACCGCCTCCACGCGCGTTTGCTGCAGCATGATTTCCGATATCCATACACGGTACGGTTCCGTGCTGTGCCGCCACGGCAGATCGCGCGCATTCTCTCTGTACCACGGCAGCAGCTTCTCCGGCAATGCCGCATATATCTTCTCCGCATCTTCCATAAATACGACCATTTACCTTTCCGCAAGGTGTATGCTTAAGGCCGCGCCGCACAAGAGCCGCCCAATTCGCACACGCATTTTCCGGCGCAGCACACGAAAAATGCGGCTGGATGTTCCCGGCTTTGCACGGTGCCGCTCCGATATTCCGAACTTCCGGCCCTTCAACCATCCGATAAACGCGCCGCCTGAAAATCACGCTTTCAAAATCCTATACGTTTCGAAATCCATACATTTCAAAGCCAGCATTCCAAACCCATGCATACAGAAAAGGGCGGAAACGCCATCCGGCGGTCCGCCCTTAACCGGTTCTTATTCAGCGCTGAAGGATTCCTTGCCGACGCCGCAGAGCGGGCAGACAAAGTCGTTCGGAAGATCTTCCCACTTGGTGCCGGGCTCGATACCGGCATCCGGGTAACCGTCCTCCTCGTCGTAGATCCAGCCACAGACATCACAGACATATTTCATCGCACATCGACCTCCTTTCACGCACGGATTTGTGCTTCTGAGCCATAGTATACCACATAATCCCCGAAATGAAAATCCCTGCCGGAAATTTTTCTTGACAACCGCTTCCGTGGGTTGTATACTCATAAAAACTGAATCGTCTGCAAACAGACAATCGGGTTCGGGGCATGCCCGCACCCGCGCAAAGGCTACGATAAGAAGGAGTAACAGGCTTTCGAACCGAACAGAAAGACGCCGGCTGATGAGAGGCTCACGGTTCTCCCCTGCGAATACATCTTGGAGCTGCGCACCAAACGGGATTTTTCCCCAGTAGGCTGCGACGGATAAGCACCCCGTTACTGTGTGCAAGGGTATCGCTTTTTGCCGTACCCTATGAGGCAGGCCGCGCGAGCCGTCTGCAAAATAAGGTGGTAACACGAGTGAGCAATCTCGTCCTTATGGGTTCCATAGGGACGGGATTTTTTTATTCCGTTTTTGCCTGTATGCAGCGCCGGTTTTACTATCTTAAGGAGGCATTGCCATGTTATCACCAAGCGAACAGCTCAAAATCATCCTGAAAGGCGCGGCAGAGATTGTCGGCCGCGAGGAGCTTCTGCAAAAGCTCACGCGCGCCGCAGAGGAAAACCGCCCGCTCACCGTCAAATTCGGCCTGGATCCCTCCTCGCCGGATATCCACCTCGGCCACGCCGTCCCGCTTCGAAAGCTCCGCCAGCTACAGCTTCTCGGGCACCGTGTGGTCATCGTCATCGGAGACTTTACCGCACGCATCGGCGATCCCACCGGAAGATCCAAGGGACGCGTCGCACTCTCCGAAGAGACCGTTCGAAAAAACGCGGAAACATACTGCGACCAGATCTTCGAGATCCTCGACCGCGAAAAAACCGAGGTTCGCTTCAACAGCGAGTGGCTTGCAAAGCTGAATTTCGAGGACGTCATCCGGCTGGCCTCCACGACGACCGTGGCGCGTATGCTGGAGCGGGACGATTTTCAAAACCGCTACCGGAACCAGATCCCGATCGGCATCCACGAGTTTTTTTATCCGCTGATGCAGGCTTACGATTCGGTGGCGCTTCGCGCTGACCTCGAGCTCGGCGGCACTGAACAGACCTTCAACGTTCTGATGGGCCGCACGCTTCAGAAAAGCGTCGGGCAGGAGCCTCAGGCCGCGCTGTTCATGCCGCTCCTCGCCGGACTGGACGGCGTGGAAAAAATGAGCAAGAGCCTCGGCAATTACATCGGCGTGCAGGAGCCTGCGGAGGTGATGTTCAAGAAGGTCATGGAAATCCCGGACGGGCAGATCATCACCTATTTTGAGCTTGTAACCGACGAGCATCCCGACCGGATCGAAGAGATCCGCGCTGCGCTTGAAAGCGGCGCCAATCCGCGCGACATCAAATACGAGCTGGCGTCCATCGTCACCGCCCTCTATCACACGCAGGAGGAAACCGAACGCGCCAAAGCATTTTACGACACGGCGTTCAGCCGAAAGGCCATTCCCGAAAATATCCCTACGCTTTCTTTGCCGCTCAACGCACAGACTCTGGCCGCGCTGATACCGGCGCTTGTGGAAAACGGTTTTGTATCGAGCCGCAAGGAATTTACGCGCCTGCTCGTACAGGGCGGCATTCAACTCAACGGTGAAAAGCTCGCGTCGAACGACGTACAAACCGCTTTACAGGACGGCGGCGTGCTTAAAATCGGCAAAAAGAAATTTGTCCGGCTCATGGCGTAAGCCAGACATAAAAAGCGGGCCGCTTCAACCAGCCGGCCCGCCCGCTTTATTCAACCGTGACCCACGCGCCGGGCGTTTTCTCCGCCTTGTGCGCGGCCTCCAGGATTTCCGCGATCGTGATGGTTTCAGCCTTGTCTACCTGCACCTCGCCGGTCTCAAAGAAGCGCATCATACCGGCAATCAGACGGTCGAAGGTTTCGGTGGATTCCGGAATGGAAACGATTGTGCCGTCGCTGAACTTCACCGTTGTCTGGAACGCGCCCTCTACGAGCAGATTTGCAAGGCCGAGCTTACCGTTTTCAAATTCAACGATATAACTCGCCGCGCCTTCCGTACCGTTATACTGCACGCGCCTGGCCTTTTCTTTCAGAAGCGCCACCATCGGCTCGATCTGATGAATCAGGTAATTCTCCGGCTTTCCCGGGCCACTCAGGAGCACAAAGCGCGCATCCTTTTCCGGCAGCTCCATCAATTCTTTCGAAAAGCGCAAAGCTGAGGAGGAATACATCGGCGTGCGGCTTTCCTCTGCAAGCGCAAAAAGATCGCGTGCAATCTGCGCTGTGGGCGCAAAGGTTTTGTCCACATAAACGCGCTTGCCGCTTCTGAGCGGCTTCTGGCAAAGCGGCCAGTGCATCTCCGGGTTATCCGGAGAAAGCAGGATAATGCAGTCGCTCTTTTCAATCAGCTCCTCAATCGTCGCGCAGCGCTCCACCTGCATATCCGCGCACCACTGCGCCGTCGTCCGGCCGCCGAGCGGAGAATCGATCTCTCCGTATGCGTAAGCCACCGCATACGCGCCGTTCGACGCTTTCTCAATCCACGCCGGATAATTGTTGGCGTGCCACTCGTCCAGATAATAATCGATAAATCCAATTTTCTTTTGCATGATGCAGCCCCTTCTCCAATCAGATTGCCCTGATGGGCTTTTCGTCTTCATCTTACCGCAATGTTTTGCAGAAAACAAGGGACGAACTCAACTTCATGGAAAAGGACAACGGACTTTGTTAATTTCGTAAAATCCCTTCGCAGTCTTTTGGGTGAATGAAACGCTCCGTCTCATTGCCGTAAAGTTTTCGTCTTGATTTTCTTTACCAATCAGCCACAGGCCGGAAAATATGGTATAATGGTTTAAACCTACAGATAAACAGCAAGGGAGACGAGCCCATGGGCGAATGCTTGACGCAGAGAAGGCTTCTAGCAGAGGAGTTTCAAAAGCAACGCAGGGTTTTCACCGCACTGGGTGATGAAACGAGACAGCAGATTTTCATCGTTCTTCTGGAAAACGAGCAGGTCGGCATGCGCGTGCCGGACATCACAAAACGCACACATCTTTCCAGGCCTGCGGTGTCCCATCATCTGCGGATCCTGAAAGATTCGGGGCTGATCAGCCTGCACCGGGTTGGCACAATGAACTTTTACTACGTAGACGCCGACAAAAACTGCTGGGACGGCCTCAAAGCCCTTGTGGACCATGTGGCTCAGGTTGTCCGCCGTGCGTCCGATAACGGGTATCCCCGGCTGGAAAATGACGAAATTTAAATATTATCATAAGGAGGGCACAGCAAAAATGGAAATTCTGGAGGCTATGCAGGCGCGGCATTCCGTCCGCAGCTATCTGGACAAAAAAATTCCGGAGAAAATCATCTCCGTATTGCAATCCGAAATCGACCGCTGCAACCGTGAAGGCGATCTGCACATTCAAATGATTATCGATGAGCCAAAGGCCTTTGACGGCATGATGGCACACTACGGAAAGTTTACCGGCGTGCAGAACTATATCGCGCTGATCGGCAAAAAAAGCGGCGATTTGGAGGAAAGAATCGGCTATTACGGAGAACGTATTGCCCTAAAGGCGCAGACGCTTGGGCTGAACACCTGCTGGGTTGCGATGACCTTTTCAAAAGGCGCGGCAAAAAAGCATTGTACCGGTTCCGCAGGCGAGAGGCTGGCCTGCGTGCTCGCGTTGGGCTGCGGCGCTACACTAGGCGTCGCGCGCAAATGTAAGCCCAT
>JAHZCM010000099.1:7071-7433 GCA_019422905.1 Oscillospiraceae bacterium
AGCGGCGATGATCGCGCCCACCGCCACCAACCAGCAGAAATTTTTTGTGCAGCTTTCCGGCGATACCGCCGTAATCACGGCAACGGGCGGTTTTTACTCCAAAATTGATCTGGGTATTGTCAAATACCACTTTGAAATGGGCAGCGGCAAACGTCTGTCCAAGTGAAGGCGGGACAAAGGCTTTTCCCCAAAATTGCCTGCGGTTCGTTTCTAAAAATAACAAAAAGTCAGAACCCCCGGCAAAGCCGGGGGTTCTTGATTTGCTTAAGACAGCTAAAAAAGCCGCATGAACACGGAATCACCCGTATTCATGCGGCTTTCAAAGTGGTGCGCGAGACGGGACTTGAACCCGTACGTCATAA
>JAHZCM010000100.1 GCA_019422905.1 Oscillospiraceae bacterium
CCTGCTGGACATCGTCGAGAACCGTCTGGTCGGCATGAAGAGCCGCGGCGTGTATGAGACGCCTGCCGGAACCATCCTTTACAAGGCGCACAACGTGCTGGAGACCATTACGCTCGACAAGGAAACCTTCCATTACATGCAGGCGCAGATTGCGCCGAAAATGGCGGATCTCACCTACAACGGCCAGTGGTTCACGCCGCTGCGTGAGGCGATCTGCGCGTTTGTCGATAAGGTCAACGAGAAAGTGACCGGCGACGTCACCCTGAAGCTCTACAAGGGCAACGTCATCAACGCGGGCGTTACCTCCCCGTACACCCTTTACGACGAGGAGATCGCGACCTTCGACGAGGACGAGGTCTACGATCAGAAGGATGCGCAGGGCTTTATCAACCTCTTCGGCCTTCCGATCAAGGTGCAGGCCAAGCAGAAGATGAAGCTCGAAGCGAAGTAAAAAGTTCAGATATGGGGTAGGCGGAGCCGCCTGCCCTTTTCTGGCCTAAAGGAGGGCGCGGAGGATGGAGCTGATCGACGTTTACGACCGGGACGGAAACCGCACGGGTAAGGTTGTCAGGCGGGGAACGCCGCTTCCGGAGGGCGAGTACATTCTGGCGGTCGGCATGTGGATCGTGAACGGGAAAAACGAGATCTTTTTGACAAAGCGCAGCCCCGAAAAGTCGTATGCGCCGAATAAATGGGAGAATACGGGCGGCCACGTGCAAGCCGGGGAGGACTGCCTTGCGGCGGTGATCCGCGAGCTGCGCGAGGAGACGGGCGTCGCCGTGTCGGCGGAGCAGGTCACACTGCTCGGCGGCACGATGTGCGGCGGCGAAGCGACCGGGCACTACCTCGGGCAGACGTTCGGCGTGCGCATGGATTTTGATCTGTGCGCGGTGCGGCTGCAATCGGGGGAGACCTGCGATGCGCAGTGGGTCGATTACGCGGCGTTCTGCCGCATGGCCGAAAGCGGCGCGCTCGCGCCGTCAGTTACCGCGCATCTGGAGAATTATAAAGAGAGCTTTTTGAAATTTATCGGGCAGGCGGCGGATGCGCTGTCGGAGAAAGGATGACATCAATCAAAATGAAGCTGTGGAAAGGGCGCTTCCAGAAGGAAGCGGATCCGAAAACGAACGATTTCAATTCGTCGATTTCGGTGGACAGCCGGATGGTCAAAGAGGATATCGAGGGCAGCATCGCGCATGCCACAATGCTCGGCGCATGCGGCATCATCGCGCAGAGCGAGAGCGACAAAATCTGCGCGGAGCTTGAAAAAATTGCCGCGGATATTGAAAGCGGCGCGCTACAGATCGACCCGGATGCGGAGGATATTCACACCTTTATCGAGGGCGAGCTGACCGCCCGCATCGGCGACGCGGGCAAGCGCCTGCATACGGCGCGCAGCCGCAACGATCAGGTCGCGCTCGATGTTCGTCTGACGCTGCGGAAGGAATGCGCGGGCCTGACGGAGCAGCTCAGGGAACTGATTTCCGTGCTGTGCGACCAGGCGGAGGAATACGCCGACGCAGTCATGCCCGGCTACACGCATTTGCAGCGCGCGCAGCCGATCACCTTCGGGCACCACCTGATGGCATATGCCGAAATGTTCCTGCGGGACATCGGCCGTATGCAGGACGCCGTGAAGCGCATGGACGTCTGTCCGCTCGGCTCCGGCGCGCTCGCCGGCACGACCTACCCGCTGGACCGCGACCTCACGGCGAAGCTGCTCGGCTTTGCGGCGGTCAGCCGCAACAGCTTGGACGGCGTGGCGGACCGCGATTTCTGCGCGGAGATCGCCGCGGCGGTATCGCTCGCGATGGTGCATCTTTCCCGCTTCTCGGAGGAGATCATCCTCTGGTGCTCGTGGGAATTCAAGTTTGTCGAGCTGGACGATGCGTTTTCCACCGGCTCGAGCATCATGCCGCAGAAGAAAAACCCGGATATCACGGAGCTGATCCGCGGCAAGAGCGGGCGCGTGTTCGGAGACCTCATGACGCTGCTCACGATGATGAAGGGCCTGCCGCTCGCCTACAACAAGGACATGCAGGAGGACAAGGAGGCCGTGTTCGACGCGGTCGATACGCTCCGCCTGTGCCTCACGCCGTTTATTCCGATGCTGAAAACGATGCGCGTCCTGAAGGAAAACATGCGCAGCGCTGCGGCGAAGGGCTTCATCAACGCGACCGACTGCGCCGATTACCTCGTCGCCGCAAAGGGCCTGCCGTTCCGCGACGCGTATAAAATCACGGGCGAGCTGGTCGCCCTGTGCATCGAGCGCGGGCTGACGCTCGAAACGCTGCCGCTTACGGAATACAAGAAGGTTTGCGAATCGTTCGACGAGGGCGTGTATGAGGCGATCAACCTCGAAAAATGTGTGAACGACCGCAGGGTCAAGGGCGGGCCGTGTCCGGATAACGTCCGTGCGGCGGCGAAGGAGGTCCGGGCGCTGCTGGGCTGAGCGCGCTTCAAGGCCCGGAATGCGGTCTGTGCAGCACGGTTCGGAACAGGCTGTGAGCGTGGACTGTGTGTTGAATTCAACGGTAAGGGAGAATTGATATGGATAAGATCAAGGCCGGCGTCGTCGGCGCGACCGGTTACGCAGGGGCGGAGCTGTGCCGGCTGCTTTACATGCATCCCGCGGCGGAGCTTGCGGCGATCAGCTCGGTCAGCTTTGAGGGGATGGCGCTTTCGGACGTGTATCCCGCGTACCGCGCGCTGTGCGACCTCGTCTGCGAAACGCAGGCGGATGTTGTGGAAAAGAGCGACGTGATTTTCGCCGCGCTGCCGCACGGCCTTTCGCAGGAGCTTGCGGCGGAATGCAACGCAAAAAACAAGGCGTTCATCGATCTCGGCGCGGACTTTCGCCTCGAGAGCGAGGAGGAATATAAGGAATGGTACGGCGGCACGTTTACGGACAAGGCGCTGCACCGAAAAGCGGTCTACGGTCTGCCGGAGCTGTTCCGCGAGCGAATCAAGACGGCGAAGCTCGTGGCGAATCCGGGCTGCTATACGACGGCGGTGCCGCTTGCGCTCGTGCCGGCGCTTGAAAAGGGGTATATAGAGCAGACCGGCATCATCGCAAACTGTGCGAGCGGCGTGACCGGCGCGGGCAGGAAGCCCGCCCAGAACAGTCACTATCCGGAGCTGAACGAGGGCATGTCAGCCTATAAGGTCGCAAACCACCGCCACACGCCGGAAATCGAGCAGACGCTTTCCAAAATCGCGGGCGCGCCGATGCGCGTCACGTTCGTGCCGCACCTGCTGCCCGTGAACCGCGGCATTCTGGCCACCTGCTACGCGCGCCTTAAGGACGGCGTGACGGAGGAAATGCTCCGCGCGGCATATGAGGAGCGGTACGGGGACGAGCCGTTCGTCCGGCTTCTGCCAAAGGGCAGGAGCGCGGATATTCACAACATCAAGTACACGAATTTCTGCGACGTGTCCATCTTTGTAGACAAGCGCACCGGCACGTTTATCGCGATCAGCGCCATCGACAATATGGTCAAGGGCGCGGCGGGACAGGCAATCCAGAATATGAATATCCTGTTCGGCCTCAATGAAACGACCGGGCTGATGCAGGTTCCCCCGGCGTTCTAGCGGGCGGCAACGTGCCGCAGCGAAGTCGCGGAGTCGCTCGGCGGGCCTCGCTCGCCGGTGCGGGAAATAACCGCAGTAAACGCGTACGGCGGCGCAGTTGCGGGAAAGTGGCTTTTAGGGGCGCGTTCTTTGGGCGCTTCCGAGAGTGGAAAACCGGCTTTAGGTGTGCGTTCTTTGAGGCGCTCCCGGGCACAGAAAATACATTTTAGGAGTGCAAGCTTATGCAGTATATAGAAGGCGGCGTCACCGCGGCGAAGGGTTTTCTGGCCGGCGGCGTACACTGCGGTATCCGGAAAAACAAATCGAAGCTCGATCTCGCGCTGATTTACAGCGAGAAGCCGTGTACGGCGGCGGGCGTCTACACGCAGAACCTCGTCAAGGGCGCGCCGATCCTCGTCACACAGCGGAATCTTGCGGACGGCCGCGCGCAGGCGGTGATCTGCAACAGCGGCAACGCGAACACCTGCAATGCGGACGGCGAGGCGAAGGCGTGGCGCATGTGCGAGATCGCGGCGGACGCGGTGCATATCGATCCGCACGACGTGATCGTCGCCTCCACCGGCGTGATCGGCCAGATTCTGCCGATCGAGCCGATCGAGAACGCGGCGGAAGCGCTCGCGGCGTCGCTCAGCGAAAACGGCTCCAACGCGGCGGCACAGGCCATCATGACGACCGACACGAAGGAAAAGGAAGTCGCGGCACAGGCTGAAATCGATGGAAAAACCGTCACGGTCGGCGGCATTTCAAAGGGCTCCGGTATGATTCATCCGAATATGGCGACGATGCTCTGCTTTGTCACGACGGACTGCGCGATTTCCGCCGAAATGCTCCAAAAGGCGGTCAAAAAGGCCGCGGATACGACATTCAACATGATCAGCGTGGACGGCGATACCTCCACGAACGACACGCTCGCGGTGATGGCGAACGGAGAAGCGGGCAACGTAGAGATCACCGATGAGGGCGAAGCGTTCGACGCATTCTGCGCGGTGCTGACGGCGGTGTGCAAGAAGCTCTCCATGATGATGGCGGGCGACGGCGAGGGCGCGACGAAGCTGCTGATTTGCAGAACGACCGGCGCCGCCGATTGGGAAACGGCAAAAACCGTTGCGAAGTCGGTCATCTGCTCCTCGCTTTTGAAGGCGGCGATGTTCGGCGAGGATGCAAACTGGGGCCGCGTGCTCTGCGCGATCGGCTACTCCGGCGCGGATATCGATATCCACAAGGTAGACGTCGCTTTCCAAAGCGCAAACGGCCGTGTGAACGTCTGCGAAAACGGCGCGGGCATCGATTTCAGCGAGGAGGAGGCCGCAAAGGTGCTCCATACCGATGAGATCACGATTCTCGTGGATCTGAAGAGCGGAGACGTGGAGGCGGAAGCCTTCGGCTGCGACCTCACCTACGACTATGTGAAAATCAACGGAGATTACCGCACATGAGTACAGAAAAGAAAATCGGAATTTCAAACGGCGACCGCGCGCACGTGCTCGTGCAGGCGATGCCGTATATCAAGAAGTGGGCCGGCGAGACGATCGTCGTCAAATACGGCGGCAACGCCATGATCAATCCCGAGCTCAAGGAAGCCGTGATGAACGACATTGTGCTGATGCAGCTTGTCGGCATCAACGTCGTGCTCGTGCACGGCGGCGGCCCGGAGATCAGCGGCATGCTGAAGAAGATTGGCAAGGAGAGCCGCTTTATCAACGGCATGCGCTACACCGACGCGGAAACCATGGATATCGTGCAGCAGGTGCTTGCGGGCAAGGTCAACAAGGATCTCGTCCAGCTTCTCGAGAACACGGGCGGCAAGGCGATCGGCCTCTGCGGGCAGGACGGATCGCTTTTAAAGGCGGATAAGCTGCCCGCTGCGGAGGATCTCGGCTTTGTCGGGGAGATCCGCGAGGTCAATGCGAAGATCGTGAAGGACTCGCTTTCCGCCGGGTATATCCCGGTCGTCTCGACGGTTGCGGCGGGCTATCGCGGCGAGGTGTACAACATTAACGCCGACGTGGCGGCGGCGCGCATTGCGGCGGAGCTTGGCGCGCGCAAGCTGATCCTGATGACGGATATTGTCGGGCTTCTGCGCGACAAGGACGACGAAAGCACGCTGATTCCGGTTGTGAACGTGAGCGATGTGCCGAAGCTGAAGCGCGAGGGCATCATCAGCGGCGGCATGATCCCGAAAATCGACTGCTGCGTGGAGGCGGTGCGCCGCGGCGTAGAGCGCGCGCATATCATCGACGGGCGCACGCCGCATTCGATCCTTGTAGAGCTGTTTACAGACGAAGGCATCGGCACGATGTTCTACTGATACGCTGCGCTTTCCCGATTGGAACGCCCGGATTTTTCCGTCTGTTCCGGCAGAATGCCGCCGGATATGCGCAAGGCGCGGCCTGCGCCGCATTCCATCAGGCCGGAGGAAAACTTTGCGCCGGTGGTTTGGGCGGCAGCGTGCCGGGGCGCGGCTGCGCAATCGTGTGGCGATCCGCACTTCGCCGCAGAAGGAGAACAATCGGGCAAGCGGGTGCGAATGAAGCATTCTGCACCGGCAAAGTCAAATTTCAACGTATAAAGGGTTTCGTCTAACGCTTTCAGGCGGCAGCCGGAGTCCCTGAATGCTATGGAGGAGGAAAAAGATTAAGGTGGATTTCAATACGATCAAGGAACAGGAACAGCATTACGTCCTCCATTCCTACGGCCGCGTGGACGTCGCGCTGGATCACGGCAAGGGCTGTGAGGCGTGGGACACGGAGGGCAGGCATTACTACGATTTCACGTCCGGCATCGGCGTGAACGCGCTCGGCTACTGCGACGACGGCTGGGTAAAGGCCGTTTCCGGGCAGGCGGCGCGCATCCAGCATATGTCGAATTACTATTATTGCGAGACGAATACGCGGCTTGCGGAAAAGCTCGCGGAGGCCTCCGGCCTGTGCCGCTCGTTTTTCTGTAACAGCGGCGCCGAGGCGAACGAATGCGCCGTCAAAATCGCGCGCAAGTACGGGGAGAAAAAGGGCGCGCATACTATCGTCACGCTGAAAAACTCGTTCCACGGCAGAACGCTCACCACGCTTGCCGCAACGGGTCAGGACGCATTCCATCAGCTTTTTACCCCGCTCACCGGGGGCTTTCTCTACGCCGAGGGCAACAATATCGCCGATCTCGAGCAGAAGCTGGATGAAACGGTGTGCGCGGTGCTGCTGGAGAGCGTGCAGGGCGAAGGCGGCGTCGTCCCGATGGACGGGGAATATCTCAGGGCTGTCCGCGCGCTGTGCGACCGGCACGACGTGCTCCTGATGCTCGACGAGGTGCAGACCGGTATCGGGCGCACCGGACACTTTTTCAGCTATCAGGGCTGCGGTATTCTGCCGGACGTCGTCACGACGGCGAAGGGCCTCGGCGGCGGCCTGCCGATTGCAGTCTGTATGGCCGGCGAGAAGGTGAAGGATATTTTTGCGCCGGGCATGAACGGCTCCACCTTCGGCGGCAACCCGGTCGCCTGCGCGGGCGCGCTGGAGGTTGTCTCCCGCGTTTCCGATCCGGCTTTCCTCGCCGGGGTGCGCGAAAAGGGCGAATACTTTAGGGAGCAGCTTTTGAAGCTGCCAAACGTCGGGCTTGTCCGCGGGCGCGGCCTGATGCTGGGTATCCAGGTCAAAAACCGTGACGCGCACGACGTGATGATCGCCTGCGCAAAGGCGGGGCTTCTGATTCTCACGGCGAAGGAGCTGGTGCGCTTCCTGCCGCCGCTCACCATCACCAAGGAAGAAATTGACGCGGGGCTTGCAATCTTCGCGGAACAAATCAA